>JAPWTS010000034.1 GCA_028275925.1 Thermofilales archaeon
CATTCCCTAGCAGGGCGGGGGAGCCGAGAGAGTAGCTGGCCACCAGCGCTCGCGCGTGCTCGCTCTTCGGGCTTCGCACGATCTCATCGAGCGGCCCCTCTTCAACGACAACGCCCCTGTAGAGCACCACCGCTCTGTCGGCTAGGTACTGGGCTACCGCCAGGTCGTGCGTGACAGCGACCATCGCGCACCCGAGCCTTTCCTGGATGCTGTTCAGCAAGTTGATCACTTGAGCTTGAGTGGACACGTCGAGCGCCGAGGTCGGCTCATCGAGCAGCAGGAGCTCCGGCTCGTGAACCACGGCTCTCGCTATGAGGACTCGCTGCATCATCCCCCCGCTGAGCCTCGACGGGTAGTACTCGAGCACGCTCTCGTGGAGCTGGACCATCTTGATCGCTGCGCGCACGCGCTCCCGCTTCTCGCTCTCCGGAAGGCGCAGCCTTGTCAGGGGCTCCGCGACGATGTCCGCCACCCTGAGCCTCGGGTTGAGGGCTCTGAAGGGGTCTTGGGGCACGTAACCCATCCTACTGGTCACCTTCCACCGCTCCCTCTCTGGGATGTCGTAGATGCGGTGGCCAAGCACCACCACATCGCCCTTTACCGGCCTCAGGAGGCCCAGCACAACCTTCAGCAGCGTCGTCTTGCCCGAGCCGCTTTCGCCGATCACCGCCAAGCGCTCGCCCCTGCCCACCCTGAGGCTAACGCCGCGCAGGACTTCAACGTACTTCCTCCTCAGCGACTTCAGCCCCTCAGCTACGAGGTAGCCCGCGCTGACCCCCTTCAGCTCGATCGCCGGGCTAGAAGAGCCAGCACGCGACACGGCGCGACTCACCCACCCCCTTAGCGGGCGGGTTCTCCGAGGCGCACACCTCGAGCCTGAAGGGGCACCGCTCGTAGAAGGGGCACCCCCCGCTGGGCTCGCCGGGGCTTGGCGGCTCCCCCGTGTACGCCTTCAGGGGGCGCTTGACCCCCAGCACCGGGACGCTTTCGATGAGCATCGAGGTGTACGGGTGGAGGGGCTTCCTTAAGACCTCCCGCGTGGGACCGAGCTCCACGAGGCGGCCTGCGTACATCACGGCCACCCTCTCGCTCAGGGCTCCGGCGAGCAGCATGTCGTGGGTGATGAAGATGAGGGTCAACCCCGCCTCGGCGCGCAGCCTCTTGAGCAGCTCCACGATCTGCAGCCTCAAGTGGGCGTCCAGCGAAGAGGTGGGCTCGTCCGCCACCAGGATCCGAGCCCCCGTGGAAAGGGCCAGGGCGATCGCGGCCCTCTGCTGCATCCCGCCGCTCAGCTCGTGCGGGTAGCGGTCCAGCACCGCATCGGGCTCGAGACCGGCCATCCTGAGGTATGCGCGCGCCTTCTCCACCGCCTCCCTGCGGCTGAGACCGTAGAGGCTGCTCAGCACGTAGTAGAACTGGTCGCCGATCTCCAGGTACGGGTTCAGGCTCGCGCCCGGGCTCTGAGGCACGTACGTGACAAGACGCCCCCTAACCCCTTCGTAGTCCCGCTCGTTCCCCTTCACGACGACCCGCCCCCCAACGCGGAGCTCGCCGTCCGTCACCCCGTGCGGCGGCAGGATTCCCGCGATCGCGCTAGCGACCGTGGACTTGCCCGAGCCGCTTTCGCCGACGATGCAGAACGCCTCACTTTCGCGAACTTCGAAGCTCACCTCTCTCACCGCCCAGAGGAGCTCGTCCGACTCCTCGTAGCCCACGCTCAACTTTTTCGCTTCAACTGCTAGAACCACAGCTTCCACCTCCTACGCATCTTCGGGTCCATCTCCTCCCTCAAGCTGTCGCCGACTAAGCTGAAGCCCAGCGCCGTCGCCAGTATGAAGGCGCCGGGGAACATGCTGACCCACGGCATCGAGACGATGTACTTGAAGCCGTTCTGGACCACTATCCCCCAATCCGGCGCGTCCGGGGGTAGGCCCAGCCCGAGGAAGTTTATGGCCGAAGCTTCTAGGAGCACGCTCCCGAGGTCCGTGATCGCTTGGACGAGGACCGGCGGCAGGACGTTCACGACCACGTGCCTGAGCAGCACCGTCCTATCGGGTACCCCCGCTAGGCGGGCCAGCAGCACGTACTCCATCTCGACCACTGCTCGGGCGTAAACGTACGAGCTCCTAGCGTACCACGGCCACCAGGAGAGGATCAAGCTGGTTACGACCACGTGAAAGCCCTGCCCCAGCGCCAGGCGGAGCGCTAGGGCGATGACCATCGCCGGGAGCGCCAGGAAGACTTCGGCAGCGTAGTTCAGCAGCGCCTCCACAGGGCCTCTGTAGTACGCCGCGCAAACCCCCACGAAGAGGCCCAGCGCCAAGCTGACCGAAACTACGAGCGCGATCTGCAGGAGCGCCAGCCTAGCCCCCACGAGCACCCTCGACAGGACGTCCCTCCCCAGGTTGTCGGTGCCGAAGGGGAACTCGGGGCACGGCGGCTTACCCGCCCTCTCTGCGGCGTTGCGCGGCACGAGCCCCCACCCGTCCGAGGGGTAGGGGGCTACGTAGGGGCCCAGCACCGCCATGGCGACCATCGCCGCCACCAGCAGCGAGCCCGCCCTGAAGCGGGTGCTCCTTCTCCACGCTCTCCTAGCCAGGTCCAGGAAGCCAGCCGCGCTGTTGAAGCGCCCCCTCAGCGCGCTCATAGCCTCACCCTAGGGTCGATGAGAGCTTGCGCGACGTCGGCCAGCGTGTTGACCGCCAGGTAGAAGGCGGCGACGAGCACGAGTAAGCCGACGGCCAGCTTGAAGTCGCTGAAGGCGATGGCGTCGAAGAGCAGGCGGCCGAGCCCCTCGCGGCCGAACACGTACTCGACGACCATCGCGTCGATGAGGCTGTAGGCGAAGGCTGTGCCGGCGACCTGGACGAGACCCGGTAGAGCGGCCCTAAACGCGTACTTCCACACCACCACCCGCCGCTTAACCCCCCACGCGACCGCCGCCCGCACGTACTCCTCGAGCAGCGCGTCCGCGACGAGCGCTCTCGAGAGCCTCAAGCACAGGCCGGTGGGGTACGCCGCCACCGCTAGCGCGGGCGGTAGCAGGCGCGCGAGGGCGTCGAAGAAGACGGGGGCGTTTAGCTGGAGGAGGGCGTCGAGCAGGTAGAAGCCGGTGATCGCCTGGAAGCCCGTCGCGAGCGCGAGCCCCGTGCTGACGCGCCCGTAGGCGGGGAAGCCCGCGGAGAACAGGACGGCGAATACCGCCATCCCCAGCCAGAAGGTCGGCGTGCTCGCGAGCGCTAAACCGAGGGTTTGGAGGAGGCCGTCGACGCTCCCGCCCCGCCGCATCGCTGCGGCGACCCCCAGCAGCGAGCCTAGGGGCACGCCGATGAGGTACGCCGCGAAGAGCAGCTCGAGCGTCGCGGCGAGGTTTCGGGTGAGCACCGCGAAAACGGGTTGCCGGTACGCGATGGAGTAACCTAGGTCCCCGGTGAGCACCATCTTGAGGAAGTTGAGCACCTGAAGGTGCAGCGGCAGGTCGAGGCCCAGCTCCCTCCTCGCTTCCTCGACCGCCTTAGCCGCCCCGGGGCCTCGGGGGTTGCCAGCCCACTTGACCGCGGGGTCGCCGGGCGAGAGGATTATCACGACGTAGGAGAAGACTACCACCCCGACGAGAACCGCGACGCTCCAGAGAAGCCGCTTAACCAGGTAGTTGAGGCTCAGCGGCATCGCGCCTACTCCTTCACCCTGACGTACTCGAAGCGGATGACGAACATGTACAGCGGGTTCAGCGCGTTTTCCGGCACCTCCACCCTACCGCCGACGACGAAGGGGCGCACCTCGTCCCACAGGTTCGCGGCGACCCCCTCCTCGTGCACGATCCTCTGGGCCTCGGCGTATAGCCGCAACGCTTCGGCGTAGTCGGCCCCCTCCAGCTCGTACGCCCTGCTAATCAGCTCGTCGAATTCGGTGTTGTTGTAGCCGGCCCAGTTCCACTCCGTGGATTCGCTGTGGAGCAGGCTGTACAGGTAGTCGTAGGGCGAGGGCATCGTGGGCCACCAGTCGCTGATGATGAGGTGCGGCGCCGCGTCCGGGTTCGTCCACACCTCCTTCCCGGCGTCCTTCACGGCCGTCCACGGCATCGGCTTCAGCACCACCGTGATGTTCAGCTCGGCGAGCCGCGACTTGAGCAGCTGCGCGAACGCCTCGTTCTCCTCGTAGTCGGACTGGTAGACGAACTCCACCGTAGCGCCGGGCCCGACTCCCGACCTCTTCAGGTACTCCCTGGCGAGGGTCAGGTTGTACGAGTACCTGAGACCCTCCACGTGGCCCGGGAAGCCGTGGGGCAGGATCCCGCTGCCGAGCTTGCCGAAGCCCTTCAGCGCCACGTTGACGATCTCGTCCCACGGTATCGCGTGGAGCAGCGCTAGCCTGAACTCCCTCACGCTCGTGGGGTAGCGCCTCACGTTCAGCAGCAGGATGTAGTTGTGGAACGTCGTCAGGTTGATCACCTTGAAGCCTCTAGCCGCGAGGTCGCGGACGTTAGCGCGCGGGACGCTTGAGGCGATGTCAATCTCGCCGGCGAGGAGCCCGTTGTACTGGTCGAGGGGGTCCGGCCGGATCTTTATCACGACCACGTCCGGGGCGTCCGGGTTGTTCACGAGGCTCCAGCCCCACCACTTCTCGAACTTCCTCAACCTCACCTCGCTCTCCGGGCTGTAGTACTCCACGTAGTAGGGGCCGCTGCCCGCGTCGTTGCCGCTGTTGAACCACTCCTCCAGCTTGGGGTCAAGGGGGCCTTTCGCTCCGGCCTTAGCTAGCGCCGAGGGGCTGAACACGTAGGCAGAGTAGCTGGCTGCCGCCATAAGGTCGAGCCTCTGCGGGTAGGAGAGCTTGATCCTCACCGTGTAATCGTCGACCACCTCCACTTCCTCAACCGCGTCCCATATGTAGCCGCAACCCCTACCGGTTTCGCGGTAGACGTCCCGGGCCCGCTCGATCGAGAGCTTCACGGCGGTCGCGTTGAAGGGGGTTCCGTCGTGGAACACGACCCCCCTGCGCAGCCTGAAGACCCAGACGGTCCCGTTCTCGCTGCTCTCCCAGCTCTCCGCGAGCACGGGGACCGTCACGTTCCTGATCGGGTCGTACCTGAGCAGCGTCTCGTACACCGAGCCTATGACAACGATGCCCGTGTCGTCCTCGATCGAGGGGTCGATCCCCGTGATCTTATCTAGGTACGCGTAAACCACAGTCTTCACTTTCCCGCGGCGCTGGCTCGGCAGATAGAGCAGGAAGTAAGTAGATAGAGCCCCCGCTACGATGACGGCCGCGATAACCGCTGCGAGGACCCCCCTCCTCATCCGTCTGTCGGGGCGCGCGGACCCGCCCCCGGATAAGCTTTTCGCTCGCGATCCTCGCGATGGGGAAAGCGTGGAAGCGGGTAGCGGGCTGCCCGCTGCAAACAGCCTTAAAATCGCGCGCTCTGAGCCAAGCTGTGAGCGCCGGGCTGAGCATCGAGCGCCTCCGCTTCGTCGACCGGCGCGTTGTGCTCGCTCTCAGGAAGCTGGGCGTAAGCAGCCTGTGGGAGCTGGTCGAGCTTGCGCTAACCGCCCGCGAGCGCAGGAGGCTGGCTCGGGCGGCTGGCGTGAGCGAGGGCGACGTCTTGAAGCTGGTCAGGATAGCGGATATGTGCCGCGTCGCGGAGCCGGAGCTGGCGGAGCTGCTCGTTGAAGCCGGCGTTCACACGCCCCTCGAGCTACCCTTGAGGCCGCTCGAGGTCGTTTACCGGGTGGTGGTAGAGACGGCGGCAAGGTTGCGCGTTACCCCGCCGAGCAGGGAGGAGGTAGAGACGGCTCAGCGCAGAGCTCTCGAGCTAGCCCCCCTCTTCGACTACTGAGCTCTTCCGCGTTACCACCTCTATCTTTTCAGGCTCAATGCTTTGTACGCTTTTTGCATCAACGAGGCATCGTTGCAGGCGCTCAAGGAGAGCAGCAGCGCGTTCAGGTACGTTTCGGGAGTTCCCACGTCCACCCAGAATGTGTCGCCGACGTCGTAGGCGTACACCTCTTCGCCCCACTCGATGAGTTTCTGGACCGCGTCCGTGAGCTCGATCTCCCCCCGGGGGCTCGGCCCGCACTCCTCGAGCGCTTCGAAGATCCTAGGCGGCAGCAGGTAGAGCGAGGTGTTCACCAGGTTGCTCAACGGCTCGCTGGGCTTCTCCACGATCCTCTCGAGCTTAACGACGCGGTCGGCTACCGGGCGCCCGATCAAGACACCGTACTTTCTCGGATCCTCGACCCTCTTCCCAGCTATCGCCGCGCCCCCCAGCTCCTTGTGGAGCTCCAGCAGCTTCAGCGCGACGTTCTCTCCGACGAAGATGTTGTCGCCAGCCGCCACGAAGAAGTAGCCGTCGCCGGCGAAGCGCCTCGCCTGCGCTAAGGCGTCCCCCGTCCCCCGCGGGATCGGCTGGTTGACCCAGACGATGTTCGAGCTTTGGACCATCTCGTAGAAGCGCCTCAGCATCCTCGCCTCCTCGCGCTTGCCCTTGCTCTCGAGGAACTCCACGTAGTCCCAATCGGGCGTGAAGTGGTCCTCGACAGCCCTCTTGCCCCTGCCGACGACGAAGCAGAAGTCGCGCACGCCGGCTTCGTAGAGCTGCTCGAACACCGCCTGGAGTATCGGCTTCAGCACCACCTTACCGCCCTCGGCGGAGAATACCGGAAGCATCTCCTTCGGCATCTCCTTGCTGTAGGGGAGCAAGCGCGTGCCCAGCCCAGCGGCGAGTATCACAGCTTTCAAGTTTCGCACCTGAAGTTCGGCGCGAAGATCCCCTCGAAAACCTTTTCGCTCGAGCGCGACGGAAGCTAGCGCGCCCGGAGCTCAGCCGCGAGAGCTTCAGCCGTCACCCTCAACCCCTCCTCCAGCGCGACCCTCGGCCTGTAGCCGAAGTCCCTCACCGCCCTGGAGATGTCGGCGACCGAGTGCTTGATGTCGCCCGGGCGCGGCGGCGCGTGGACCGGCTTCAGCTCCGGCCTCCCCAGGACCTTCGCCACCAGCTCGGCGAGCTCCAGCACGCTCACGGCCTTCCCGCTACCCACGTTGTAGATACCGCGTACCTCCTCCATGCGCAGGGCTCTAACGAGGTACTCCACGACGTCGTCGACGAACACGAAGTCCCTGCTCTGCGTGCCGTCACCGTAGATCAGCGGGGGTTCGCCCCTCAGCACCCTTTTCACGAACTCCGTCACGACGCCGGCGTACGCTCTGCTCTGCTTAGGGCCGTAGACGTTGAAGAGCCTGAGGATGACCGGCCGGAAGCCGCGAGCAGCTGCGTACGCGTGGACGAGCGCCTCCCCCGCCACTTTCGTCGCGCCGTAGGGTGAGAGCGGGCGGAGCGGGTGGTCCTCAGCGATAGGCAGCCTCACTGGGTTGCCGTACACGGCCGCGCTCGAGGCGAAAACGAGCACCTCCGCGCTGCGGGCAGTCTCGAGGACGTTCAGCGTCCCGCGCACGTTGACGTCGAAGTAAAGGTCGGGCTTCTCCACCGACTCGGCCACGTCGATGAGCGCAGCCAGGTGCACCACCCCTTCCGCGCCCCGCGCAGCCTCCCCGACTGAGCGGGGGTCGCGCACGTCGCCCCGGACCACTCGGACCGTGCCCTCAAGCCCCTTCAGGTTCGCCTCGCTCCCCCTCGAGAAGTCGTCTAGCACCACCACCTCCTCCCCCTCCCGAGCTAGGCGGGCCACGAGACGGCTCCCGATGAAGCCGGCGCCGCCGGTCACTAGCACGCGCACTAGCTCCCGAGCCCGAGTCCCTATATTAGCGGTTCGCGCGGGTTCGGCTCGCCGCACGCCAACTGCGTAAAAGTTATTGGCGTGCCCGGCGCCGACCCCAGCGATGCAAAGGAGGGTTAAGGGCGCGGTCCTCTGCGGCGGTACGGGTTCTAGGCTCAGGCCTCTGACGTACTACTTCCAGAAGGCGATGATCCCCGTCGGCTCGCGCCAGAAACCGCTGCTCGAGTACGTCATACGCCTGCTGCGCTACCACCATGTAACAGACATCGCGCTGCTAGTGAACTACAAGGCCGAGCAGATTATGAACTACTTCGACGACGGAGGGCGCTTCGGCGTGAGGCTCGAGTACGTGAGGGACGACCCCAGCTACCGCGGTAATGGTGGCGCACTCTACAACGCCCTGCGCAACGGGGTCTTCGACGGCTACGACGACGTGCTGGTGTACTACGGCGACATCCTCACGAACCTCGACCTGACCGACATGCTCGAGCGGCACTGGGACACCGACGCTGCAGCGACGATCGCGCTCTCGACGAACTACTCGGTAAGCGTCGGCGTAGCAAGGCTCGAGGGGACTAGGATCGTGGAGCTGGAGGAGAAGCCCCCCCTCGGGAAGCCCGTCGTCATCGGGGTCTTCGCCGTCAAAGTTGACGCGCTCAAACACCTCGAGCGGCTGGCGAAAGCGCAGAGCGAGATCGACTTGATGAGGGATTTCGTCCCCGAGCTGATCCGTAGCGGCCTCAGGGTTGAAGGATACCTAACCGACGCTTTCTGGTACGATGTAGGCTCCACCGAGCGGTACGAGAAGCTCGATCCTAGGGTCGTCGACGACGCCTTAGGCTTTCTCCTGCAGTAGAGCGCGCGCTAGCGAGGGAGCGTAACCCCGCGCTGGCCTTGGTACCTGCCCCTGTAGGGGACGGGCTCCCCCTCCACGCGGAAGAAGACGACGTGCGCGAACCTGGCGCCCCTCTTGAGGACAACGGGGAACGCGCCGCCGTGCACCTCCAGCGTGATCTGCCCCTCGAACCCCGCATCGATGACGGTGGGCGGTATCGAGAGCCCGAGGCGGGCGAAGGTGCTCCTCAGCTCGATGAGGCCGGCGACGTCGTCCGGCATCTTCACGTACTCCAAGGTCGAGACCAGCACCTTCATGTAGGGTTGGAGGACGAAGCTCGAGTCCAGCTTCGTCACCTTGTAGTATTCCCTCAGGTCGGTTTCCCGCAGCCTGTCCGGATCCAGCGGCGTGGGGTTGTTTAGGAGCACCGCGACCTCGTCCCCTATCCTCAGGTCGATCCCGTTCTCCCTAACGAGCTCCGGGTCGAAGGGCTCAATCACCAGCCTCCCTGCGGCGATCAGCCTCCTGATCTCGCTGCCGGAGAGCACGGTTGAAGGTGGTAGCAGGGGGCTTATGCACCACTCGTTCAAGAAAAAGCTCAGCGCCGCGCGGGCTTGCGGAGAGCGATAGCGCCCTCGCCGACGCCGACCCCAACGGCCGCTGCCACGGGAGCGCACTTGGCGCGCAGCACGTGCACGACAGGCTTGGGCGGCGCCCACTCTTCGAACGCTTCGAACACGGCCATGCCCTTCGCCAGGACGACGTCGGTTTCCGTAAGAGCCACCACGGCTTCTTCCGAGAGCTCGCCCGGCAGAGGCCCCGCGGCGTCGCTACCGGTTCCCACCACCCTGGCGTACCCGGAGAAGCCCAGCTCCACAGCCTCGTCGACCGTCACATCGTTCTGGTACGGGCGGCTTTTCGCCAAAACCCACACTTCGAGGCCCATGCTCCGGAGGAGCTTCACGACCTCCAGGTCCACGAGCGCTTCCCCCGCGTTGTCCAGTACGTACGTGACCCTGCGCGCTCCGCGCAGGAGCTCGTAGGCCTCTCTGCTGTCATCCCTGCCCAACTCGACGTCTAAACGCACCTCGAGCTTCTCGTAGCCCGGCACGCCGGGGTCGAGGGAGTTCGCGGCGATCGACGCCAGCAAGAGGGCGCGGAAACGCTCGTAGCCGGCCAAGCGGCTAACCCTCTCCTCGAGGAGCGGCAGCAGCCTCTCCTTCACGATCCTGTTGCTCTCCCGCTTGTAGTCCCGGTACGGGTCAGGGTCCCGCGCTTTCCGCTTGACGAACCTGTACGTGTCGCTAGCCAGCCTGATGGTCGAGGAGTGGGGGTTGGCGCGCGACAGCTCAGCCGCTAGAGCCGCGAGAGCGTAAACCTTCTCCTCGCCGGACAGGTTCCTCGCGTCCAGCAGCTCCCTAGCGCGCGCGCTGTAGATGCACGGCACGCACTGGGGCCAGATCCTCACGATCCCACCGCGCCCCCCCGCGCGAGCTGCGCTAAGATCCTTTCGCGCGCAGCGAGGAGGGGTGGCGGGCCGGCCGGGATTTGAACCCGGGTCCTCCGGGTTAAAAGCTTCGACCGCGGCCGAGCCGCGCCCGTCGCTCTTCCAGGCTGAGCTACCGGCCCGGGGAGGAGCAGAGGCTAGGGGCTTAAAGATTTTTGTGAAAATCGCTACGGAGGGCAGCTCCGGCGGACCGAGACTCCCTCAGGTTTACCGGGTAGAAAGAGGTGGTGCGCGCTAGCGTACGAACGTGCGGAGCAGGAGGAGCGCCGCTAGCGCATAAAGCAGAAGGAGCGCTGACGTGAAGAGGGCGGCTGGAACCGCCATCGCTTCAGCCATGTTCACGATGAGCACGGTGAGCATCTCGTCCCTGCCCATGACCATCATCGTGGCGCCCGTCTCGCCCAGGGAGCCTAGGAACGCGAGCACGGCGCCCGCGACGATGCCGCGCCTCAGGACGGGGAGGGTCACGGTTTCGAGCGCGTCGTACGGGGTTGCGCCCAGCGTTCTCGCCACCTCCTCGAGCGGGTCCACCTCGAGGCTCTCGTACGTCGAGATCAGGGTTTCGAAGACTACGGGCGTTGTGAAGGACACGTGCACGAGCAACGTGAGCCATATGCCGGGCTGGACGAGGTTCAGCCCGCTCTCGCCGTAAAGCAGCAGCGCCGAGAGGCCTGTGGCGCTCGTCGGCACGATGAGCGGGATTTTGATCAGGGCCCGCACCAGTGGTAGGAGCTTCGTGCGCCGGACCGCCGCGAAAAGGAGGATCGAGAGGTAGACGGCCGTGAGCGTGGCCAGAGACGCCACGAGGAACGAGTTGGCAGCCGCCCTAACGATGCGCGGCCAATAACCGGCCGGCCCGAAAACCTGGTAGAGAACCCCGCCCTCCACCCTGCCGGTGTAGGGGTCGCACGACCAGTACTCCACCAGCATCTTGACTATAACCGCTATTGGAGCCAGCAACAGGATCGCGAGAACGGATGCGAGGGTTGCCTTGGCGAGCCTAGACAGCAGCGCGCTCGAAGACAGCTTGCGCTCGACGCGCACGAGGGCTTTCTCCAAGCGCGTGCCCCTCACTTCGGCCCTGAGCGCAGCCCTCTTCGAGAGAAGCTCCGCCGGCAGCACGAGGGAGAGCGCCGAAGCCACGAGCAGGCTAGCCAGCAGGCTGGCGAGGCCCATCTTGAGCGCGCCGACCAGCCTGACGATCGCCACGCTCGCGGGGAAGTTGACACCGGCCACTATCAGGGTGGCGCCCGTCTCGCCCAGCGACCGCGTGAGAGCTAGCGCGGAACCCGTCACGAGGCTGGGCGCGATCAGCGGGAGCACGACCCTCCTGAACGTGGTTAGGATGGGAGCTCCCAGCGACCTCGAAACAAGCTCGTACGCTTCCCCCAGCGTCTCGAGGGTCGCGACAAGGGGTCTCACGAGGTAGGGGAGCGTCAAAGCCACGTGCACTATCAACAGCAGCACCGGGACTTCGACCACCGGCAGCACCGCGTCCTGCGGTATCAGCGCCGCTCGCTGCCCGAAGAGCGAGGAGATGCCGAGTGGGCTGCTCCACGCCATCAGCGCAGCGAAGCCGAAGGCCGAAGTCGGCAGGACGAGCGGCAGGGTAGCCAGGTTTTCAACGAGCGCGCTAGCCTTTAGCTTCCGCCTCGCTATCAGGTAGCTGAGCGGTAGGCCCAGAGCCAGGTCTACGGCCAGCGTTGCGAGCGCTAGCCTCAGCGAGAGCAGGAGAGCCCTGGTTATCATCTGCCAGTAAGCGGAGCCGATGAGGTAGTGTTGGAACGCCTCCCTCACCACCGCTTCCGCGTGAGTCAATACGTACACCACCACGTAGAGCGGAGGAGCCAGCACCAGTAGCGCGACCGCTGCAAGCACGACCGCCACGTACGCGGCGCTCAGCGGACCCCGCCCGCGGTACCGCGCAGATAGAAAGCCCACGGCCTTCACCTTACACTAAACTCCCGGGTTCTTCACCTCCGTCCATATCTCGAAAAGGGCTTCTAGTACCTCGCCGCTCGGGGGCTTGAGGGCTTTTGACTTTATCTCGCGCAAGACCCCGTTACCCTCGTTGAACACGCTTTCGTCCAACGGCACGAGGGGGTTGACCGGGCGGAAACCGTACTGCTGGGCGAGCTGCTGGATATCCGGCCTGAGGAGGAAGAGCAGCAGCTCGCGCGCCGCCAACCTCTTCCAGTCGTCCACCCAGTCGGCTTCTATCATCACGACAGGGTGGTCGCTGTACAGTACGCCCAGCTGCGGGTAAACAGCTTTTAAGCCGACTTCCCACTTGGCCCTCGCCTTGGCTGCGTAACTCAGCGCAACGTTCTCGTAGACCGCGAAAAAGGTGATCGCCTGAGGACCGGCGTCGACCGCCCAGGCGCCGAAGAAGCCGGTTGATTTCCCGTAGTACACGGCTTTGGACTCGATAGTTTTAACGATCTCCAGAACGCGCGGGTCCCTCACGTCGTCGATCGTCAGTTGGTCCGGCGTCTTGTTCGCAGCTTCGCAGAACTCCATCATGAGCGCCATCACCCCGCCGTTGGATAGCAAGGGATCGGGGTGCCCGTACTTGAAATCCACGCCGGAGCGCGCGAGCCTGTAGAGGTCGCTGAAACCCCTAACGTTGTACTTCTCGATTATGTCGCTCCAGCCGACCAAGACAAGCGGGCTCAGGGCAACGGGGTACCAGTCGCCAACTATCGAAACATTGCCGTGTGTTTCCCTCCACTTCTTGTCGAAGTACGGTATCCAGATGCTGGAAGCGGGGCTCCAAACGTCCGGTTTCACGCTCCCGCTGAGCATCAGGTTCACAGTCTCGTGCGAGCCGGTCACGTAGAGGACCAGGTTGAGCCGCACGCCGTACTTGCGGTAGAAGTACTGCTCGAAGAGCGGTTTGACCGCGTTGGCCCACCCCTCCTTTTCGCTCGTGAGCAGGAACACGAGGTCTACGCGCTCGGGCCTGCCGATCGAGCTAGCGCCCCCGGTCGAGCCGTAGGCTCTCGATAGGACCCCGGCCAGCAAGAGCCCTGCCATCAGGCCGGTTAGCAGCATCAGGTAGCCGCGCCTAATCATGAGAACCTCACCGCGAGCTCCCTGACGATGTCGCACGAATCTTCGCACGCGTCGGCCGCGTTCTCGAGGGCGTTCAGCGCCTCGAACAGCAGGACGACGACGGGAGCTGGGAGGCCGGAAGCGAGCTCGAGCAGGCGCCCCCGGCTCTCCGCGTAGAGGTTGTCGACCTCCTCCTCAAGCCTCTCCACCTCGTCGGCCGCCTCCAGCGCCTCGAGCGGGCTTTGGCGGAGCAGCTTGACCGCCTTGCTTGTCGCCTCCGCCACGGCTTCCAGCTTCGGCCCGAACTTCAGGAACTCCTCCTTCACGCCGTGAGGGATATCGCGCCCGTTCAACACTGCCAGGATCCGAGCCGCTTCGTGGGCCCAATCGGCTATCCTGTCCACCCTTCCCATCAGGCGGAGCAGGAAGGTCCTCTCCACAGCGTCCATCTCGCCGCCGCCGGCGAGGAGCCTAGCCGTCTCCCTCCTCACCTCGTCCGCCGCCCTCTCGTGGACTTTGACGGCGTTGTATGCCGGCAGCAGGTCCGCCCTTCCCCCCGCCCACTCCCGCAGCAGCTCGTGGAGGGAGCTCACGCAGCGTAAAACCTCGAGCATGTGCCGCTCGATCAGCCTCAGACTCTTCTCCCTCCTCTGCCCCGCGAACCAATCGAGGAAACCCTCACTCATAGCGCAACGCCTCTGCGAGCCCCTCCGGCGGGTAGGGGAACACGACCGCGTCAAGCGGGTCGAAGCTGAGCTTGACGGGCGCGCCCTGCGCTACCCTTTCCCGCGATTTGACCAGCACGCTCCTCCCATCCCTCAGCCTCACCACGTACTTGTAAACTTTCCCCAAGAACTCCCTAGCTTCAACTCGACCTTCGAGAACTCCGCTTTCAGCGAACTTCAGCTTCTCGGGCCTTACAGCGACAACGGCCCGTCCGGGCTCGACGTCCCCGAAGGCCTTCACGGCGCCCACGCCAAGATCCACTTCTACGTAGGGGCCGTCGCGCCCCACGACCTCACCCTCGAGGAAGTTGTTTTCCCCTCCAACAAAGCGCGCCACGAACAAGCTCTTGGGCCGCAGGTACAGCTCGAGCGGCGAGCCCACCTGCTCGACCCTACCCCTCCTCATCACCGCGACTCGATCCGCAACCGCCATCGCCTCCTCCTGGTTGTGCGTAACGTGGATCACCGTCAAACCCAAGCTCTTAGCCAACCGCCTAACCTCGTACCTCAGCTGGGCGGCCGTCCTCGGGTCCATGGAGCCGTAGGGTTCGTCCATCAGCAGCAGCCTAGCGCCGGACGCTAGGGCCCTCGCTAGGGACACCTTCTGCTGCTCGCCCAAGCTCAGCTCGCGCGGTAAGCTCCTCGCGCGCACTTCGACGCCCACCGCCGACAACGCTTCCCGCGCCACGTCCTCGGCCCGCCCGACACCCCTCGCCACAGCCGCGTAAACCACGTTGCTGCGCGCGGTCATGTGCGGGAAGAGGTAAATTTCCTGGAAGATCAAGCCCACGCCGCGCTCCTCGGGCGGGAGCCCGTCCACCCTTCTGCCGAAGATGTACACGCTGCCGCCGTCGGGGCGCTCCAAGCCGGCGATGCACTTGAGCAGCGTGCTCTTGCCAGAGCCGCTGGGCCCGATCACTGCGAAGTACTCGCCTTCCCCGACCTCCAGCGACACGGAGTCGAGCGCGGTGACGCCCGGGTAACGCTTCGTCAAGCCAGTTACGACGAGCGCCTTCCTACTCAACCCCCTCACCCTCCCAGCTCGAGTACTCGAACGCCAGCAGCGGCTCGTCCAAGTCGAACGTTATCTCGCTGCCCGGCTTTAAGCCGAGGACCGGCTCCGTGTCCACGCGGAGCCTCAGCTTGCCGACCTCGACCCAGAGCCTCAGCGTGTGACCCAGGTGGGAGAGGTCAAGCACCTTGCCCCGGAACCTGCTGCCGCCGACCCTGATGCTCTCAGGCCTGACCGCGACCAGCACCTCCGCCCCCGCGGCAAGACCCCTGTGGAGGACCCTGACCGGGCCGAGCCCCTCAACCTCGGCTACGCCGCTAGCGCCTTCCACCTCCACCAGCTTGCCGGGTAGGAGGTTCGCGTCCGCGACGAACTTGGCTTCGAAGGGCGTGAGGGGGTTGAAGTAAACCTCCTCGGGCGAGCCCACCTGCTCGACCCTACCCCTCCTCATCACCGCGACACGATCCGCAACCGCCATCGCCTCCTCCTGGTTGTGCGTAACGTGGATCACCGTCAAACCCAAGCTCTTAGCCAACCGCCTAACCTCCCTCCGGACCTCCAGCGTCAGGACCGCGTCCAGCGCGGTGAGCGGCTCGTCGAGGAGGAGCACGCGGGCGCCAGAGGCTAGCGCTCTAGCTAGGGCGATCCGCTGCCGCTGGCCGCCCGAGAGCTGGTGGGGGTAGCTGTCGGCCCTGTGGAGGAGCCCGACGAGCTTCAGCGCTTCCTCCACGCGCTCCTCCACCTCCCTGCGCGGGTACCCGCGTATCCACAGCCCGTAAGCCACGTTCTCCCAGACAGTCATGTGGGGGAAAAGCGCGTAGCCGGGGGGCATGTAGCCGGCAAGCCTCTTTTCCGGGGGCAAGCCTAAGACGCTCTCTCCATCGAACAGTATGTCGCCGCTGTCGGGGCGCTCCAAGCCGGCGATGCACTTGAGCAATGTGCTCCGACCCGAGCCCACAGGCCCTAAAATCACGAAGTACTCGCCGCTCTCAACATCGAACGTAACACCGTCTAGCGCCTTCACTGCGCCGTAGCGTTTCCTCAGATCCCTCACGCTGACCTTCGCCCCGCGCATCCCCGCCGCCCGCTACCCCCTAAGCAATATGAAACTTTTTCTAGCAAATATATAGTGCTTTATTGAGCATTTATAAGGCAACAACTTTTATGTAGGGGAAACGCCGCTTCTCGGGGATGCGCGCTGCTCAGATTTACGTGAGTGTCGTCACCGGTTGGGCGGCAGGTCAATCATCATCGCCGCAGGCACTGTAGCGAACGCAGCAAATAAAGCCTTTCTCGCGCGCATGTCCGGAAGGGTGGAGCCCCGGCCGGGCTTCGAACCCGGGTCCTCCGTGGGGGGAGCCCCCTCTCCGGCTGCCCTGGTCGGGTTTAACTTACAATTCCGGCGCGTCCACGCGTGGCCGGCGCTCTACCCGGCTGAGCTACCGGGGCTACCGGCTGAGGAGTGAGGGGGTTATAAAAAACTCGCGCGCCGCTCAGCGGCGGCGCGCTCAGCGCGCAAGGTTTAAAACGCTAGCTGTGGCGTAGCGCAGTGCGCTGGAAATTCTCCGTGCAACTTGACCCGGCGAGGACGGCGATAGCCGCGGGGCGGGACCTCAGAGTGTCGTACAAGGACACGGTGGAGCTGCTCAACGCGATCAGGGGGCTAAAGCTCGAGGAGGCGAAAAGGCTCTTGGAGGACGTCATCGCAATGCGCAGGCCAATCCCCTACAGGGTGCACAACGGGAAGGTGGGGCATAAGCGCGGCATAGGACCGGGCAGGTACCCGGTGAAAGCCGCGAAAGCCGTTTTGAAGGTCCTGCAGAACGCGGAGGCGAACGCGGAGTACAAGGGCTTGGACGTCACCAGGCTCTGGGTGGTGCACGCGGCCGCCCATAAAGGCCCGAAGATTAGGTCGTACATGCCCAGAGCGTTCGGCAGGGCTACCCCCTGGTTTGAGCAGCTCGTTCACGTGGAGATCGGGCTGGAGGAGCGCGCGTGAAGCCTTAGCGCGCGCCACCTAGGTTACCCCGCCTTTGCGCGGGGTTACCGCTCTTCTTTCCGTTGACCGCTACGACTTTGCTCGCCGTTGGTATGAAGCTGAGCACCTTCACGCGCATCGGTACTTTGCCTCCGCCCCTCTTCAGAATGTTCATCGCCGCGTTAATATCGCTGTGCATCGCGTGACCGAAGGGGCACCTGGCTAACCCTCTAGGCTTCCTAACCACCTCGCAGCCGTGTCTCGCGCAAACCTTCGAAGTCCCATCTTCAGGAATTTCGAAGGCGGGGATGCCGCGGTTCTCCGCCGCGACCGCTATGCGCTGCTCCAGCCTCCTGTAGCTCCACATGCTCGTGTT
>JAPWTS010000035.1 GCA_028275925.1 Thermofilales archaeon
GCGCTTCCTAAAAAAGGTAAAGCGCCCCGAGCTTCGCCGCTGCAGCGGCAAGCTTTCCGCTTCTCACAGCGCCAGCATCAGGGCGGAGTAGGCGAGGCTCTGAATAGCTGACGCTAGGACGTACGCCGCGAGACCGGCCGCTATCGAGCGGGGGAGCGAGGTAAAGCCGCCCCGGTTGACCGCCGCGGTGGCGACAACGGCGCTCCACACGGTGAAGAAGGCCGCGTGGACGGCGACCGCTGTTGGAAGACCTTCGACGGTGGTGAAGGCTGCGGACGCCAAGTTGAGCAGCGCGCCGACGCGCTGCGCGCCCTGCGAGGGCTCGACGTAGAGCTCGATCCTGCCTAGGTCGCGCAAGAACATCGCCAGCAGCGCGGCTCTAGTCAGGTTCTCGTAAACCTTCGAGGAGAGCACGTAGCCGGACATGAGCACCGCGGGGCTCGGCGACCCCCCGGCGAGCTTGTACGCCAGCCACAGGCCCAGGGCCCACGCCACCCACGTCGTTAGCGCGTAGCCTAGCGCGAGCATGTTGAGAGCCGCGTACTGCTCCTCGCTCACAGGCCCGAGCCTCCTGTAAGATGTCGCGTTAACTGCAACAACTTTACGGACAGCCCCATCGACGGTAACCGCCGGAGGAGCGATCTTCTCGCCTTTTCCCGCGTACACCACCACCTTCGCCACCAGCACGGAGTTGCTCAGGAAGTGAGCGAAAGCCAGCAGGAGCATGCACGCGAAAGCGCCAGCGGTATCGGGCCTACGCGCTACGTCGGCGAAAACCCTGAAGGGGTCTATCCCCGCCAGCAGGACGCGCTTGAATACTTCGCCGGGGCTAACCTCCTGACCGCGAAAGGTCACGTAGCCTCCCCGCCTGTAGCTGCCGGCAGAAATATAAAAGCACTGGACCGCCAGCATGCCGTGGAGGCTCGAAAGGTTGTCGTCGGGAGCGTGGTGCTAGCGCTGATCGCTGTAGCGGTCGCCGGCCTCTACTGGATCGCGTGCTACGAAGCGAGGGTTTGCCCGGGGGACAGGCAGGCTTACGTTTGGCGCGCGCTCATCGTCATTCTATCGCTTTACGCCCTCTCCATCATCCATCTCGTATGGTCGAAGCTCAGGGGGAGAAAGTGATCTCAACTTTCCCTGCAGGTTTGATCTCGAAAGCTTCTATCTCGGCTTTCACGGGGACGAAGACGCCATCCTTCACGTAGTAGTAAAGCGTCACGCGCCCCGCCTTGTCCGAAAGACCCTGCTCGTTTGACTTCTCGATGAGCATCCGCGCCAGCTTCGCCCAGTTCTCCTTGGACGCCTCTCTGGCCTCTCCTTTCACTTTAGAGTAGAAGGAGGCGTAAAACCACCTACGCACCTTGCTTATCGCCCCCCTCACGGTCGGCGTCAACGTCGTCCTGAAAACCTGAAGCTCGCCCGCCATCAAGGCGGCGCGTAAAGCGCAATGATATATCTTTAGCGCCGCTTTCCCGCGCGGCTGCCTACCAGGGCTTATCCTTCAGCCCGAGCCTGTACGCGAGGTAGTTAGTGAGTAAGTGGATCGGCGGCGTTACTACGATGAGCATCGTCGTAACGAGCGCGTCGAGCCCACCGTACACCAGCTGGTACATCAGAAGCGCTACCAGGAGGAAGGACAGCTGGTCGAGGAGGGGGGCCGGATCCCCCCTTTCCAACCCTAACCTCCTCTTAATGAAAGAGCCCAGCGTGTCGCCCAGCATGGTCCCGAGGGATAGGACGAGCGCTTCTCCCGCGTGGAGCACGCCCGCGCGGTCCAACACTAAGCCGACTGCCGTGCCGGCCGCAACCCCGGAAACGAAACCCTCGATGCTCTTGCCGTCCCCCAAAATCCGGCGGCCGTCCACAAAGCGCCGCCCCCCATCTATCGGGTGCCTCCGCTTCAGGATTTTCGCTACAACGACGGGGGTCGCGTTAGCCACGTAGCAGGGGGCCGCTAACGCCAGCAGGCGCCGGAGGAGACCTTCCACGCGCGCGCTCCGCGCCCCAGATCTTTTATCCCTTCGCTAGGCGCGCTGGAGCGGAAACGTATATAGCGGCGCGCCGGCAACTGGCTCTCGTGGCTAACTCCTTCGCGGAGTTCCTCAAGAGGGAGGCGGCTAAGGTTAGAGCTAGGAGGATCGGCTCCTCGACGTTCATAGAGGAGGAGCTGAGGGGGGAGCGCCGCTACCACCTGCCCACCGACTTCATAGACGCTCTCTTCCTGCGCAGCGAGCCAGGCGAGCACGTGGTCGTCGAGAAAGGGGTTTTAAGGGAGCTAAGGTACAGGCTAGACGAGCTGGAGAACGAGGTAAGGAAGCTGAGGAGGAGGAATAGGGCGCTGGAGGTCTTGCTCGTCGCGTGCGCGGTGCTCTTGCTCCTGAGCGTTATGAGGTAGCGCGCGGTGGGTGCGATGAAGGGGCTTCAAATGTACGTGAAGAAGCTGGAGGAGGAGGTCAGAGCCCGCTTCGTCGGCAACGACGAAGCCGTCGGAGTGCTAACGCTGAACCTGCTTCACGAAAGGTCGACGGCCCTCATCCGCGCTCCCAGGGGCAGGGGCAAGTCCACTCTAATGCTCTTGTTCCTGAAGGGGATTTTCGGCGACGACTTCGTGGTGCTATCGGGGGCTTCGGAGATTAAGCGGGGCGAGGTTGTCGCTAGGCTGCACATACCCTCGCTCGAGCGAGAGGGGGTGGAGAAGGTCATCTGGTCCGCTTTCGTCAAGGCCCGCGGCAAGGGGTTGGACGAAGTCAACCGCTTGAACCCCTACACAGCGTCCAACATCTACCACCTGCTGCAGTTCGGAGAGGTCTGGGCCTACGGGCAGCGTTACGTGGTGGGCGATTTCGTGCTGTTCGCTAACGAGAACCCGGCGGACCCCACGACGTTCGTGCACCCACCGCCCTTCTACGACCGCTTCGACGTCTGCGTCCGGCTCTCTTCGCTTCCGCTCAGCGACAAGTTCAGGCTCCAGGAGCTCATCGAGAAGCACGGCTCGCTCGTGGACAGCATGCCGCAGGTGCTGGACTTCGACACGCTCAGGGAGATCAGAAGGGAGGTGAGCGAGGTCGAGGTGGACGTCGACCTGCTCGCCACCGTCAACGTGCTGGTGAGGGACCTGCAAGCTTGCATAAGGGACAGGGACGGCGGCCGCATCAAGCCGCCCGCCTTGTGCGAGGGGTGCCACTTCGTCCACGGGATATGCAGCTCGGTTAGGGAGGGCCCCAGCGAGAGAGCCACCTTGGTTCTCCACAACCTCCTCAAAGCGAAAGCGTGGTTGGAGGGGAAAGCGACCGAGGACGACATCTACAGGCTCGCCTCCTACGTCTTGCCCCACAGGATGGAGCTCGTGCGGCAGGATCGGGGGCCGGAGGAGCTGGCCAGGCTACTGAGGAGGCAGAGGGAGCTGAACGAGGAGCGCAGGGCTCGAAAGCAGTGGGCGATACTCGAGAGCCTCACGAGGTCCTTCAACAGGGAGCTCTACAAGCTGGCAGCCGAGATCGCCGTCGAGGACCTGATCTTCGCCGAAGAGCTGATGAAGCTCGAGGGGGAGTGGGTGAGCAAGGGGCTCCTGAAGCCCGAGGAAACCTTGAGGTCAAGGCTGATGCCAGATGCCGCTACGCATTGAGGAGGTCCGAGACCTCTTCGACAGGGCTCGCGCCGAGATGTTCGTAGAGCCGGTGGCTTTGAACGCGGAAGTGTGGGACGGCCCCTTCCAGTTCGAGGTCAGGGAAGGGAAGGTCGCGGCGAGAATCCCGGCCCGCCTGCTGCGAGACCCTGAGGGCGGGCCGATTATCCTGTGGTACTTCCGGCACAACCTGGCGCACATGCACTACTGCCCGTACAACCTGAAGACGGTCCAGACGCTGGCGAGAGCGGCCTACGAGGAGGCGAGGAGCTGGGCTCACGCGCACAACGCGGTCAGGCTTTTCGCCGACCTCCAGGTCGACCTCTTCTACCTGCCGTTGAAGTACAAGCGCGCCCCGCTCCACCTGGCCGACGAGTTCGCGTCGAAGCCTTCAAGCTTGGAAGCGCTGCGTTACGCGGCTTACAAGCACGTTTACGGGGAACTGCTACGCGAACATAGGCTGGACAGGGACGTGGCGTTTTACGGCTCGCTGCTGGCTGAAGTCGTGCTGAGCCCTAGGCCGTGGGTGTCGAAGGTTAGGGTCGTAGCGTCCGTCCTGAAGCGCCTCCAATCGCTCGAGAAGGTGAAGCGGCTTAAGCCGAGGGCGGGCGAGGGCGTCCCCCTCTTCGAGGACATGGAGAGGGATTTCCTCGCGGAAGCTAGGAGGGTGATGGGGTGGTTGAGCAAGGAGGAGGCGAGGGAGCTGTACAAGCACTGGCTGAAGGAGCGCATCGACCTGAAAGGACTCGAGGAGGAGCTCAAGGAGGCGCTCAAGGGGGCCGGCAAGGAGGGGAAGCTGGAGGAGCTGAAGCAGGAGGCGGCGAGCCGGGGGGAGGGGGAGGAGCCGGAGCTGCCCTCGACCCTATCGAAGCCGGCGACGAAGGTGGGGGACATCGACGAGCTCGTCTGGAAAGCCCTATGGTACAGGGCTAAGGCCGAAGACATCCTCGTGACGTACGGCGGCGGCCTCCGCAGGGGAGGCACGTGGGCCATATACGCCTACTCGGACCTCTGGACCGTCGAGGACGATCTCGAGGAGCTCGACCTGGAAGCCACCTTCGAGGAGGGGCCGCTCGTACCGGAGGAGACCACGCTTAAGGACGTCACGAGGCCCTCGCCCTCCGGGGAAGTGCTGATCCAGGAGAAGACGCCCACCGTACTGGTGGTTCTCGACACCAGCCGGAGCATGCAGGGCGTCCTGGACGAGGCGGCTATAGCGGCTTTCGCCGCGTACTTGAACGCTAAGCGCCAGGGAGGGAAGATCTCGGTCATCAACTTCTCCACGAGGTACGTTGCGGTGGGGTGGAGGGAGCCCGATTTCAAGAAGGAGCTGGTTCTAGCCGCGTCGCAGGGCGAGCTCACGATCCTCCCGCTTTCCGCCATCAAGCGGCTGCTGGGGGAGCTCGAGCCCGGCGAAAGCGCCACGGTGATCATCGTGACGGACTGCGGGTGGCAGAACCTGCGGGAAGCGATACCCTTCCTGGAGAACCTAGCCTCTAGGGGTCACCAGATTGCCGTGTTCCACGTAGAAGGGTGGAAGTACCCGAGGAGCGTGGAAGCAGTTTCGAAAGCGCGCGGCTTAACGCTGTACAGGGTCGGCGACCCGACAATGCTAAAGTACCTTGCCTTAAGGGAGCACGCGCAAGCCACACAGGAGTTCTCACAGGCCGCTTGAAGCTGAGGGCTGAATTCATACGCTACACTGTGCGGCTATTCTCTTTCCGTGTTCTTTACAGCTCCTCATATCTTCGCTACCTAGCTCCGCTGGAGAATCCTCTATAGCACATGCGTATTCTCTATTCTTTTCTTTAACTTTTTGTTTAGAAAAGATCACTTTCGGGCTTCTTTGCATCAAATTTATAAAGCTCCGGTTCGCCTTAAGCCCGTGAACCGCGGGGGAGGCGCCGCGGGAGCGAACGCCGTGAAGGGGCCGGTGCCCCGGGCCCCCGAGCTGGATGCCGCGCTTGGACCGCGAGTTGGCGGGGTCGCGCCTCAGGCGCCGCCCCGCTGCCCGTGCGCGCGCCGGGCGCACCCGGCGGACGCCGGGATGAGGCTGGGGGCTGAGCCGAGGGGTCCAGCATCGGACCCCAAGCGGTGAGGGGTTGCACCCCCGTGGGCCCGCCGGATCGGTGACAGGCGGGCCAGAGGGGGCAGAAAAGCGCGGGCCTACCCGCGCGGGCGCGCGCGACCCGACAACTCTCAGGTTCCTGGCTTTGGAGAACGCGCGCGTAACGCGCTCACAGCTGCAAACCCAGCTTCTCTGCCGCCTCCAGGATTACCCTAGCGCGGCTCTCCTCGCCCAGCTCCTTCAGCGCGTTGTACTCCTCCCTAACCGTTTCCAGCAAGCTCCGCTTAACCTCCTCGGGTGCCTCATCGTAGACTTTCCTAGCCCGCTCGTGCTCGCCCCTATAGAGTAGCTCTAGGAAGTAGTCGCGGAGCGCCGCAACCCTCACCTTGCCCCCCTCTTTTACCAGGACGAAACCTGCCTCGTAGTCGATCTCGACCTTCACCTCCGCCTTGCGCCGCTTGAGCTCCTCCAAAGCCTCTCTAGAGATTATCTTCTCGAGGCCGTAGACCGCCACCGCCTTCTCCAGCTTCTCGAGAGCATCCGGCCCCCTACCCTGTATCTCGATCAGATCCTCGAGCTTTAGAGGCAGCTCGTAAGTCTTCCCCCCAACCCGGATGGTAGCTTTCAATCCTTTAACGTAATCAGTTGGCATCCTAACGTCAAGGAAGCCGTCATAAGTGTAGAGCGCGACGACTTCGCTGCTGCCGTCGGGGAAGACCACTTTAGCGCCTTCGTCCCAGAGCCTAGCGCTTACCTCACCTAGGATGAGGTGAGGGCCGCTCTCGAGCGCGGGAGCTTTCAGCGCAGAAGCAAGGCTGGCCGCAACCCCCTCTACCTCGCCCTCGACGTCGTAGAGCCTGAGCTTGACCCACCCCCTTCGCGTCCTGACCTCGACGACGCCGACCGCTCTGATTACGGTTAGGCCGAGGCTTTCGAGCGCTTCCTTTCCCGCGTCCTCAGGCACCTCTACCGCGAAACCGACCCACGGCATAAACCGCTTCTTCGCGAGCGGATGAGGACGCTCCTATTAAGCGTTAGCGCGCTACGCGGGCTCGAAAGCCTTTTGTCCGGCGCGCGTTCTCTGAACGCGGTAATGCTCTCCACTGTGAGGGAAGCCCCTCTATACGAGCGATTGAAGCAGGGTAGGGTACGCTGCCTCGTTTGCGAGCGGCGTTGCGTCATCGAGGAGGGTGGGAAGGGGTTCTGCAAAACGCGTATGAACATCGGCGGCAAGCTCTACACGCTCGTGTACGGCGACCTTTCCGCTGTCGAGTCTCGACCTATAGAAATTAAGCCGTTCTTCCACTTCTGGCCGGGCTCCACCGCGCTCACGTTCAGCACTTGGAGCTGCAACTTCACCTGCCCCTGGTGCCAGAACTGGCACCTCTCGAGAGCCGAGCCGGATCCCGCGAGGGCCAACTACGTGCCGCCGGAGCGCTTGGTCGAACTCGCCGCCCAGCGCGATGAAGGCGTATGCGTATCCTTTAACGAGCCGCTCATGCTCTTCGAGTACAGCCTCGACGTGTTCAGGTTGGCGCGCGCCAAGGGCCTGTACTGCACGTACGTGAGCAACGGCTACATGACGCTTGAAGCCCTGAGGATGCTGCGCGAGAGCGGGCTCGACGGCTTGAAGATCGACGTGAAGGGCGGGCGCGAGGAGTACAGGCTGTACAACTCGGCGGACGCGGAAGTCGTGTGGAGGAACGCTGGGGAGGCGAAGAAGATGGGGATGCACGTCGAAATCGTCTACCTCGTCGTGACAGGTGCCACCGATAAAGAGGAGGTCATCGAGGAGTGCGTCGAGCGGCACGTGAAGGAGCTGGGTCCCGACACGCCCATCCACTTCACGCGCTACTTCCCAGCGTACCTGTACCACGAACCCCCCATCCCCGTTGAGAAGCTGGAATGGTGCTATGAGCGGGCTCGGAAGATCGGCGCGCGCTTCCCCTACATCGGCAACGTGCCGGGCCACCGCTACGAGAACACCTACTGCCCCGAGTGCGGCGAGCTCCTCATCAAGCGTTTCGGCCCGCGCGTCCTAAAGTACCGCGTGACCGAGAGCAAGCGGTGCCCCCGCTGTGGCGCGGAAATCCCCATCGTTGGCCGCTACGTCCGTAAGGCGGTCTGGTTCTTCTGAGCGCGCTACTGATATTAGGCCCCCGCGGGCACGGGTCTCGTGCCCCTCTGGCGGCCGGACCGGCTCAGGTTCGGACCGGCTGGAATCCCCCTGCGGGCTAAAGCGAGGAGCACGAAGCAGGGTGTGCTCGAGGTCAAAGCGTTGGGGCTCGACGCGATGGAGATCGAGTTCGTCAGGAGGATAAGCTTAACCGAGCAGTCGGCGAGGGAGGTCGCCGCCATCG
Organism: Thermofilales archaeon; assembly: GCA_028275925.1. Lineage (GTDB taxonomy): Archaea > Thermoproteota > Thermoprotei > Thermofilales > Thermofilaceae > JANXEW01. Next base: position 8,054 of record JAPWTS010000035.1, read on the forward strand.
CCCGCGAGCTGGACGTGGCGCTAACAGTCCACGCCCCCTACTACGTCAACCTCGCCTCCCCGGATAAGAGCAAAGCCGAGGCTAGCGCCCAGCGCGTGTACCAGTCCGCCGTGATCGGCTACGCCGCCGGCGCGTGGAGCGTCTGCTTCCACGCCGCGTACTACATGGGTAAGGGCAGCGAGGAAGTGTACTCGATCGTGAAGGAGGCGCTCAAGGGCATCATCGCGAAGCTGAAGGACGAGGGCGTGGAGATATGGCTGCGACCCGAAACCACCGGCTCCCCCACGGAGTTCGGCACGCTGGACGAGCTGCTGAAGCTGAGCAGCGAGCTGGAGATGGTCATGCCGGTAATCGACTTCGCTCACCTGCACGCTAGGAGCAACGGCGCTTTCAACAGCTACGAGGAGTTCGGCGACGTGCTCTCGAGGATCGAGGACGCTCTGGGGAGGGAGGCGCTCGGCAACATGCACATCCACGTGTCGGGCATCGAGTACGGGGAGAAGGGTGAGGTCAGGCACCTCAACCTGCAGGAGTCCGACCTCGAGTACGAGGACCTCGTGCGCGCTCTGAAGGACTTCAACGTTAAAGGGGTTCTCATCAGCGAGAGCCCCAACCTCGAGGAGGACGCCCTCACGCTGAAGAAGCTTTTCGAGAGCCTCTAGGGCGGCAGGAGCGCGTAGCGCGGCTCGTAGCGCTCGAGCCCTTTCTCCAGCACCAGCTCCAGCTCCCGCGCGTTCGCAACCGGGCCGGGGAACATGCCCGCGTCGTCTACCGCTAGCCTCGGGCACGCCGCGTTGACGTACACGTCGGCGCCCCCGTAATCCTGCAGCGCGTCGCGGGTGACGTCATCGCACACGGCAACGCGAAGCCTCAGGCCCCTCCTCGAGAGCAGCCCGCGCAGGGACTCGAGCCTGGACCAGCCCACGCGCTGGCCGGGCTTTACGGATGCGATGAGCAGCCCGCTCCGCGCCTCTAGCGCTGCCGCTAGGTCGGCGAGCCTCCTCGCCACCGCCTTCCGAGCCATCTGCCCGACCTCCGCCACGCGCCCCGTGTAAGGGTCGGCCGCGTAAGTTGCGGCGCCCGTAGCCAGCGCCACCCCCAGCGCGTGGAACACCCCGCCCGCGATCACGAGGAACGCGTCGACGGAGCCCCGAAGCTTCTCCGCCGCCCTCGCGTCGCAGCCGATGACCAAGCCCTCCGGCATCGCGGGGTCCGGGCTCTTCGACGTTAGAGCCTCGATCCCGTACTCCGCGAGCACGCGCCGAGCCCGCTCCAGCTGGTGGACATGCTGGACGCTCGATAGGAGCCCGACCCTCCGCACGCCCTCGCTGCTCAGCTTAGCCGCCGCGCTCTCGAGAACCCCCTCCACCTCGACAGTAGAGTAGGCCGGCACGAAGAGCACGTTCTCCGGCGCTCTAAAGCGCACGGGGCCGTGATGGCCCACGTGTACGAGCGCGTCGCAGCCTGCCTCCGCCAGCTCGGCTAGCGCTACGTCGCAGCCGCCCCACGCGTGGCTCGCCGAAAGCAGAACCTCGAACCCGCGGTCCTCGAGCTCCTCGGCCACCTCGACCGCGTAACGCTTGATCCCGTCGGGCGCTTGCAGGAGCAGCTTCCTGTAGCCTCTAGCCGCTGCCCAGCCCGCTATGGCCTCGGGGTCGATCGAGTAGGGGCGCACGGCGCTCGCACCATCACGATACGGGGCGCCAGCAGAGGCCCAGCTCGTCGGCGTACCTGTACGCTTCCTCGAGCTCTTTCGCGGAAGGCCTGCGCGCGATGTCGGGGTACATCTCCGGGTAGCGGGCGACCAAGTGCTCGGGCCTGTACTGGTCCATTACGTTAACCAGAGCGCGAGGGCAGTTCTCCGCGATCCACTTCAGCACGGGCTTCGTGCAGCACTCCACGTGCCCGGGCAGCACAAGGTGCCTGATTATCATGTCCCCGTGCTGGCACGCAACCTTGTGGTTGCGCGCGACCACCTCCACGTAGCGCGGCACCTTGGAGAGCCTCTTCGCGCACTCGTCGTTGCCGTACTTGAAGTCGGGGAGCCAGATGTCGATCACGTCCACCAGCAGCGAGAGCGCCTCGGAGCTCATGTACATGTTGCTGTTCCACAGGAGCGGGACGTTCGCGTCCATGTACTTCAGCGAAGCTAGGATCACGTGGAGCTGCTGGTCCGGGTTCCCCCCGACGTAGTTGATGTTCCTAGCCCCCTCCCTGTACAGCTCCAACGAAATCTTCGCCAGCTCCTGTGGCGTAACGGGGACGCCGTTGTACGGGTCGGTCGAGATGTCCCAGTTCTGGCAGAAGACGCACTTGAAGCTGCAGCCCGTGAAGAACACGGTTCCCGAGGGCACGAGGGGGGCTTCCTCGCCCATGTGGAGGAACGCCGACGCCACCCTCACCTCGCTGCCGAGCCCGCACACGCCCCTTTCCCCCTTGAGCCTGTTGACCCCGCACCGCCACTCGCAGAACCTGCACGATTCCAGCATCGCGTACGCTATGTCGACCTTGAGATCTAGGAGTGAGTAGGGCGGAATGCGCATCGCCGCCAGCCTGCTCGGCTCGCTCCCCACCTCCTCGTACACCTCCCTGAACTCCTTCGACTTCTCCTCGTGAACCTTCCACATCTCCTCGAGCCCGGCCCCCTTTTCCAGCTCCACGGGCACGCGCTTAACCACCCTATACTTGGCCGCCTTCGCCCCCCTCAGCACGCCGTAGTAGTGCGAGAGCCTGCTCCTGACTTCCTCGTTATCCCACACCACGACGGCGTCGGGCCTCAGCAGGCGCCACATAGCCTCTAGGCTGTACAGGTTGCGCGCGCTTTTAGGGTTTGCGCGGCCCGAAAAGGTATATACGTGCCTCGTGCAGGGGGTGCGACCGCCCATGGGCATCAAGTACCCGTTGATACTGATCAACTTCAAGGCGTACCGGGAGGCGAGCGGTAGGAGGGGGTTGGAGCTGGCGAAGGTCGCGGAGAAGGTCAGCAAGGAGACCGGGGTCACGATCGGCGTCGCACCCCAGCTGACCGACCTGGCTTTCGTGGCCGCTCAGGTGGATATACCCGTTTTCTCGCAGCATGTGGACGACGTGCCGCCGGGCAGCTACACCGGCCACGTCACGCTGGAAGCTGTGAAGGACGCCGGCGCTGTCGGGACGATGATCAATCACTCCGAGAGGAGGGTGCGAGCCGATCAGGTAGACGTCGTCGTCAAGAGGGCTAGGGAGCTGGGGCTCGTGACTGTCGTCTGCACGAACACGCCGGAGGTCACCGCCGCGATGGCGGCTCTCGGCCCAGACATCGTCGCCATCGAGCCGCCCGAGCTAATAGGCACGGGGATCCCCGTGTCCAAAGCGAAGCCGGAGGTGGTGACCGCGTCGGTGGACCTAGTGAGGAGGATCAACCCCAACGTGAAGGTGCTTTGCGGCGCCGGGATCACGACCGGCGACGACGTAGCCGCTGCCTTAAGGCTGGGGACGGTCGGAGTGCTACTGGCTTCCGGCGTCGTGAAAGCGAAGGATTGGGAGAAGGCCATCAGGGATCTCATCGAGCCCATAATCAAGAGGGCCTAAAGCGAGGAAAGCGCGTCAACGCTTATATTTCCCCTCCCGATCGGCTCCCGGAGGGCCCGTGGCCTAGCATGGAAAGGCGCCGGCCTGCGGAGCCGGAGAACCCGGGTTCAAGTCCCGGCGGGCCCGCCAGCCCCCTTGATGCTTCTCACGCGGAAGCTCTGTCTGGAAAGTACCTCTTCTCCGTAGCCGCTGTCCGCCGCCTGCTATCCCTCTACGGCCCCGTTAGAGCCGAGCGCATCCTGAGCGAGTTGAAGACGCCGCCTCAGCGCTACTTCCTGCGGGTCAACACCCTAAAGGCGTCGCCCGAAGAGGTGGTTGCGAGGCTGCGGGGAGAGGGGTTCGAGGCTCGCGTGTACCCCGAGCTCCCGGACGCCATCTACCTGCCGGTAAGGGGGCCGTTCGAGGTCAAGCGCGTGGGCAAGGTGGTCGTCGCCAGGAAGGATGCCGCGGAGTCCGTGTACCAGGGGGCTAACCTCTACGCCCCCGGGGTCCTTAAGGCTGAGGGGGTGAAGGAGGGGGACCTCGTCAACGTCGTCAGCCCGCGGGGTCAAGTGGTCGCGGAAGGCGTGGCTGTGATGGACGGCGAGGAGATGGTCGCGCGAAGGGAGGGGTTGGCGGTTAAAACCCTACGCTCCGTTTACGTCGTGCCCTCCGTCAGGGAACTGGACGTGTACCGCGAGGGGCTCGTGTACGATCAGAGCTTGCCCGCGATAGTGGCTGGGCACGTGCTAAGCCCGGAACCGGGCTGGCTGGTTGTCGACATGTGCGCGGCTCCGGGGGGTAAAGCCACCCACGCCGCTCAGCTGATGAGGGGGGAGGGTCGCGTCGTAGCGATTGACAGGAGCGAGAGCAAAGCGAAGCGCATACGCGAGAACGCCCAGCGCTTGGGCCTGAGGAACGTGGAGGTGAGGGTGGCTGACTCGCGCTACCTCGATGTAGAGATGGAAGACCTCATCGGCGCGGACGCCGTGATCCTGGATCCCCCGTGCAGCGCCCTGGGCGTGAGGCCCTCCCTCTACTACGAAAGAGGGGAGGGGGATTTCGCTTCGCTCAGCAACTACCAGCGCCAGTTCCTTAAGGTGGCGGCGAAGCTGCTGAGGAGAGGGGGGCTCCTCCTCTACTCGACGTGCACGCTCACGCTGGAGGAGAACGAGCTAAACGTCTCGTGGGCTGTGAAAGAGCTAGGTTTGCGCGTGCGGGCTCAAAGGGTGTTCCTTGGGTCGCGGGGCTTCACCGAGCTGGGGGAGTACGCGCAGAGGTTCGAGCCGGACCTCCACGACACGCCCGGCTTCTTCGTGGCGCTGCTGGAGAAGCCGTGAGCAGCGGTGGTGCGGGGGCCGGGATTCGAACCCGGGCAGGCCTACGCCAGCGGAGCTCTTATCGCCCAGCGCGATCCTAAGTTCGGGCCCGGCGCCGCCGGACCGCCCCCTTTGTCCTAGCTCGGGCACCCCCGCCGCTTGTGGCGCGGAGCGCGCGCTTAAAAACGCTGCGCCACTTAAGCGCACGAGCATCAGATCAATGCCTTCCGCTCACCGCTCACCGTAACTCTGACTCATCACTCGCGACGCGCTGCAAGCGCCCTCTTTTATACTTTCTCGCGCTCGGTTACGCGCCATGTTTAAAAACCGCAGCTGGGCATGGGGGCCCATGAGCCGGCTGCATCTGCCGGTGTGCACGTCGTGCCGCAGGCCGATACCGCCCTACGCGAGAGCAGTGAGGTTCATGTGCCCTAACTGCGGAGAAGTGGAGATATGGCGGTGCGAGAGGTGCAGGAAGCAGGGTAACCTCTACGTCTGCCCTAAGTGCGGCTTTGTCGGACCCTAGTGGGGTGGCGGTATGGGGCGCGTGATCGTAATCGCGAGGATCCTCCCGGAGGACGCGGAAACCCCTCCCGAGAGCATTGTGGAGAAGGTGAAGAGCAGCCTCCCAGCCGATACTTACGAGATCCTGAAGAGCAAGACCGAGCCGGTCGCTTTCGGGATCCACGCGATCTACGTTTGGATCGCTATGCCGGAGACGCTCGAAGGCGGAACGTACGATCTGGAGAGCAGGCTCAGCGCCGTGGAGGGCGTGAGCCAGGTCGACATAATCTCCGTTTCGAGGCTCATCGAGTGAAGCGCTAGGCGAGCACCAGCAGGGGCTGACCCTGCTTCACGACTTCTCCCTCCCTCACGAGAACCTCCCGCACAACTCCGCTCCTGCTCGCCTTGACCTCCACCCTCGCCTTCATAGCCTCGAGCACAGCAACCGCCATCCCGCGCTCTACCCGGTCGCCGACCTTAACTCTCACTTCCACGACCCGCCCGGTTATGGGCGCTGGCACGGCGCCTGGACCCGCAGCGCCAGCCGCTGCAGCCTCGGCGGTCACCCGCCTCACAACTCCCGTTTTGAACGCCCGAAGCAGCGCCTCTAGGTCGCCGACGCCCTCTTCGATTTCGACTTCCACTTCGTAGAGCTCGCCGTCGAGGACCACTCTGAAGAGCTTCCTCACCACCGGCCGCGCCACCCCGCCCTAGACCGGTGCCAGAAGGTTCGATCCGGCTCCTCTAACCTAGCGAGCAGAGGCCAGGGGTTGAGCCGTGTAGCGCGGCTCAACTGCGCTGTAGGAGAGGGCCTCCTCCTCGCCGTCGCTACCGCGAGGCAAGCTGCGAGTATGGCTAGGCGCTTCTCGAGATCCTCCACGCTTCACACCGGCGGCACGCCGTGCTTCTTGGGCGGGTTCTGCTTCCGCTCCCGCTTGGATAGGAGGAAGCTCAAAGTTTGGAAAAGCACCTTTCTCGTCTCGCTGGGCATTATCACGTCGTCAACGTAACCCCTGCCGGCGGCGAAGTAGGGGGTCGTCACCTTCTCCCTGTACTCTTTAACGAACTTTCTCACGAGCTCCTCCCGCTCCTCCGGTTTCGCCGCCGCTATGGTGTCCCTGTAAATCACCTCCACCGCCCCTTCGGGGCCCATGACCGCTATCTCCGCGCTCGGCCAGGCGAAGGCGACGTCGGCTCCCAGGTGCTTGCTGCCCAACGCTATGTACGCTCCGCCGTAGGCCTTCCTGAGGATCACCGTGATCTTAGGCACCGTTGAGCTGGCGTAAGCGTAAATGATCTTCGCGCCGTGGCGTATCACCCCGCCGTGCTCCTGGACGGTCCCCGGCAGGAAGCCTGGGACGTCGACCAGCGTTACGATCGGTATGTTGAACGCATCGCAGAACTCCACGAACCTAGCGATCTTGTCGGAGCTGTTGATGTCGAGCGCCCCAGCCATGTACGCCGGTTGGTTCGCCACCACACCCACGACGTACCCGCCCAGCCTGGCGAACCCCACCACCGCGTTGGGCGCGAAGTGCTCGTGCACTTCGAGGAACGAGCCTCTGTCGAAGACCCTGTAAATGACTTCTTTCACGTCGTACGGCTCCTCCGGATCGTCGGGAACGATGCTGTTCAAGGCTTCGTCCTCCCTGTACGGGTCGTCGCCCGTCTCGACGTAGGGTGGATCCTCGACGTTGTTGGAAGGCAGGTAGCTCAACAGCCTCTTTATTAGGTCGAGCGCTTCGCGGTCGTTGTCGACGACGAAGTGGGCGACCCCGCTCTTAGACGCGTGCACGTCGGCGCCACCCAGCTCCTCGAACGTGACGTCCTCCCCCGTAGCGGCTTTCACCACCTTGGGTCCTGTGATGAACATGTAGCTGGTCTTCCGCACCATTATCACGAAGTCCGCTAGGGCCGGCGAGTACACGGCGCCGCCCGCGCAGGGCCCCATGATCGCGACGATCTGGGGTACAACCCCGCTCGCGAGAACGTTCGCGTAGAATATCTCGCCGTAACCCTTAAGCGCGTCAACGCCCTCCTGGATGCGCGCACCGCCCGAATCGTTCAAGCCTATCACGGGAATGCCGAGCTTCATCGCCATCTCGATGAGCGCCGCTATCTTCCTAGCGTGCATCTCGCCGACGCTCCCCCCCATGAAGGTGAAGTCCTGCGCGTAGACGGCGACCCTCCTCCCGCCGACCTCCCCCAACCCAGCGACAGCGCCGTCGCCGTAAGCCACCCTCTCCGCCATCCCGAACTCCGTCGCTCTGTGCCTTACAAAGCGGCCGAGCTCGATGAAGGAGCCTGGATCAAGCAAGAGCTCTAGCCTCTCCCACGCGGTCAGCTTGCCCGCCTTATGCTGGCTCGCTATCCTATCCGGGCCTCCCCCCAGCCTAGCCCGCTCTCTGAGCGCCTTGAGCTCCTCGATCTTCGCCTGATCCATAGCCGCTCGGCGCCTACCCTACTTCCTCGACCCATACTTCGTAGATCTTCCCGCCAACCCTCACCTTCACTAGCTTCGCCCCCCGCTTAGCCATCTCGCAAGCTAGCTTCAGGTGGCGCAATACCTTTTCCAGAAGGGCGTCCTGAGCCCCGCCGTTAAAGTATTCATTCAGCAGCGAAAGCGGCACGCACCTAGCCGCGAGCTCGGCTCCGAAGCCGTCTGCTTGCTTCACGTGGAAGCGCTCGCCAGGCCTCACCCTCCCCAGCCGGCCCGAGAGCCCGCTGAAAGCGAGGTAAACCGCTCCGCCGTGAGCAACTACCTTCACCCTCCCTCCGGCTGGAACCGGCAGCGCCCTCCACGCGCTGCACTTCACGCCGTTAACCTCGACCCTCGCGTGACCCGCGACGGCGGCGAGGCACGGTACAGATGATTGCAGCTCTACGCGGTCTTCAACTCTGAAGACGGGAGCTTCTAGGCTGTTGCCGACCAGCGCGTTGGAGACGACTCTAAGGAATCCGTCACCGTCGCTCACTAGGTACGTCTCAACCGCATCGATGACCGTTAAACCGTGATCGGGAGTTTCGTCCAAAGCCGCAATAGTCTTCGTCTCTAAATGCATCGCCGACCTCCTCGCATGGGGCTATAAAAGGGATGTCACTTCAGCGCCACGCCGTTGCTGTACCCTTGGAGCAAAGCTCCCGGCTCCCCCCTTTATTTGCTTCCCTCCTTCCTCCACGCGCTACCGCATCGCCCCTCTAGACCAGCGCGTCCGGCGCGCTTAGGTTCGCAACCCAAGCGTCCAACGAGGTCGCGTTGACCCGCGCGCAAAGGTGCTGCGTGCGATAAGGGGGTAGCAGGACTTA
>JAPWTS010000036.1 GCA_028275925.1 Thermofilales archaeon
CCGCCAGCTTCAGCTCCCTGACCTCGCCGGCCCTCAAGAGGGGGAGGACGAACGAGAGGGTGCCCCCGCTCGCCTGGGCCGGGTAGGCGAAACCGGCCTCGTCCACCAGCGCGTACCCGCCGTCGGGCGCCTCCAGCCTAACCTCGCAGGGCACCTCAAACCGATCCCGAAGCCCTCCGGCCACCTTTAGCGCGGCCACGCTCCGCGGGAGGGGCACCGGCTAATATCGTTGTCTCCCCCAACAGCTGCAACCGCTCTCGCGCAGGCGCGAGCAGCCGGAGGCGCCGGCTGCCGAGCCACTTCTCGGAGCAGGGCGCCGACGAAGAAGCGGTAGGTGGAGGAGAATGAGAGCTGCGCGGAGCGCGGGACCGGGCGCCCCTTCATCCAGCCCCGAGCGGGGCAGTCGAGGCGCGATCCCGCCGGACCCGTTCAGCTGCTCGATCGCCGGCATATAAACCTCTCGCCGCGAGGCCCCGTCGCGGCCGCGCCTCGAAAGCCGTTTAGCCGCCACAAAACTGCCGCCCTTTCAGCCTGGAAAGAGCCGCGTTGGCCCGGTTGCGGGGCGGCCGCGCTACGCCGCGTTAGCGTTGCGTATGATCGGCTTCGCCCAGTCCGCTAGCGCGAGCCACGCGAGCACGAGCGCCCCGCCCACCACGTTGCTGAGCATTATGCCCAGCCAGATGCCGGCTGGCCCCCAGCCTAGGGTGAAGGCCAGCACGTAGGAGAGGCCGATCCTCACGAGCCAGAGGCGCGCCAGGCCGATCGCCGTTGGGACGAGCGTCCGGCCGGCGCCTCTCGCGGCGCTGTTTCCGGCGATGAAGAGGGCGAAGAAGGGTAGGCCGAGCAGTATCGTGTCGAGGAACCCGAGGCTGTGCTCCACGACCACGGGGTTCGAGGTGAAGACGCGGACGACGTTCTCCCTCACGGGGTAGATGGCTAAAGCCCCCAGCGCGACGAGCGAGGCGATGAACAGCGAGCCTTTGATCGCGGCTTCCTTCGCCCGCTTCAGCTCGCCGGCCCCCAGGCACTGGCCGACGATGATGGCGATGGAGCCGGAGAGCCCCCACATCGCCGCGTCCACGATGTCGAGCACGATGAAGCCGATCGAGTACGCTGCCGCAACGTTGACGCCGAACTCGTTAACCATCCTCACTTGCGCCATGAAAGCTAGGCTGTTCGTTAGCATCGTGAGCGAGACGGGGCCCCCGATTTTGGCAACCGTGGCGAGCCAGCGCGCGGTGAAGCCGAGCGTGGGAACCGGCGTGACCTCGGGGATCCTCCTCCTTATCAGCAGGAACAAGCTCGTCGACGAGATCGCAAGCCCGATGGTGTCCGTCAGCGCCGACCCCATCGCCCCCATGCGCGGCACGGGGCCGAGCCCCAAGATGAAGATGGGGTCGAGAGCCGCGTTGACCGCGACCGCCGCGATGTTGATCGCAGAGGTCAGGCGCGTCTCGCCCACGCTTGTCACGATGACTGAGAGCATTGAGGAGACGCTCGAGAGGACCATGTTAGCGGCGGATACGGCAGTGTAGCGCATGACCTCGTCGAGGATTTCGGGCGGGGAGGCGATGAGACCCCCGAATATCAGGGGACGCAAAGTGTAGAACGCGGCCGCCGAAGCGGAGCCGAACAGCAGGGCTGCTGTGAGGAGACGCGATGCCTCGGCCTTAACGCTGCTGTACATGCGAGCGCCGACGTACTGGGAGACGAGGCTCGTGCCGGCGGTCGTCAGCATGTTCACTAGCGCGGTGAAGGCGGACGTCACGGGGAACACCTGCCTGGGTACTGCAATAGCAACTTCGCTGTAGAGCGTCAGCCAGAGAGAGTTGAGGACGCTGTAGGACACGCTCGCCAGCTGCGCCACCATCGGCGGGGCGCCGAGGCGCAGCAGGGACGCTATGACGGAGCCCTTCAGCACGCGCTCCCTGTACTCGTCGAGGCGGCTTCTGCTCATCGCAGGCACCGAAAGCGCGTGGGGCGGCAGCGCTTCCGTAAATAAGCTTGACGCACGCGGGCGCTACGCTAGGGGAATGCTGGAGCGGGCCGCTGCCGACTGAGCGGTGGGGCGCTGCGCGCTCAGGCGAAGAGCCTGCCGATGAAGAGAACCGCCAGCGCGGTGAGGGGGACCGTGATGTTGTCGTCGAGGGGTTTCAGCTCGAAGTGCTCGACGACGCTGGAGGCCACGCCGGCCAGCGCCCCCCAGAGCCCCGCGATCGCGTAGCCGACCGGCACGCAGAACGCGGCCATCGCCAGGTTGCCGATCCACGCTTTCGTCCTCCTCTTGTAGACCGCGTTCCTCACCACCCCCGTTACGCCGTCGCCGAAGCTCATGAAGGCTGTGGGCACCACGGCGTAGATCATGCTCCTGAAGGCGAGCCAGCTCAGCAGTATGCTCAAGCCCCACGTGATGCAGAAGTGGACCTCGTAGATGTTTTCGGGGTCCTGGAACCAGTAGAACAGCTTACCGGTCTTGTGGGGGAGGTAGGTGAAGACGGCGAGGAGGAGGGCGAAGGCGAAGGGGATGAGGGGGCTGGAGAAGAGGAAGGGTACGAGGACGGCGACGAGCCCACCGGCGCCGGCGTGGATAATCTTCCTATTGTAGTATATTGCGACGTTGTGGGGCATGCCCCTGCCCCTCATCCACTCGTACGTCTTCTTCGTTATCACGGTTACCAGCAGCACGATCCAAACGAGCAGCACAGCGGCGTAAGCCAGCTCGTTCAGCAGCTGCCCCTCCACGCGCCGGCTCCGCTGCCGCCGTAAAAAAGGGTTGCTATCAACGAAGGAGCGCGAAGAGGTTCTTCGGGTGGGGCGGCGAAGGAAGCAGGTCGACGTCGAGGCCCGCGCCCCGCTCCGACGCCAGCTCGTACAGGTAGGTGAGCGCCGCCCAGTCCTCCACCGCGACGCCCACGGAGTCGAAGACCGTCAGCTCGCTCTCGCTAACCCTGCCGGGCTTGAGGCCCGAGACGATCTCCCAGAGCTCCGCGTACACCGCCCCCCTCCCGACGTTCTGGACCTCCCCCTCCACCAGCGCCTGCTCGAGCAGCTCGACGACAACCTTCGCCTCGAGGAGGATCTGGGGGTCGAGCTCGGTCTTGCCGGGAGCGTCGCCGCCGACCGCGTTCACGTGCGCGCCTGGCTTCAGCCACCCCCTCTCCACCACCTTCCGCCTCCCCCTCGCAGCGGTTGCCGTGATGAGCACGTCGGCTCTCTCGGCGACCTCCCTGCCGCTGCCGGCCGCGCGGGCTCTCAGGCCCAGCGACCGCGCGTTCTCCTCGAACTTCTTCATGGCGAGAGGGTCGATGTCGTAGAAGACGACCTCCTCGATCGGCACGACCCTGCTGACCGCGTAGCAGAGGAACTCGGACTGCGCGCCGGTGCCGATGATCCCCAGCACCCTGCTGTCCCTCCTCGCCAGGTGCTTGGTGGCGACGGCGCACGCGGCGCCGGTGCGGAAGGCGGTGGGCAGGGTCGCGTCGGCGACCATCAGCGGGTATCCCGTCTCGGCGTCCGCGAGGATCCCGAGGGCGGCGACCGTCAGGAGGTTCCGCGCGGGGTTGCCGGGGTGCCCGTTCACGATCTTAACCGCGTAGAGTCTCGAGTCGCTGGCGGGCATCGCCTCCATCACGCCCCACGGGTAGCTGAAGCTGACCCTCGGCACCACCTTCAGCTCCTTCCACCTCCTGAAGGTCTCCTCCATCCTCTCGATCAAGCCGTCGACGAAGCGCGGCAGGCCCACCTCCTTCACCAGCCTAGCGATGTCCGACGCCGTCAGCAGCTTCACCGCCGCCACAGGCGGGGTTTTCCCTCGCATGTTTTAAATATTATTCAGCTTTCTTATTTTATGATAAAAATATCGGTAAGAGCAGCATTTACCTGGAGAAGTTAAAAAGCTTGATAAGGGTTGAATCAGAGCTAATACCGATGGAAGCCGCCCGCGCGAGCCAGCTCAAGGCGGTGGGCGCTTCGCTGCTCGCGCTTTTAGCGGTTGCAGCGCTGCTCGCGTTGATGAACCTGCAGGAGCCGTCGGTGTGGGTTGAGACCGTGAAAACCGGCTACTACCTCGCCGAAACCGGGGCGTTCAGCCTCTGGTGGTGCGAAGCCACGTACAAGGTCGGACGCACCTTCCCGCGACCTCCCCCGCCGCAGACGGCCGTGCGGGTGAGCATCGAAGCGGCACGCAACGAGTACGAGCCCTTCCAGCTCGTCATCACGCCCAAGACCCCCTTAAAGCGGCTCCGCCTGCGCCTCGAACCATTCAAGCCAGCCGAGCCCACCCCAGCTGGAGCAGCCCCCGTCTGGGACGAGGCGGCGCTCGTCGACTACGTCCCCGTGAGGGTTCCGACCGACTCGTGGGGCGTGGTCGGCGAGTACCCCGACCCGCTCGTTCCGCTGTTCAGGAGGGACAGGGAGCGGGGCGAAGCGGTCGCCGAGGTTGAGGTGCAGATCGAGAACCTGCAGCCCCGCAGGAACCAGCCGCTCTGGATCACCGTCTACGTGCCCAAGGGCGTGCCGAAGGGCGTCTACCGCAGCAGCATCGCCGTCGTCGAAGCGGTCGACGCTAACGGCAGGCCGGTCGAGCCCCTGCCCGCCCCCATCCCGGTGGAGCTGCGGGTCTTCGGCTTCACGCTGCCCGACGACACCCCGCTGCGCACGGCGTACGGCGTGTGGATCGACAACGAGTGGCACCGGCTGAGGACGCCGGAGCAGTTCCGCCAGGTCTGGGACCTCTACATGCAGGTTCTCCGCCGCTACCGCGTGAGCCCCTACAGGCCGCACGCCTACGCCCCCATCCGCTGGGAGGTCCTCGGACCGAGCTTGACCGTGGACAACGGCGTCCTGACGCTCACGATCGACATGTGGCAGGGCTGCGCCGCGATCGTGAAGGTGCGCAGGTGGAACGGCACGCGGGAGGAGCTGGTCGAGGTCGGCAGGGTTCTGCCGCTTCTCGAGCAGTTCGAGCGGGAGGGGGTCGGCTGGGAAGGCAGGGGAATCGGGTGGCCCGGGGCGGAGGTCGTCAAAGAGGTTCGGGTCGTCGAGCGGAGCGAGGAGCGGCTCGTGCTCGACGTCACCGTCGAGCGCCTCTCCTCCCAGCCGGCTCACCGGAGGTTCTCCGCGACCGTGAGGGTCACGGTCGAGGCGGGCAAGCCGTACTTCGCCGTCCAGCTGCTGCGGATCGCGAACACCGATACCGTGCGGTGGCGCGTTAACCGCTACTACCACCTGATCCCGCCAGGCCCGAGGCCGGCGTCGCTGGTCAACGCCGAGCGCTACGGCGCCTGGCTCTTCGGCGACCCCAAGAACCCCACGACCGCTTTCGGGGCCGCCGGCCCGGGCTTCTCGTACGACCTGTGGGTCGACGCCGCCGGCAACCCCCACGGCGACGTCCACCGCCCCGTAGGGAAGTGGCTCGAGCCCAACGAGACCTGGGCACCCTCGGGCGAGCCGGCGCTTTTTGTGTTCATGTGGGACGCCGAGCGGTGGGGCCCCCTGCCGGGGTTCGTCGAGGACCTGATGGGCGGGAGGGTCCGGGCGCTGCCTGGGAGCGCGGTTCGGGTGAGCGAGCGGGCGGAGCCGGAGTTCCGATACGATTTCAGCGACTTCGACGCGGCGATGAGCCGCTACATCGACGAGTTCCGCTTCAACAGCTTCATGCTGGACGTCCTCCCGGAGAGGCTGGGCGGTTACGAGCGCTTCTCGCCCGAGTGGACCGCGCTCTACAAGCGGTTGATGGCGCCGATACTGGAGCACCTGGAGCGGAGGGGTTGGCTGAAGCTCGCCTACTTCTACTGGATCGACGAGCCCCCGCCCGAGCAGTACGACTACGTCAAGCGGGGGATGGCGGCGCTCAAGGAGGCGGCGCCCGGCGTCCGCCGCCTCCTGACCTTCTGCTACGACGCGGCGCCCCTACCAACCTTCTACGGCTTCGTTGACCTGTGGGTACCCGTGATGAACCTCTTCAACGAGCAGGCAGCGAGGGAGCGGCGGGCGCTGGGCGAGGAGGTTTGGTGGTACGTTTGCACTGGGCCGAAGGCGCCGTACCCCAACAACTTCATCGACCACCCCGCCATCACCCACCGCATCCGCTACTGGATGGCCGCCAAGTGGGACCTGGACGGCGAGCTGTACTGGGGCATGACCTACTGGCGCGGAAAAGGCGGGAGGCTTCGCAACCCCTACGAGGACGGGCAGAGCGAAACCCCCGAGGGCGGCTACTGGGGCAACGGTGACGGGCGCCTCCTCTACCCGCCGGTGAGGCAGCCCCCGCCGGAGGGCGCGGAGCCTGTCATCGCGCCGCCCATCCCGTCCCTCCGGCTGGCGCTCATCGCGGAGGGCATCGAGGACTACATCTACGTCAAGCTGCTCAAGCAGCTGGTGGAAAGGGGGCGGGCGGCGAACGGATCGGAGCCTCTGCGGAAAGCGTTGCAGCTGGCTGAAGACGCGCTGGGGGCGTTGGACCGCCTCATCCGCAGCGCGACGGACTACGAGCGCGATCCTCGGAAGCTGTACGCCGAGCGCCACAAGATCGCTGAAGCCATCGAGCAGTTGGCGGAGGCTCTGGGAGAGGCCTAGCGCATCCTCACGGGGCGGCGCCGCGTTAAGCATTTTGGAGGCTTTGGCGCGACCGCCGCGTGGCGGCGGACCCGAAGTACCTGCACGAGTACGAGAACCCGGCGGTGGTCGGCGTCAACAGGGAGCCGCCGAGGGCCGCCTTCCTACCCTGCCCCGACCGCGAGAGCGCGCTTCGCAGCGGCTTCCTCGAGTCGCCGTGGAAGATCTCGCTGAACGGGAAGTGGAGGTTCAAGCTGGTCCCCAACCCCTCGCAGGTGCCCCCCGGCTTCCACGAGCCCAGCTTCGACGACAGCGAGTGGGACGAGATCGAGGTACCCAGCTGCTGGCAGCTCCTCGGCTACGACCGGCCGATATACCTGAACGTGCGCTACCCCTTCCCGCCCAACCCGCCCTACGTGCCGAAGGACTGGAACCCCACGGGTCTCTACAGGCGCCGCTTCAACCTCGACGCGGACCTCGAGGGCAAGAGGGTCTTCCTCGTCTTCGAGGGGGCCGGCTCAGCCTTCTACGTCTGGGTCAACGGGAAGTACGTGGGCTTCAGCAAGGACAGCAGGACGCCCGCCGAGTTCGACGTCACCCCCTTCGTCAGGAGGGGGGAGAACCTGATCGCCGTCGAAGTGCTCAGGTGGAGCGACGGCAGCTACCTGGAGGACCAGGACATGTGGAGGCTCAGCGGGATCTTCAGAGACGTCTACGTCTACCTGGCTCCGGAGGTGCGCGTGCGCGACTTCTTCGTCAAGACGCGCTTCGACGAGCGGTACGAGGACGCGGACCTCGAGGTCCTCGTCAAGGTGAGGAACTACTCGAGCTCGGAGCGGAGGGGGCTCGCGGTCGAGCTGGAGCTGCTCGACGCGGAGGGAAGGCCGGTGCTTGATAAGCCGCTCAGCCAGAGCGTAGCGGCGGTCAAGCCCGGCGAGGAGGTATACCTCAACTTCAAGTGCAGGGTGAGGAGCCCGCGCAAGTGGTCGGCGGAGGACCCCTACCTCTACAACCTCCTCATCACGCTCAAGGACGAGTCCGGACGCGTGCTGGAGGTCATCCGGGAGTTCGTGGGCTTCCGCCAGGTCGAGGTCAGGGACGGCAGGATACTGGTGAACGGGAGGCCCGTCTACCTCAAGGGCGTTAACAGGCACGAGATCGACCCCGTGAGGGGCTACGCGGTCACGAAGGAGCTGATGGAGCTGGACGCCAAGCTGATGAAGCAGCTCAACTTCAACGCGGTCCGCACCTCGCACTACCCCAACCACCCGTACTGGTACCACGTTTGCGATAGGTACGGCATCTACGTGATCGACGAGGCGAACATCGAGTGCCACGGGCTCGCGAACATCGGCAGGGCGGGGCTGATCCTGCGGAACGAGCCAGCGAACAACCCGGAGTGGCTCCCCGCCTTCATGGACCGGGTCGTGCGCATGGTCGAGCGTGACAAGAACAGGCCGTGCGTCATCATGTGGTCGCTCGGCAACGAGTCCGGCTACGGGTTCAACCACGAGGCGGCGGCCGCCTGGGTGAAGGCCTACGACCCCACGCGGCTCGTCCACTACGAGGGGGCTACGCACGTGCTGTGGAGCAAGGGGTTCGTGCCCAAGAGCGTGGACGTGATCAGCGTGATGTACCCGACGCTCGAGTTCCTCGAGTGGCTTGCGACCGAGCTCCAGGACGACCGCCCGGTGATCATGTGCGAGTACGCCCACTCGATGGGGAACAGCACGGGCAACCTGAAGGAGTACTGGGACGTGATCCGCAAGCACAGGAGGCTGTGCGGCGGCTTCATCTGGGACTGGGTCGACCAGGGCCTCCTGAAGGAGGAAAACGGCGTCAGGTACTTCGCCTACGGCGGCGACTTCGGGGAGGAGATCCACGACGGGAACTTCAACATCAACGGCATCGTCTTCCCCGACCGGACCCCGCAGCCGGCCGTCTGGGAGTGCAAGAAGGTGCAGCAGCCCGTCGAGGCCGAGCCGGTGGACCTGAGCAGGGGGCTGGTGAAGATCGAGAACCGCTTCGACTTCCTCCGGCTCGACGAGGTGGTGGAGGTACGCTGGGAGGTGAGGGCCGGCGGCAGGGTCCTGCAGGAGGGCGTGCTCGCGGCCCCCGCCGTGGGCCCCCGCGAGTCGGCCACGATCCAGGTGCCGTACAAGCTGCCGGAGCCCGAGCCGGGGACCGAGTACTGGCTCGTGCTCCGCTACAAGCTGATCAGGGACTTCCCCTGGGCCGGCAGGGGCTTCGAGGTCGGGTGGAGCCAGTTCAAGCTACCCGTGAGAGCGCCTGAGCCGCCCCCGCTGCGCGCGGCCGAGATGCCCGCGGTGCGCCTCGAGCTCGGCGAGGCGGTGAGGGTCGTGGGCGAAGGCTTCGAGCTGACCTTCGACACGAGGACGGCGAGCTTCACGTACACCTACCGCGGCAGGCCGCTGATCAAGGGCTTCAACCCGCTGGAGGTCTGGCGCGCGCCGACGGACAACGACGAGGGCGGGTGGATGGCCCGCACGGCCTACAAGTGGAGGGAGGTCGGGCTGGACAGGGTCCAGCACAGGGTCGAGAGCGTTTCGGCGTCGCTCCTCGCGCCCCAGGCGGCGCTCATCGAAGCCTGGGTCCGGACGGAGGCCCCCGACACGCGCCTCGGCTTCCGCTCGCGCCTGCGCCTCGTAGTGTACGGCAACGGCGACGTGCGGGTGGCCGCGGACGTGAAGCCGGACGAGGGGCTGCCGCAGCTGCCGAGGGCCGGCTTCACCCTCCAGCTCCCCGGCGCCCTCTCGCGCGTGGTCTACTACGGCCGGGGCCCGCACGAGAACTACGTGGACAGGAAGTGGGGCGCGATGGTGGACGTGTACAGCACCACCGTGGACGAGATGTTCGTGCCGTACCTGAAGCCGCAGGAGTGCGGCAACAGGTGCGACGTGAGGTGGGCGGCCCTCCGCGACGGCGAGGGGTACGGGGTGCTCGCGATCGCGGACGAGCTGATGGAGTTCAGCGCGCACAGGTGCACGCCCCACGACCTCGCGGCGGCCAAGCACCCGCACGAGATCAAGTGGAGGGAGGACGTGTTCGCGCACCTCGACTACAAGCAGAGGGGGTTGGGCGGGGCGAGCTGCGGCCCCGACACGCTGCCCCAGTACGACTTCTGGCCCGAGCCGTTCCACTTCGAAGTGGTGCTGAGGCCGCTGAAGCCCGGCGACGACCCCGTGAAGCTGGGGAAGCTGAAGAGGCACGACGTCTGCTAGCGCCCCTCCAGCCTATCAAGGTGCTTGAAGTTCTCTTTCTTTATCGGGTACCTGCCGACCTTCTTCGCGTACTCGACCTCGTACTTCAGGGCTTCGGGAGGGGCTCCCGCGTACGTTTCGCCGCCGTTGTCGAAGACGTAGCCGCCCCCGGGCGCGGCGTGCCAGATGCACTTCTCGACCTCCACCTCGATCCGCTCCAAGCTGCCGGAGAGCAGCGCTCGCCAGTCCGCGTTCCCGTCGAAGGCGACTCTGCCCTTGAACTCCCTCGCGATCGCTCGGATGTCGCTCTCGACGCCCAAGTCCGCGTAGTTGACCCTGTACACGTCGCGCACGATGTCCGCGATGTGGTGCATCGGCGAGTCCATGTGCAGGTACCTGTACTTGCTCCCGAAACGCTCGTAGAGGCGGAGGTTGTAGGGGAGCGCGAACTCCTCGTACGCGGGCCGGCGCAGGTAGCCGGCGTGGTCGTCGGCCAAGCCCAGCCACCCAGGCTCGGTCCCCGTCGCCTCGTGGTGGAACTGCTTCAGCGCCACGAAAGCCTCCTCCAGCTTCCTGAACAGCTTGTGCATCTCGCGGGGGTAGCGGCGGAGCCACGAGTAGAGCCGCTGGGGCCCGAGCAGGGAGCCGGCGGCCGAGACAGGTGGGTGTATCTGCAAGCCCCCGCCGACCGGCAGGTCCCCGTACCGCTCCCTCGCCAGCCTCCTCAGCTCCTCCAGCTTCGCGTAGAACGCGCGGACCGCTGGGACGTCGCGCGGGTCGGGGACCTCGAGCTTGTCGATGTCCTCAAGGGTTTTGATGCAGGGCACGATCCAGGGGCTCCTCCACGGGCACGACTCGTCGGGCATTACGATCTCGCAGCCGAAGAGCAAACCCTCGGCCACAGCCCCCGGATCCAAGCTCACGCCGATGCTCGTGACGTCGTCGCGGAGCCACTCGAGCCTCCACTTCAACCCCTTGATCTGGACGTAGAGCATCGCTTTGAGGTTGGTGTAGTACTCGCTGAGCGGCACGCCGAAGAGCCACGCGTAGTACGGCCCCTGAACGTTGATGGAGACGGGGACCCGGTCCGGCTCCTCGAAGTCGAGGGCCTTCTCCACCCTTTTCCGGCTCTCCTCCAGCTGAGCCCTGTAGCGCTCGGGGTTGAAAGGCTCCACAGCCGGTTGGCACAGCGCACGCAGAAAAAACTACTCTCGCGGCCCCTGCGCCCAAAGCGCTGAAACTTCACCGCCGCACGGCAGAGCGGTTAGGGGTAGGCGAGGGCGTCGGCCTGCGCCGAGCTTTCGCGCTCTTGGCTCTCCTCGGCGCAACGCCTTTCACTTCCATGAGGTGCGGCTGGGGCGTGGAGCGGATCGGAGTCCGCAGCTGCGAGTTCGTCGATGAGCTCGGGAGGGTTAGGCTGTTCCGCGGGGTCAACGTAGTGTGCAAGGAGCGAGCGAGGGGCTACACTTACGAGATGAGCAAGGCCGAGCTCGAGCGCTTGGAGGAGTGCGGCTTCAACGTCGTGCGTCTCGGCGTGATCTGGGACGGTCTCGAGCCGGAGCCCGGCGTTATCGACGAGGAGTACCTGGGCAGGCTGGAGGAGCAAGCGAGGGCCTTAGCCGAACACGGCATGTACGTGCTGCTCGACATGCACCAGGACCTCTACAGCGTGCGCTTCTCCGATGGAGCGCCCGAGTGGGCTACGCTCACCGACGGTCTCCCGGAGCCGGGCGAGGTCGTCGTGTGGAGCGACGCTTACATGAGCGAAGCCGTGCAGCGTGCTTTCGACCACTTCTGGGCTAACGACCCGGCGCCCGACGGCCTCGGGCTGCAGGACCACTTTGCAGCGTGCTGGCGCGCGTTAGCCGGGAGGCTAGGGAGCAGGCCGTGGCTCTTAGGGTACGACATCTTCAACGAGCCTTTCCCAGGCTCGCTGGCCTCACGGATTTACAGCGCGATCTTCGAAGCCCTTTCTAGGGTCGCGGGGATCAGACTGGAGGACCTCTACGCGCGCCTCGCCTCCGCCGAGGGGAGAGCCAGTCTGCTTCAACTCCTCGACGACGAGCGCGCTTACGAGCAGGTGCTCAGGGCAGCGGAACCCCTCGTGAGGGAGTTCGAGATCAAGTACCTGCTTCCGTTCTACGAGCGCGTGGTCGAGGCCATACGGTCGGTCGAGCCTCGCGGCGTGGTTTTCCTGGAAGACTGCTACTTCTGCAACGCGGGCGTGCCGACGGGCATTCTCACCGTAAGTCGGGGCGGTTCGCGGGAGCCCTGCCAGGCTTACGCGCCCCACGTCTATGACCTGGTGGTGGACACGCCGTACGTGGCTACGCACTTCAGCGCCAAGCGGGTGAAGGCCATAGTGGACGCGAAGCGGCGTGCACAGGAGCGCCTCGGGGTCCCGGTTCTCGTGGGGGAGTGGGGGGCTTTCGGCCACCACAGGGGCGTCGCGCCCCACTGCGAGTTCATGCTCGAGCTCTTCGACGATGCGGCTTGGAGCTGGGCCTACTGGGCTTGGACGCCCGACTTCTGGAGCTCGGAAGCCGCCGGCCTGCTCGCCAGGCCCTACCCCGCGGCCGTCTCCGGGCGCTTGCTCTTGTTCAAGTTCCGGAGACGGCGCTTCGAGATGGAGTGGGTGCCCGAGCCCTCCCTGCGGGCACCCACGCTGATCAGGTTGCCGAAGAGCTTCGATCCGATCGAAGTGAGAGTGGAGCCGCGGGCGAGCGTGAGGGTCGTTGAGGAGGGTAGAGCGCTCTTCGTGGAAGTGCGCGCCGAGCGGGCCGGGAAGCACGCTATCGCGGTCGAAGGTTGCGCTTAGGCCCCCTCGCGCCTCAGCAGGCCCTCCTCCTCCAGCTCGCGCTCAACACGCCTCAGCTCGTCCTCGCTGAGCCTCCACTCCAGCTGGTACCTGTAGGTCGGGTGGGGCTCGAAGCGCTTGGCTCGCGCCCTCCAATCCGGCAGCCCCTCGACCTCGATCTTCTCGGGGTCTATGCACCCGTAGCCCCAGCGCGACAGGTAGTAGAGGTAGCCGACGCTGCGCGGGTCGAAGCCCATCAAGTGCGCCGCCGCGGCGTCCACGGTCACCGCGTTGCTGCCAGCGAGCGAGACCCCCAGCTCGATCGGCGTGCCGTTCGTCGGTCCAGCCCCCTCCATCCCGACTGCCCCGTCGACGATCGCGAGCTTCGGGAGCATGTGCGCGGCGAGGTAGGCGATGGAGAGGTTGATCGCCTTGTAGCCCTGGTGGATCCTGTGCCGGTCCCCCGGCAGGATCGCGCCCACCACCACGTTCTTCAGCGTCAGCGTGACCACCACCGTGTCGTGGGTCTTCGGCCTCACGACCGACACCAGGTACTTGCTCCCCAGGATCGTCCTCGAGACGCGGACCTTCACCCTGCGGTTCAAGCTGCGGTCCCACACGTAGAACTCCTCGTAGTCGTCGCCCGCCAGGTCCACCAGCTCCACGCCGTACTCCCCGAGCCTCGAGTACCCGAACCTCCTCACCGCCCCCTCGAAGCTGCCGATCGCCGGCGCCTCCGCCACGATCACCCTGCACCGGCTCGCCAGCCTTTTCGCGAGCGCCTCGACCGCCTCGACGGGGGTCGCTGAAAGCTCCGTGTACGCGGACACGAAGTTCACCTTCACCACGACCTCGCCGGCCGCGCACGCGCCGCTCAGGTCCAGCACGTCCAGCGCCTTCGCCACGCCCTCGCCGGGGCGCTTGCCTTCAGCTCCGTAAAGCCGCGGACATGCCACAGTCATACCCCGGGGACCCCCTTATAAAGCGTTCCCCGCCGCGCTGCCGCGGCAAGCTTATGTACCGCGCGCTCGCTGTTAGCCCGATGGGCGAGGTAGCGCTCGCGGTGAGGGAGGTAGCGGGGGAGGATTGGCGGGGGCGCGTCCGCATCAGCACGGATGCGATGGAGGTGCTCGCGCTGAAGGAGGGCGACGTGGTGGAGGTGGAGGGCAGCCGGCTCACGGCCGCATTAGCCGCACGGGGGCCGCCGGAGGACCTCGGCGCGCGTACCATCAGGATGGACGCGTGGACCGCGAGGAACGCGGGCGTCGAAGCGGGTGGCACGGTTAAGGTTCGGAAGGCGAAGGCTGCGCCGGCGGCCGTCATCGTGCTCGAGACTCAGACGATCCTCGAGCCCAGCGAGAGCTTCAAGTCGTACGTGAAGAGCCGGCTGCTGGGGAGGCCGGTGGTAGCTGGGGACGTCGTGCCCGTGAGCGTTCTGGGCGCGATTTACGAGTTCAAGGTGGCGTCAACCGAGCCCTCCGGCGTCGTCGTGGTAAACGAGAGCACGCGCCTCACCGTGGTAACGAAGACGGTGGGGATCGCCGCGCTGGCCGCTAAGGAGCGCGCGAGGGTCGGCGAGCGGGTCCCGGTCGTGGGCGTCGCGTACCCCCAGCGCCCCGGCCTCCCCGTGAAGGTGTCCTACCGCAAGCGCGCGCCCGCGCGGGTGGGCCCGCGCTTTTCTGCCCCCTCTGGCCCCGCCGTCACCGTTCCAGCGGGGCCCACGGGGGCGTTAAATTCTTCACCGCCCGAGGCCCGGCGCCGGGTCTCGGGCTCCGCCCCCGAGCTTCATCCAGTCCGCTAGGGGCGCCCGGCGCGCGCACGGGCAGCGGGGCGGCGCCTGAGGCGCGACCCCGCCAACCTGCCAGCGAGTACCGAGCTCGGGGCCGGAGCAGCCCCCTCACCGCGTGCTCTCCCACCGCGCCGTTTCCGCGGCTCACGGGTCGAAAGGCGAGGCGGGGTTTATAAATTCGATGTTAAGAAGCCTGAAAGTGATTTTTCTAAACGGAAAGTTAGAGGAAAGGATAAAGAATACGCAGGTATACTATAGGGAGCGCTCCAGCGATGCTAGGCCGGCGAAGCTGCGAGAGAGGATAGGGAACGCGCTCAAAGAATATAAAGGCTAGCAGCGCGACGGCTAGCGCGCGCTCGACGCTGTTCGCCTTCGTGTTCGTCGAGGGCTAGCCTAGCGGCTCCACTACGACGGGCGAGCCCGAGACCCTCAGCTTGAGGACTCCGCCGGGAGCTTCGAGCTCCTCCTCCAGCCCGAAGAGGCGCACCAGCCTGACCTTCTCGGCCCCCACGTTGAGCTCCACCTCCCTCTCGCTACCATCTGTCCAGACGACGATCTTCGAAGCGCCCCGCCCCTCGAAGCGGAGGGCGTAGGCGCCGCCCCCCAAGTCCAGCCTCCCCGCCGGCGAGAAGCCGGCTAGGAGCCGGTTCAGGTTGTAGAGCGCGTACCACGCCGGCTTGACGAAGAACCACTCGGGCCCCCTCACGTGGTGGCTGACGAGGCCGAAGTTCTGCTCCGAGTCCTCGAGCGAGAGCCCGTCGTCCTTCCAATCGTAGATGATCGTGATGGGTACGCCGGCCATCAGGTTGACGAGGTAGATGCGGGCTGCGTACTGGGCTTGGCGCCAGACGTCCACCCTGCTCCCGTACCCGCCGGCCGTGGGGTAGCCCCACTCGCTGCAGACGATCGCCTTCCCCTTGACCACCGCGCGGAGCCTCTCGTAGTCGCCCAGCGCGGTCTCCGGGTTGGAGTCCCTGTAAGGGTGCACCGAGACCGTGTCGACCCAATCGAGGAGCCCCAGAGAGGCCGCGCTCGAGATGAAGCTTACGTCGACGCCCGAGGTCGCCGGCGCCAGCACCGTGCAGGAGGGGCACGCGCCCTTCACCGCGGCGGCAGCGGCTGCGGCGAGCTTGACGTAGTCGCCGACGTTGGGCTGGGGCTTCCAGAAGACGGCGATGTTCGGCTCGTTCCACACCTCCCAGAGCGCGTAGGCGCCGAACTCCTCGGCCGCCCTCCCCGCGAAGCGGGCGAAAGCGCTCCTGCCCTCCTCGCTGCGGGGCGGCAGGCCGTCGTCGTAGAGGGGGTTCCCGTAGTCGAGGATGTATAGCGGCCGCACGCCCCTCCTCCTCAGCGCCTCGGTGAGGGCCCTGTAGCCCGAGAGGTCGTAGGAGCCCCTCTCGCGCTCGACGAGGTGCCAAAAGAGGTCCATCCTCACCAGCTTGAAGCCCGCGTACGCGATCATGTCGAGGTCCCGCTCCTCGACGGGGGAGGGCGCGACGAAGTGGATGTTGACGCCGAGACCCTCCGGCACGATCAACCTCGGCAGCCCCTCGCCCGGTGCCTCCCACCTCACCGACTCGTCGAGAACGGCGAGCAGCCACGGGTACGACTCGAGGTTCGTGCTCCTGAACGGGTCGGTGTTAGAGCCGAACCTGCCCCTCCCCTCCACCTCCGCCAGCAGCAGGTAGAGGGCGGGGGGCAGCTGCGACGTGTCCACCTCGAAGCTGAAGCGGGTCACGCTGCCGGCCTTCGCGACGCCCTCGTGCACCTTGGCGAGGCGGCTCGGGTCGTCCGCCGGGGCGATGAAGAAGGCGACCTTCAGATCCCTGTCCTCGGGGTTGCCGACGTCGATCTCGAAGGCCGCCGCCTCGCCGCGCTTGAAGAAGTTCCTGCGCAGCAGGGGGTCGCTGTAGAGCAGCGGGGAGCCGCGGCAACCCTCGTAGAAGAGCCTGACGAAGAACCTCCGCTCCGCGCGCCTCGGAGCCCTAGCGCCAAGCCCCTCGCCGCGCAGGACTAGGAGGGCCGCCACCACTACCGCAATGATCGCAGCGGCGGCGAGCAGCAAAACGGCTCTCATCGAGAGCAAGCTGGTTTCGAGCTATAAAAAGCTTGAGAAAAAGCGAGCCTAAGCTTCGATCGGGGCCCCCTTCAGGGCCCTGAGGAAGGCGATCCTCTTCTCTATCGGCGGGTGCGTCGCGAAGAGCTCCTCGAGGCTGACGACGGGGTCGGCTAGCGCGTAGATGAAGAGCATCTTCATCTTGCTGGTGT
>JAPWTS010000037.1 GCA_028275925.1 Thermofilales archaeon
CCGAACCCCTCGCCGTTCACCTCGACGCGCGCGGGCTTGCTCCAGCCGGGCGCGCGCAGGAGCAGGGAGAACTCGTCGACGCCCTCGGGCCGCACCTCGACCTCGACGAGCCCGTCCCACGGGTAGCGCGTGCGCTGGATCAGCTGGACGCGCCCGCCGTCCAGCTCGACCCACGCCCTGCTCGCGGCGTAGAGGTTGACGTACACGCTGCCCCGCCCCCTCGCGTAGACCATGCCGGGGACGTAGGCGATGAGCCTGGCGATGTTGGGCGGGCAGCAGGCGCACTCGAACCACCGCTGCCTCCGGTGCCTGCCGCGGTCGGCGAGCGGGTTCACGTAGAAGTAGAGGTCGCCGCTCAGCGAGATGCCGGAGAGAGCCCCGTTGTACAGCGCCAGCTCCATCACGTCGGCGAAGCGGGCTTCGCCGGTCGCGAGCAGCATGCGCCAGTTCCACATCGCGTTCGCGACCGCCGCGCACGTCTCGGCGTAAGCGCGCTCGTTCGGCAGCTCGTACGCTTCGCCGACCGCCTCCCCCTCGTAGCGCGAGCCCACGCCGCCCGTGACGTACATCTTCCTTTCGACGACGTCGCGCCACAGCCTCTCCAGCGCCCCCATCAGGCTCGGATCCCCGGTCTCCATGTAGACGTCGGCCGCGCCGCAGCAGAGGTAGAGGGCTCTGACCGCGTGGGCCCCCGGCGGTATCTCCTCCATCTCCCTGAAGGGCTTGTGGTCGAGGTGGTAGGGGCTGCCCCCGATCAAGCCTCTGCCCCTCCGGTCGATCAGCAGCTGGGCCAGCTCGAGGTACTCGCGCTTGCCCGTCTCCCTGTACAGCTCCACGAGCGCCATCTCGACCTCAGGGTGCCCGTCGACGCCCTCGCGGCGGCCTGGGCCGAAGACATCGTAGATGTGGTCGGCGAAGCGGACGGCGACCCCGAGGAGGTCCTCCTTGCCGAGGGCCCGCCGCCTGGCGACAGCGGCCTGGAACAGGTGGCCGGCGCAGTACATCTCGTGCATGTCCCTCAGGTTGCTCCACCTCTCCCCCCTCCTCTCGAAGGTGAAGTACGTGTTCAGGTAGCCGTCCTCGTCCTGCGCTGCCGCGATCTCGGCCACTACTCTGTCGGTGAGCTCCTCGACGCGCGGGTCGCGCCTGTAGGCGAGGGCGAAGGACGCGGCCTCCACCCACTTGTAGACGTCGGAGTCGTTGAAAAAGAGGCCGCGGAAGGGCCCCTTCACCTTGCCCGCGGCCCTCCTGAAGTTGTCGATCCGCCCCGTCTCCTCCAGCAGCTGATACTGCGTGGGTATCGTCACGTTGAGCAGCGTGTCCAACCGGGGGGCCCAGAAGCCGTCCTCCAGCTTCACGCTCTCCACGGGGACGGGCTTGAGCCGTGCGTGCGGGCTCCTCGAAGTCTCGACGACGACCGCCGGCACGCTCTCCACGTTCAAACAAGCCTTTTTATCTATATCGGAATGCTTAATAAGGGTGTTTGGCAGCGAAACCATCTGGGGAGCGCTCGATGGAGGAGAGCGAGAAGCTCGTGGAGGAGGCTCGGAGCGTGCTCAGGCAGCTGAGCGACCTCCAGTACGAGCTCCGGGACTACGAGAGGAGGAGGAGCGAGATCCTCCGCATGTACTCCACCGGGCAGGTTTCGAAGGAGGTTTTCGACAACCTCATGGGCGAGCTGAGGCAGAAGATGTACCCGCTGGTTCGGAAATACTTCGAGCTGAAGGCTAAGCTGCGCGAGCTCGAGTCGCAGCTCCGGCTCGTCGTCACGAGGTTGAGCGTGGAGGCGAAAGCCTCGGAGAGCTCGGTGTACAGGGCGAGCTTCGAGAGGGACCAGAGGGTCAGGCAGGCGCTGAGCAGGGTGGGCGGCGCGCTGGAGGACGTGCAGAGGGAGCTGAAGAGCGCCGACGTCGAGCGGGAGCTCCGCATGCTCGACGTGCTCCTCGACGCCCTGCCGAGGGAGGAGATGGACCTGTGGAGGCAGGCGCTCAGCGAGGTTGTCGAAGCCTGGTCGCGCACGCGCTTCTCCTACGCGAGCAGGGCCGAGGAGATCGAGAGGAGGATCGAGAACCTGAACGACGCGCTGAGGGAGCTCGAGGTCAGGTTCGCGGTCGGCGAGTTCGAGCGGGGGGAGTACGAGGTGCGCAGGTCCGCGATCGAGAGGGAGATCGGCGAGCTGCAGGCCCAGCTGGAGGCGCTGCAGGAGAAGCTGGAGGACCTCGACCTCATCGCGGCGCGCTGCCGCGAGCTCCTCTCGAGGTGACGCCATGAGACGCTGGCTAGCCCTCCTGCTACCGCTGCTGCTCGCAGCCTCCCTGCCGGCGCTGGGGCAGGGCTTCGGCGTCCGCGAGCTGGCGGTTTTCAACCCGCTCCCGATCCCGTACAGCGGCCTCGTGGCGGTCGACCTCGCGTTCCTCGACGGCGAAGCCTACAACGGCACGATCCGGGTGGTCGACGCCTCCGGCGGCGTTGTGCCGATCCAGCTGGTCAACTGCACCTTCTACCCGTCGGGCTTCTACCGCAGTTGCAGGTTGCTGCTGCCGGCGAAGGTCCCGCCCTACAACGCCTCCCGCTACCTCGTAACCTACGCCTCCGCCCCCTTG
This sequence comes from Thermofilales archaeon, assembly GCA_028275925.1. Taxonomy (GTDB): domain Archaea; phylum Thermoproteota; class Thermoprotei; order Thermofilales; family Thermofilaceae; genus JANXEW01. The sequence continues at coordinate 2,604 of JAPWTS010000037.1, forward strand.
AAGGTCAACGTGAGCGCTGCCGGCAACCTCTCCGTCAAGCTGGCCAACTTGACTCTCGTAGCGTTCAACGCGACCGGCTCCTACGTCGTCAACGCGACGAACGCGCTGCTCGTGAGGGGGCCCGGCTACATGGCCGTTTTCAGCAACACAACGCTCCTGCACTTGAGCTTCGACGACGTCGGACCGGGCAACCTGGTCTTCTCGGACTGGCCCCTCGCCGGCTTCGTAGTGCTCAGGAACGGCACGATAGCGGCGAGCGCGTACGACCTCACCTCGTGCAAGGTGGCGCTCCTCCTGAACGGCACCCTCCTCGCGCAGGTCGAGCAAACGTGCGCTGGGAAAGGCTTCGCGCTCCGCCAGGTGTTCACCTTCAGCGGCTTGGAGCCGGTAGTCAGAGTGGACGCTAGGCTCGAGGCGCGCGGGGAGGGCCAGCTGTTCTACCCCTTCCTCAGGCTGCCGCTGGCGGTTTTCGCGCAAGCCCTCGTCAACGGCAGCCTCTACGATCTGGCGAGGGACCGCAGCTTCGTCCCGGCCCCCAAGTGGTTCGCCGCGAGGGGCGGGAAGGGGTGGCTGGTGGTGGCCGCCAACTACACCAGCCCGCGCCCGGCCGCCCTCCTCGACGAGCTGAGGCTGTCCCTGTGGAGGCTCTACGTGAACGAAACTAACCCGCTGCGCAAGTACGCGTACGAGCGCCTGCTGAGGCTCCACGCGAACTTCAGCAACCTGATCCTAGCCCGGGATAGGGCGGCCGCCGGCCGCGTCAACCTCACCTCGCTGGCCCGCGAGGCGGCCGCGCTGGCGGGTCGGGCGCCGGCTGAGCTCGGCGTGCTCCTGCTGAACTACACATCGCTGCTCGAGAGGCCGGAGGCTTACCGGCTGCTCCTCATACCCAGAGAGGGCACGTTCAACGCGGCGTACCAGCTGAGCGGCGCCCCGCGGAGCGCCGCCGCCACGGTTGTCCTCGCGGCGTGCAGCGAAAGCCCCGCCGACGCCGTCAGAGCGAAGCTCCTCCAGAGCTCCGTGGGCGTCGCCGTCTTCTACGCGCCTCTCGCCGCCCGCCTCGACGCGCCGGCGCGGGCGATGGTCGACGACTACGTGACCGTGAGCGCCGAGATCAGCGCAGTGACCAGCCTCAGGAACGTCAGCGTGAAGCTCGTGTACCCGAAGGCTGCCTTCAGGCTCGTCGAAGGCAGGGAAGCGGTGAACTACACGGCGCTCGAGGGGCGGCGCAGGATCGAGTGGGTTCTGCGGGCGATCTACGAGGGGGAGTGGAGCCTGTCCCTCAACGTGTCGAGTAGCGGCGGCGCCTTGGTGGTCGAGAGGGCGATCAACGTGACGCTGCCGCCCGTGGTGCCCAGGGTGGTCGTGCCGAGGATCTTCAACGTGACCGTGTCCTGCGTCGACCTGAGGGGCAGGCCCCTCGCCAGCTACTTGGTGAACCTCTACGACAACGCCACGCGCGCGCTGGTCGCTTCCGGCTTCACGAACGCGAGCGGTTTGGTGCGCTTCGCGAACGTGACGGCCGGCGCCTACCAGCTCGAGGTCACGGACGGCCTCTACAGCACGCGCACCCTCCTCCTCGTTTACGCCAACAGGAACGTGACGGTCACCGTCGGTTTGGCCAGCTTGAGAGTCCGCGTCGAGCTCGCCGACGGGCTCCCGCTGCCTCAGGCGGCCGTGTACGTTAGGGACGAGAACGGGAGCCTCGCGTGCGCGGGCTTCACGGACTCCGGCGGAACGCTGCTGTGCGAGGGCCTGCCGCGGGGCAACTACACGGTCTCCGTCCGGTGGCGCGAGGCGATCGCCGCCTCCTCGAGGGTTGCGCTGGTGAACGATACGGAGGTCGTGCTGAGAGGGGCTGTGAGACGCGTGACGGTGTTCGCCGCGCTCGGTGGGAGGCCGGCCGCGGGAGCCACGGTGAACGTCTACTCGGCGGCCGGCGCGCTCGTGGACACATCGCGTACCGACGAGAACGGGATCGCCGTGCTGTACCTGCTCCCCGGCCCCTACAGGTTCGCGGTGACGAAGGGGCAGTACAGCGCGAGCGCGACAGCCGACGTGAGGGCTGTGCAGTACGTCAGGGTCGAGCTCCAGCTCGCGCCGACGCTCTGGGTCCTCATCGCCGTGACGGCGGTCCTCTGGGCTGTGATAGCGTACGCGTGGCACAGGAGGACGAGCTACGTCTACAAGGAGAGGGAGAGGTACAGGAGGCTGCTCCAGCGCCTAGAAGAAATGTACAGCAGGGGCGAGGTGGAGGAAAGGTTTTATTTGAAGCTCAAGCAGGAATATGAGAGCAAGCTGAACGAGTTAAGCAGGGGTGAGGCGCTGTGAAGCTCGCGTACGCGCTCGCTCTCGTCCTGCTGGCGGCCGCGCTGGCAGCCGCTGAACCGCAAGCCCAGCTGCTCATCGTGGCTCGAGAGTACCCAACGGGTAGGCCCCTGGGGGGCGTCTCCCTGAACGTCACAGTGTGGGTCGATGGGCGGACGCTCGCGTTCAACGTCAATAGGACGAACCCCGTGGGGATTTGGGTGGGGCAGCTGGGGGTGGCGCCGCGGGAGGCCTACCTGCTGGCCGTCTCCTCCGGCCCCGCCAACTTCACGGGCTTCTCGCGCCCGCAGCCCTCGCTGCCCGTCCGCGTAGCCGACACGCTGATCGAGGAGGTCGACTACAGGGCGGCGTTCCAGCCGCGCGCCAACGTCACGGCGATCTCCGAGCTCAGGATACCGCTCCAGGTGGTGCGGGAGGCGAACGCGAGCGTCGTGCGCTGCGCCATCTGGCTGGCCCCCGCGAGGGTCGTCAACGTGAGCGCGCTCGACCCGGTTACGAGGAGGCCGGTTCGGTTGACGGTGAAGCCGGGCGTCCCGCTCGCCCCCAGGGGCTACCTCGTGTCCTACCTCGTGCCCATCAACTACCCAGCCCTCGTGACGGCCGACACGACGCTGGCCGAAGCTCGGCGGTTGAGGTTCTGGGTGTCGAACGACACGCGGCTGATCCCGTGGTCCTACTACGCGGCCGAGGCTTTCCTGTCGAACCAGCTCTCCGTCATCGACGATGCGCTGAGGCAGCTCGAGGCGATCGGCTACCCGACGGAAGAGCTGAGGCGCGACGCGAGCATGCTGAGGGCGATCGCGCAGCAGGCGCTGTTCTTCTTCGAGCGCGGCAACTACACGTCGGCCGTGGGGGCCCTGCTCAGCCTCGTCAGCGGGGTCAACGCCCTGAAGAGCAGGGTGGACGGGCTCTTCAGCTACTCCCAGTTCGCCGCGCTCGGCATAATAATCCTCACGCTGGCGTTCGCGCACACGTTCTCCATGCTGCTGTTCGAGCGCGGAAGGGCCCTCTACGTGTCCAGGCTCGCGCTCCTCATGGCCCTCCTCCTAGTCGCCACCCTGACGTCCCCCACGATGAGGCTGGCGGCGGCCGGCCTCCTCGGGGCTTTGGGCGTGCCGCTGGCGGCCCTGGACGTCCCGAGCTTGGCGGCCGGCGTCCTGGCGATGGGCTTCCTCGCCTACGCGATCTTCATGCTCATCTCGCTGGCGGCCGGCCCGGTGAGGGGCTTCTGGCTCTACCTGGCGATACGGTACATGAAGTCGAAGCGTTTGAGGACCGTGCTCGTGCTTACGACGATGACCTTGGTGGTGGCTTCGACGCTCGCGGTGTCGGGTGTCGCGCTGGGCGCCTCCACGGTGGTGAGGACGTCGGCCGGTGCGGGGCTCTACGGCCTCGACCTCGAGGTCAACACCATCCGCAGGCCCTACGGCCTCAACTCCACCGAGATCGAGTGGATCAAGATGCTGCTCAACGCCACCGACGTGGGGCGGATGGCCACCGTCCCGCCCACCTACATCGGGGTCCTGGTGAGCGGCCGCGATTCCCAGGCGATGATCTTCACGCAGATGATCGCGCTGGACATGCGGTTCGCCGCCAGGTACTTCAACCTCACGGCTGCCGTCTACGACGGGCGGCTGCCGCGCGACGGCACGGCGGAGGTCCTGCTGCCGAAGGGCTTCGCCGAGACGCTGAGGGTCGGCGACTCCGTGTGGCTGTTCTTCGCTCAACCCAGCATGCAGGGGCCGCCGGCGCCCGCCGGCCCCGTGTGGGACACCCCGGTTAGGGTCGCCGGCTTCTTCGACCCGCTTGTGCTGAACTCGACGCTCGACCCGGAGCTCAGGCCCCTCTTCGGGGGGGACCTCTCGCGGCTCAACTTCCTCGTCATCGCGCCCTGCGACCCGCTGGGCAGGAGGCTCGCCGTGTCTAGGGTCTGGTTCATCGCGGCCAACGCGACCGTCGCGCGCCGCGTGGCCGAGCTGGTGTTCGCGAGCCTACCCGTGACCGTGCACGTGCTCGAGGGCAGGAGGGTCACGACCTACGAAAGCACGTTCCAGATTTCGTTCAGGGGCGCTGAGGCGATCGTGCTCCTGCTGATCGCCGCGCTCATGAACTCGGTCGTGATGCTCGGCCACGTGGAGGACAGGCGCAGGGACGTGTACACGATGGCGACGCTCGGCGCCGACCCCAAGAGCCTGTTCAACGCGATGCTGGTGGAAGCCGCCATCCTCGGCATCGTAGCCTCGTACCTGGGGTGGCTGGCGGCCCCCCTGATCAACGGGGCCCTCAGCGCGCTCAGCGCGTGGTGGGGAGGGGCCGCGCTCGCCGTCACGCCGCTCCCCGTCGAGAGCATGTTTTACGCTGCCGGGATCGGCCTGGCGGTCTCCGTCCTCTCGGCCTACGCGCCGTCGAGGAGGGCGAGCGGCCTCTCGAGGATGGGGAGGGAGGAGCGGAAGGTGATCTCGCCGAGCGACTTGAAGCTCGTCGGCGGGATGGCCGTGTACGAGCTGCCGATCAGGGTCTCCGTCTTCGAGAGCGAGGCGCTGTACCGCTACCTGAAGGAGATCCTGCCCAAGAAGGACATCCTGGGCGAGGAGGTGTACCTGGACGGGACCTTCTCCATCTCCTTCGCCATACTCCCGCCGCACATGCGCGGCTCGCTCGTCACGTGCAGGCTGAGGACCGCCAAGCGCGGCGACAGCCTCGTGCTCCTGCTCGAGGTGCCGGAGGAGTACAGGAGCTACATCTACCTGAGCGACGTGGTGTACGCCTTGGAGACGAAGCTGCTCGACTACTCTAAGTGGAGGGACAGCCAGTTCCGCTACCAGATACTCAGGTACGCGCCGAGGCGCGAGACCCTCACCCTCGACGCGCTGCTGGAGCGGTGCAGGGACACGATGGCGAAAGCCCGCGAGATGGAGCTCAAGCTGAGGAGGCTCGACGAGATGAAGGCGACGATATCCGCCAGCCTCTACGCGGAGTACGAGCGGAGGTACAGGAGGCAGCTGAACGCGCTGATCAGGGAGCTTCTGACCCTATCGCTGAGGCTGGAGCCGTTCGTTGGCCAGCTGAGGGAGGAGATACGGAAGCTGGAGGCGGAGCTGGAGAAGCACAAGGTCGCCTACGAGCTGGGCGAGCTCAGCGAAGCCGAGTACAAGGCAGCCGCGGAGCCCATAGAGAAGCAGCTGGACGAGTACAGGAGCAGGCTCAAGATGATCGAGGAGGTGAACCAGTTCCTCGCGTCGAGGCGGAGGTAGGCCGCACTACTACTCACTTTTTCTCTCTCCTTTTTTCTATCGTTTTAGCGTAGTAGTCGAAGATCCAGGCGGTGTCGTTGGGGCCCGGCGACGCCTCGGGGTGGAATTGGACGCAGAGCAGCCCCCTCCTCTCGTCGATCACCCCTTCGACGGTCTTGTCGTCGGCGTTCACGAACCAGAGCTCCAGCCCGGTCCCCTCGAGCGACCGAGCGTCAACCGCGTAGCCGTGGTTCTGGGAAGTGACGTAGCAGCGGCCGCTCCGCACGTCGAGGACCGGCTTGTTCACCCCCCGGTGCCCGTAGCGCAGCTTGAAGGTGCGCGCGCCTAGGGCGAGGGACACGAGCTGGTGGCCCAGGCAGATGCCGAGGATGGGCACCCCGTACTCGATCAAGCCCCTCGCGCACTCGATCGCCTCCGCGTACAGCTCGGGGTTGCCGGGGCCGTTGCTCACGACCACCCCAGCTGGCTCCAGCTCGACCACCCGCTCGGCCGGGGTCCCGTAGGGGACTAATGCTACGTCGAAGCCCCTGCGGAGGAGCGCGCGGACGATGCTCAGCTTCACGCCGCAGTCCAGCACGGCGACGAGGCCGCGGCCCCGCCCCGACCTGTACGTAGTGAGCCGCTTTACGGAGACCCGCTCGGCCAGCCGCGCCCCGCCGTAGTCCACCCTCCTCGCCAGCTCCAGGAGCTCGCCGGGGTCGGGCTCGTCGCCACCCTCGTACACGGCGAGGGCCCCCGGCATGACGCCCCTTTCCCTGAGCTTCTTCACGAGCTCCCTCGTGTCGACCCCCCAAATGCCGGGCACCCCCTCCTCCCTCAGCCACTCGTCGAGGCTCTTCGCGGAGGCCCAGTGGCTCGGCTTCGCGCAAACCTCGTGCACGACGACCCCCTCGACCTTGACCCCCACGGACTCGAAGTGCAGCGGGAGGCCGTACTCGTCAACCATCGTGTACGGTGCGACGCCGTAGTTGCCGATGAGCGGGTACGTGAAGACCAGGATCTGGCCGGCGTACGAGGGGTCGGTGAGCGACTCGGTGTAGCCCACCATACCGGTCGTGAAGACGACCTCCCCGGCTTTCACGCCCGGCGCCCCGAAGCCCCTCCCCCTGATCACGGTCCCGTCCTCGAGCACGAGCATAGCCTTCATCGCGACCACCTAGAGCGGCTCCACCGTGAGCTCCATCCCGCTCGCCAGCAGCCTGATGGCGCGGACCAGGTGCTGGGCGAGCGCCGCGTCCATCACGAGGGGCACGAGGTAGTCCGCGCAAGCCCTCCTCAACCTGTAGCCTCCGTCGCCGAGCGAGATCACGAGCCCCACCTCCCCTCTAACCATGCGGGGAACCACCTCGTCCAGCAGCTTCCCATCGCCGGCTTCGGGCCCGAGGGCGAGCACCTCGTACCCGAGCTCCCTCAGCTCCCCCGCCAGCCCGAGCAGGAGCTCCCTGTGGTCGCCCCCATCCGAGGATAGGATCACGAGGGAGCCGGGCCGCGGGATCCTGTTCGGCGGGGCGGCCAGCCACGACTTGAGGAGGGCGTCGTAGAGCGAGCGCCCCACGGCCGCGACCTCGCCCGTCGAGCGCATCTCGACGTCGAGCACCGGGTGCGCGCCCCTGAGCCTGGACCAGGAGAACTGCGGCGTCTTCACGCCCCAGCGCGCGGGAGGCGGCTCGTACGCGTCGCTGGGGAGCTCGAGCTTCCCGCCCAGGATCACGCGCGCCGCGTGCTCCATCAGGTTGACGCCCTTCACCTTCGAGACGAAGGGCATCGACCTGGACGCTCTCAGGTTGCACTCGATGACGTACACCTCGCCGCCCTTAACCAGGTACTGGACGTTGACCGGTCCCCTCGCGCCGAGAGCCCTGCAGATCGCGAGCGTGTAGCTCCTGATCCTACCCAGCTCGCTCTCGCTGAGGGAGAAGGGCGGGATCACCATCGTGGCGTCGCCCGAGTGCACGCCGGCCGGCTCCAGGTGCTCGATGACAGCGCCGATGAGGACCCGCTCCCCGTCCGACACGCAATCCACCTCCACCTCCTTCGCCCCCTCGACGAACTTGCTGACGACGATCGAGCGGAGCCCCGGCCTCCTGGCGACCTCGCCCAGGTACGCGAGGAGCTCGCGCTCGCTGCGCACGACCCGCATCGCCGTCCCCGACAGGACGAACGAGGGGCGCACGATGACCGGGTAGCCGACCCTCCTGCAGAACTCGACCACCTCCTCGGGGCTCCTCAGCTCAGCCCACGGCGGCTGAGGGATGCCCAAGCGGTCGAGAAGCTCGCTGAACTTCCTCCTGTCCTCGGCTGTCTCCACCGCGCGCCCGCTGGGCCCCAGGAGCCTCACGCCCCTCTCCTCCAGGAGCGGGGCGAGGTTGTTCGCTATCTGGCCGCCCACGCACGCGACAACGCCGGCGGGCTCCTCGAACTCGTAGATGTCGAGGACCCTCTCCAGCGTGAGCTCCTCGAAGTAGAGGCGGTCGGCCACGTCCCAGTCGGTGGAGACGGTCTCCGGGTTGTAGTTGACCACTATGACCTCCCCGGCGCCCATCCGCTTCAGCGCCCACACCAGCTGCACGACGCTCCAGTCGAACTCGACCGAAACCCCGATGCGGAAGACGCCGGCGCCCAGCACGACGACCGACTTCCGCGAGGGCTCGACGTCGTGGCTGCCGCCGCCGTAGGTGACGTAGAGGTACTTCGTCCTCGCAGGCCACTCGGCCGCCAGCGTGTCGATCTGCTTCACGACGGGGGTGATCCCGTGCCTCTTCCGGAAGGCCCTGACCTCGTCCTCGCTGACGCCCAGGCACCTAGCGATCTGCTTGTCCGAGAAGCCGAGGCGCTTGGCCTCCCTGATCAGCTCGGCAGCGGTGTCGTCGAGGCGCTTCAGGCTCCGCAACCTCCCCTCCATCTCCACGATGCTCGCGATCTTGTAGATGTACCAGGGGTCGATCCCCGTCAGCTCGGCGATCTCCTCGACCGGGATCCCCGCCTTTAGCGCCTCCGCAATCGCGAAGACCCTGTAGGGCCTGGGCACGCTGAGCTCCCTCCTCAGCTCGTCAGCAGGCCTCGGCTCGCGATCCCACGCGCTCGCCACGAGGCCGTCCGCGCCGATGTCCAGCATCCTCAAGGCCTTCTGGAGCGCCTCCTCGAAGCACCTGCCGATCGCCATGACCTCGCCGATGCTCCGCATCTCGGTCCCGATCACCGGCTCGGCTCCCGGGAACTTTTCGAAATCCCACCTCGGCACCTTGACCACCACGTAGTCGAGGGCCGGCTCGAAGTGGGCGGTCGTGATCCCCGTCACCCCGTTGATCAGCTCGGGCAGCTTGTAGCCGAGCGCGAGCTTCGCGGCGATGTAGGCGAGCGGGTAGCCGGTCGCTTTGCTCGCGAGCGCGCTGCTCCTGGACATCCTCGGGTTCGTCTCGATCACGTAGAACTCCTCCGACCGCGGGTTCAGCGCGAGCTGGACGTTGCACTCGCCCACCACCCCCACGGCCTCCGCCACGGCGAGCGAAGCGTCCCTCAGCGCCTGGTACTCCCTGTTCGTCAGCGTCTGCGAGGGCGCGACGACGATCGAGTCGCCCGTGTGGATGCCCATGGGGTCCACGTTCTCCAGGCACGCCACGGCCACCGCGTTGCCGGCCCAGTCCCGCACGACCTCGAACTCCACCTCCTTCCACTTCTCAAGGTACTTCTCCACCAGAACCTGCTTCACCGGGGACTGCGCGAACGCCTTCGACACCTTCTCCTCGAGCTCCCGCCTGCCGCGGGCGACGAACGAGCCGGCCCCGCCGAGGTTGAACGCCACCCTCACCATGACCGGGTAGCCGACCCGCTCGGCCGCTTCCAGGGCCTCCTCGACGGAGCGTGCAGCCTCGGAGGGCGGGACCGGGATGCCGCGCTCGATCATCGTCCTCCGGAAGAGGTCGCGGTCCGATGCCCTCACGATGCCTTCGATCGGCGTGCCGAGCACCTTGACCCCGTACCGGTCCAGCACGCCCCGCTTGGCGAGCTCGACACCGCAGTTCAGCGCGGCTTGCCCGCCGAAACCGAGCAGGATCCCGTCGGGGCGCTCGCGCTCGATGACTTTTTCGACGAATTCTGGTTGGACGGGGAGCAGGTACACCCTGTCGGCCAGCTCCTTCGACGTTTGTATCGTGGCCACGTTGGGGTTGACGACGACGACCTCGAGCCCCTCCTCCTTGAGGGCTTTAATGGCCTGAGAACCGCTGTAGTCGAACTCCGCGGCTTCAGCGATCTTGATGGCGCCCGAGCCCAGCAGCAGAACCTTGCGAACGTCAACGCGGCGCGGCACAGAGCACCACCCCGGGAGGAAGCTCTAGCGCGAAGCTCAGCCGAACCCCCAACCGCGCTGCCAAGACCCTGGCCCGGCGTCCTCGGAAGAGGGTAGAAAAACCTAACGTTTCCCGCGAACCCGGTTCAAGAAAGCTCGGCTCAGCGCGCGGGTCCGCCGCTGCCGCGCTTCCTCCAGCACGCGAGGGCCGGGTGAAGGTTGTCGAAGAGGTAAGCTCACGGTAACTTTTCAATCAAAAAGTTAAAGAAAGGAGATGCCTTAGCGCGGCTAGGCGATGAAGCGCTCCAGGAACTTCCTGGCGAGCACGAGCCCCTCCTCGTAGCCGAAGAACGGGTCCTCGTGCTCGATGCTGATGGCGTAGTCGTACTTGTGCTTCCTCAGCACCGAGAAGAACTTAGCCCAGTCGAGCTGGCCGAAGCCGGGGAGCCGGTGCGGGCACCAGCCCCCGAGCGTTATCCCGACCTCCCTCACCCTCTCCCAGAGGACCTCAGCGTCCTTCGCGTGGACGTGGAAGATCCTGCCGCCGAAGTCGTCCGCGGCTTTGATGGGGTCGATGAGCTGGCAGATGAGGTGGCTCGGGTCGAACTCGAGACCGAGGTTGGGGGAGCCCAGCTCGTCGAACACCGCGCGCCAGATGTCGGGCCTGAACATGATGTTGCCCGGGCAGTTCTCGATCGCGATCTTCACGCCGCAGTCCTCCGCCTTCTTGATGATGGGTGGCCACACCTTCTTTATCTCCTCAATGTTCTTGTCCACGTCACCCGGGTACCTGCCGATCCAGCCGGTGACGACGGTTTTCTCCATCCTGTAGGTCGCTTCGACGAGCTTCGCGAAGTGCTCCGAGTGCAGCTTCCTCGTGGAGGGGTCGGGGTCGATGGGGTTCCCGTAGAAGCCGATGGCGCTGATGAAGACTCCGGTCTCCTCCTCCAGCTCCTTGATCGCGCGCGGGTTCCTTATCGCCTCGTCGACGTCGAAGAACTTCGAGCCGGGCGGGGCGGCGATGCTCACGGACTTGAAGCCGTGGTCGCGGGCCCACTGGAGGGTCTTCCTCAAGTCGCCGAGCTGGCCGCCCGTGAAGAAACCGAGCATCACGGCCCGCTCCCCGGGTTGGGGGGCTCCGGCTGCACGCTAATAAAAGTGTCTCGACGGGCCGGCGCCCCGCTAGCGCGTTCAGCGCAAGGTCTAAAGCCCGGCCTCCCGCGCCCGGCTTGTGGCTAGGGTCGTAGTGGGGTCCGACGAGCCGTACCCCGTCGCCAAGTTCGTGGTCGAGTACCTGAGGTCGAAGGGTTTCGAGGTGGAGCCGGTCGGCGCGCTCAGGGAGGGGAAGCCCGTGCCGTGGCCGGACGTCGGCTTCGAGGTGGGCGAGAGGGTGGCGAGGGGGGAGGCGGCCTTCGGGGTCGTCGTCTGCTACACGGGTACGGGCGTCTCGATCGCGGCCAACAAGGTGAAGGGGGTGCGCGCCGCCCTCTGCTTCGACGCCCAGACGGCGAGGGGCGCCAGGCTGTGGAACGACGCGAACGTGCTGGCGATGAGCGCCCGCCTCACGACCGAGGAGGTGGCCAAGGAGATCATCGACGCTTGGCTCTCGGTCCGGGAGCCCGACCCCGGCGAGAGGGAAAATATCGAAAAAATCTCGGCCTACGAGAGGCGCTAGCGCCTAGCGAGCTCGACGAGGTGGACGGCGTAGGGGCCGATCACGCAGATGCCGCCCTCGCACGCGCCGGCTTCGCTCAGGTCGCTCTTCTCGTCCAGCACAAGGACCCGCTGCAGCGCGTACCCTTCAGCCTCCACCTCGTACGTCACCTCCTCGTCGGCGTAGTTCGCCACGAGCAGGCGGAGCACCCCGTCGCCCCCCAAGCCGGCGAGCACCCTGAGGCCGCGGGCGGCGCCGGGCTCCAGCCTGACCACGCTGGCCTCCAGCCTCTTAGCCCCCTCGACGAGGCGCCTGTAGGCGACCCAGACGTAGAACGGCTTGCCGGGCGTGCCATCCCTGTAGAAGAGCCCGCCCCAGTTCCACGCGTCGCCCCGGTACAGGGTGGCCACGTCCACAGGCGCGTCCTCGAGCTCGATGAGCGTCGCAGCCTGGAAAGCCGCCACGCGCTGGCTCCTGAAGAAGTCCCACGGCTCCCTGTCCCACCAGTAGTTCCACTCGGTAAGAACACTCGGCAGGTGGCCGAAGCCGTGCTTCTCCATCAGCCGCTTCACCTGGCGCGCTCTCTCGACGACGTCCGCCGGCTCGGTCGCGTACACGTGCCACGAGACGAAGTCCAGCGGCGCCCCGGACTTCTTAACGTGCTCGAGGAACGCGTCGAGGAACGTCAGGTTGAACGCGATGGCGGGACCCCCCACCTTCACGTCGGGGTTCGCCTCCTTAACGGCCTTCGCGACGGCGTCGTAAAGCTCGAAGTACTCCCCGCTGCTCAAGCCCCAGAACTGCTGGATGTCGGGCTCGTTCCACACCTCAATCCAGAGGGAACTGGCGGGCAGGTTGAAGCCGTTGGCCCAGCCCTTAGTGTAGTGTAGGACTATGCGCTTGGCCACTTCAGCTAGCTTGCCCACCTCCACGTGGGGCTTGTTCTTGGGAGGGTCGTTCCAGTCGAAGCCTATCCTCAGGATCAGCAGATCGGCGTGCTTGAGCGCCTCCGCCACGCAGCGGTCTAGGCCCGCGAAGTTGTAGCTCCTCGGGTCTTCCGGGTCGGCGCGGGGGTCGGGGAATATCGTGTCGAGCTCGTCGACGCGCCACAGGTCGTGGAACCTGATGACTTTGAAGCCGAGCTGGGCGTACTGCTGGCTGAGGTTGAGCGTTAGGGCCTGGTCCCAGCCCCTCGGGCTCAGAGGTCCGTTGTTCGCGCCGCGGAGGTCCTTGAAGGGCAGGGCGCGCTCGGTGTTGACCACAACGCGCGCTTTAACGCGCGGGGGTCGGGGCTGCAACAGGTAGTAGGCGAGCGCCGCCAGCGCGAGAGCGGCTGCGAGCGCGGCTAAGCGGATCGTTCGCGCCATCGGCTTCGTCTCGAGCCGCCCCCAATAAGGTTTCGCCCGCGCGACAGCGTTATAAGCCGCGCTGGAGCGGCTCCCGGCCATGCGGATAGTCGTGACAAACGACGACGGGCTGCGCAGCCCCGGGCTGAAGCTGCTCTACGAGGCGGTGAGGGGCTTCGGGGACGCCATCGTCGTCGCGCCCCTCGAGCAGGCGTCGGCGCGCGGCGGGATGCTGACGCTCGACGAGCCGATAAGGGTGTACGAGGTCGACCTGGGCTACGCCAGGGCGTACGGTATCACGGGTTCGCCGCGCGACGTGGTGCACGTGGCCCGCGAGGTGCTGGGCGGGGCGGACATGCTGGTATCGGGCGTGAACGCGGGGGAGAACACGAGCATCCAGAACATCCTCGTGTCGGGAACCGTAGGGGCGGCCGCGGAGGCTGCGCTCTTCGGGATCCCGGCCGCCGCTTTCTCGGCCGACGTCGAGGGCTTCGAGGCGTTCCTCGACGAAGGGTACGCGGCGCTGGTTAAAGCGATCGTCAGGGCGGTGGTGGGCTACCTGCTGGAGCGGGGCCTGCCCGAGGGCGTCGACCTGCTCAACGTGAACATACCGCACACCTTCAGCGGGGTGGTGAGGGTCGCGCCCCCCGCCAGGCTGAGGTGGGTCGAGAAGCTCGAGCGGCGCTTGGACCCGCGGGGGAAGCCCTACTACTGGCTCTACGGCGAAGCTGTGGAGCCGGAGCCGGGCACTGACTCCCACGTGGTCTTTAAAGAGCGGGGAGTGGCGCTAACCCCCCTGAGCCTCGGTATGCGCACGGTCGACGGCTCAGCCCTCGAGGAGCTGGCCGGGCGCGTGGCGGCCGCGATCGGGAGAAACGGTTAGCGCGCGCCATCCAGGTTACCCCGCCTTTACGCGGGGTTACTGTTCATCTTTACGTTGACCGCTACGACTTTGCTCGCTGTGGGTATGAAGCTGAGCACTCTGACCCGCACCGGCACTTTGCCTCCGCCTCGCGCCAAGATGTTCATCGCCGCGTTCAAGTCCGCGTGCACTACATGCCCGTGGGGGCAGCGAACCAAGCCCCTCG
>JAPWTS010000085.1 GCA_028275925.1 Thermofilales archaeon
GGCGTCCTCCCCTCCATGACTCTGCAGATCGGTGGAACAGTCTGGGGCGCCAGGGTAGGATTAACTGATAGCTTATACGCATGCCCCAACGAAGCCCGGTGGATATACATCTTGGGTAGGCCGAGCTTGGTGGTCGGTAAAATGTACTACTGCGCTGTGACGCCGGGCGGCGAAAACTGCTACTGGGTCCACGATAGGGTTGAAGCGTACGTTTTCGACGTGATAGTCCAAAGTGGGCAGATAGTTAGCAGAGTTGAGCAGGGCCTCCCGCACAGCGCTATCGTCAACGCGCTTTTCAGCGGTACTCGGATGAGGCAGCTCCCCGCAATCCCCGGAACCGATCTGGCTGACGGCGACCTGGATCCCGGTGAGGTAATTTCCACCATTGAGCTGTACCCGAACGTCTACAGTAACGCTTACATTGGGATTGCGGTCCCATCGGGGGCGCTAGCCGCCCAAGTACTGTGCGTGGCGCTTCCTCCAACCGCAGGCGCTGCTTGCATCGCTTTCACCTCCGCCATCGCCTCGCTCTTCTCGTACGAGACGAGCGTCCACGTGTCGGCATCCATTCGAAACTGGGGTCAGGGCGCATGCGGTACCAATGTTCCTGTGGTCGTTTACTTGAGGGAGAGCATTTACCAGTACAACATCGACGGTAAGATCGTAACGCCGCCGGTCGGCTTCTACTTCAGAACCCAGAATCCTTGAGCAATAGTTTTACTGCTTTACCTTTTTCTTTCTTTTCCCGTTAATTAATTCTGTAAGCTCAAGCGCAGCGGGATTTGGACGTGAGGAGGCTGTGAGGTGCTCGCACCGGCGTGCCTGAGCTCTAAACCCCCTCTTCTGCTCGCGCCGGCTGGTATCCGGCGACGGGGAAGAAGGCAGGGGTATCCGCGCAAAGAGCGAATAAAGGCGTGGCAGGCTAGCTGCGGCGGCGCTTAATCAGCTTCGCTGCGAGGTAGATCGCTGCGAGCGCCAGCGCGGCGGCCCCCGCTAGATCCAGGTAGCTCGAGTAGCGCAGCACCTCGCTCCACCTCTCGCCGAGCGCGTAGCCCGCGAGCGCGAAAGCCGCGTTCCAAGGCAAGCTCCCCGAGAAGGTGGCGGCGGCGAAAACGGCTGGGTTCATGCGGGCCATGCCCGCTGGGAACCCCATCAGGGAGCGCACGCCGGGCACGAACCTCCCGAGGAACACCGCCAGCGCCCCCCTCCTCCTGAAGAACTCCTCGGCCGCTTCCAGGTCCCTCTCGCCCACCATCAGGTACTTGCCCAGCTTGAGGAGAGCCGGCCTGGCGACGCGCAGACCCAGCCAGTACTCGATCAGCGAGCCGGCCAGGTTGCCGAGCGTGCCCACGAGCACCGCTTCGGCCAGCCCCATCGCCCCCCTGCTGGAGAGGAAGCCGGCCAGCGCGAACACGGCCTCGCCCGGTATCGGGGCCACCAGCAGCTCAGCTACAGCGAGCAGGAAGAGCCCCGGCAGCCCTGCTCGGGCAAGCAGAGAAGCGGCGAGCTCGACCGCAGCTTCCGTCACCGACATCGCCTGCCACCGCGCTGCGCGCTAGGGGTTTGCTAACCACTTATAAAAGGCGATCATCCTCCTCACCGCCTCGTAGCAGCTCCCCCGCCTGTACAGCGAGAGGGCTTCGTCAAGCAGGGCCCGGAGCTCCGCCGCCTTCTCGCTCGGCAGCTTGCCGGCCTTCACCCGCTCCTCGAGGATCCTCGAAGCTACACCGTAGCCGTACTCGACGTTGACCAGCGCGACGAACTCGTGGAGGTTTATCGGCGTGACGTTGGAACGCTCGCGGAGCAGGCGGGCGACCCCCTCCCACTCGCTGACGTCCCAGGGCTGGGAGATGACGAGCACGAAGGGCAGCCCGCCCGCCACCTCGCTCGGCGCCGCCACCTCGATCAAGCCGCAGTAGAGCCCCACGCCGCTCTCCGGCCGGTACCAAACCCGGAACTCGAGGTTCGACGTGGTCTTCTCGAGGGTGAAGTCTAGCTCGAACCACTGGTACCTACCGACCTCCTTGAACTCCGACCCGTGCACGTCCCTGCTGGCGATGATCGTCCTCCCGATGTCGGTGCACACGTCGATCGTGGCCACGACCCCGCTCGCCGCCCGGTCGATCTTCAGCAGGAAGCGGGCCTTGTACCTGCCGGCTGGCAGCGTGGTGTAGGGGCCGTACGTGTGCGCCCCCTCCAGCCTCTCCCCCGGCGCCGCGTACCTAGCCCTCCCCACAGGCGAGTCGGGGTCGTCGACCTTCCTCGCGAAACCGGGCAGGTCGTCGGCGGGGTTGAAGCGCAGCTGCGGCCCGCCCCGCTCGTACATCTCCAGCACGCTGTCGAGCGCCTTGGCGAAGCCCTGGAGGTCCCCGCTCCTGAAGTGGAGGGCGCCGAAGATGATGGGCAGGTAGCGGCCCCCCGCCTCCACGTAGTAGAGGGACTGCCCGTAGGTCTTGAAGACGCCGGGCAGCTCGTTGTAGTCCCGCTTGATCGCCAGCAGCGCCCCGCCCAGCGCTTCGGCGTACGCGGCCGCAGCTTCGTCGCTGTAGCCGAGGACCTCCACGATCCTCAGCCCGCTGCGCTCCAGGTAGGCCAGCGTGTGCGGCAGGTACTGCTCCAGGTAGCGCATGTTCGAGGTCGGGTACACGTAGCCGGCCCCGGAGGGGCCGCAGACGAACGCGTCGTCCGCGCTCATCGTCTTCGCGTAGTAGTAGACCATGTAGGGGGCGACCTCGGTGAGGAAGGGGCTGACCGTCCAAGCCACCGGCACCCCAGCCCTCCGCGACCACAGCGAGATCATGTCGTGGTCCCACTGCAGGTTGTCGCCGTCGGTCACGTAGAACGTGACGTAGACCCCTCCCCTGCCGAGCAGCTCGGGCCTAACGGGCGGCAGGGGGAACTTCGGCTCGGCCGGCGGCTTCAGGTGCATCCACACCGTCGGGTTCGCGAAGTTGGTGGGGCCGAAGTGGTGCATCATGACGGCCACGAACTTGCCGTGCCGCGTGGCGAGGTCCACGTAGGCGCCCTCGTCCTCGCCGTGCCACCCCATCACCATCGAGTTGTTCGGCATCGCGCTGAGTATCCGCTCGAGCAGCGCGCGCTCCCTCGGGTCGAAGGGGTCGAGGTACACGGTGAGCAGCTTGAGCGCGACGGCGTAGTCCCTGCAGGCCACCTGCGGCCAGCTCGTGAACCTCCGCCCGTACCTCTCGCGCTCCGCGTGCTCCGGGCAGGCGACGGCGAGCTTCGTGTGGTCCACCTTGCCCCACAGGTTCAGGAAAGCCCACTCGTACGCCGAGACGCGGTCGCTGAAGTTGCCCCTGAGGTCGAAGAGCTTGCGCTTCACGCCGAGCCCCTCCAGCCAGCCAACCCACGCCGGGTGGACGAGGACGGCGTTGTGGATCCCGCACAGCGTGGTCCCCACGTTGATCGTGTCGGGCAGCGCTGGGTCGTAGACGACGTAGCCCGAAGCCCTGCCGGCGAACATCCTGATCGCGTCGTCGAGCTGCGCGAAGGAGACCTCGATCCCCAGGTCCTCGGCGGCGTTCGCGAGCCACGCCGCGTCAACGTCCTTGAAAATGACGTAGAGGTTGGGGCCCTCCCTGTTGGCGAGACCCTGCAGCGTCACCAGCGTGAGCAGCCGGGGGTCCCGCACGTCGAAGCCCCTCACGTCCACCGCGACCATCCTGTAGCGCACGCCCCCCGCCAGCTTCCCCAGGTAGTTAAGGGCTCGCGCCACCGAGCCGAAGAGCCTGAGCGCGCCCTCGGCGAGGGAGGCGTTCCTAGCCCAGAGAGCCGCGAAGGATAGCCAGGTCTCGTTGTCGTTCGTCGGGAACCTCGCGAGGAAGAGCTCGGCCTGCTCCCTGCTCAAACCCCGCGAAACGTAGAGCGCGAGCCTCGCCTCCCGCGCCCTCTCCCGCCCGACCTGCGCCGCCCAGAGCAGCGCGAAAGCTGCCAGCGCCGCCGCAGCGGCTAGCGCGGCGAGCGCCACCAGAGGCCTAGCGCGCGGCGAGCCGGCCACAGGAGGCGAGCGGCGCCGCCCCCCCTTTAAGGCATTCCCCCCGTCAGCTCCTTCACGATCTGCCCGAAGGCGTAGCCGACGAGCGATACCGCCATTATGACCGCGGCGTTCTCGAGGTACTCGCGGAGGAAGGGCCTCTCCATGATCACCGCGCTGTAAAATGAGAAGGCCGCCAGGATGGCTAGGGCGCAGGCCAGCGAGAGAGCGACGCTGATGGTGACGGGGACCCCGAGCAGGAGCGGCGCCACCAGCGCCAAGACGGTGAGCATGTAGAAGAGGCCGGTGAAGGCGGCTGCCGTGCGCGGGTTCTTGCCCCTCTCGTGCTTCGCCTGCGAGTACGCTGCCGCCGCCATCGAGAGAGCCGCGCTCACGCCCACGATGAGGCCCGCCGCCGCAACCTGCAGGGGGGAGCCCGTGTAGCCGGCGAAGCCGGCGAGGACGCCCGTCAGCTCGATGATCGCGTCGCTCACGCCCAGAGCGATGGAGCCCAGCTGCCTGACCACCAGCTCGTCGAGGCTGCCGGCCAGCTCGCTCTCGTGGCGCTCCTCGTCCTCGATCACCCTCGCCAGCTCGGCAGCCAGCTCGCCCCCCAGCTCGGCGGCCGCGCGCCTGTACTCGCTAAGAGTCGCCGCCTCCCCGCGCTCCAGCAGCTTGATCGTGAAGGTCTTGCCGGCGAGCCTCGAGAGCGAGAGGAGGAGGCGCAGCCTCAACCGGTCCCCCAGCCCGAGCCGCACGGGGCCCGCCAGCTTGCTCCAGAACAGGTGGTGCCTCAGCTCGTCGCGGGCCAGCTCCTCCAGCAGCTTCCGGTTCCTCTCGTTCCGCTCCCTCGCCGCCAGCCTAGCGTACAGCTCGTGGTCGAGCAGCTCGTCCAGCGCGTACCGCTTGAAGCGCTCAGCCCCCACCGCCCTTTCCCCTCCTCGCGAGGGCGGAGAGCTTGTGCTGGAGCTCGGAGAGCAGCTCGAGGGAGAAGAGCTTGGACGCCGCGTAGACGAGCGCGACCGTCGCCGCCAGCGAGAGAGCCAGGTAGGCTGGAGCGGCGGCGGGGAGGCTGGATCCGATCGCGTCCTTCGCCGCGATCACCGGCTGGGTTGCGGGCAGCGCGTACAGCAGGGCTCTGCCGAGGGGGCCCAGGGCTTCGGAGGGGGCGAAGGCGATGAGCATCGCTGGGAGGTACACGATCATGGAGAGGGGGCCGGCCACGGTGTTCGCGATGCGGACGTCCCTGCTCAGCGCCCCGACGATCAAGCCCAGCGCGGCCATGAAGAAGAGCGAGAGGAGCAGGCTGGCGGCGAGAAAGGCGGCGTCCGAGGGGCTTAGGGCGATCGGCAGCGCGGCGCGCTCCGGCTGCGGCGCCAGCGCCGCGGGGATGGACGCCAGCAGGTAGAAGTAGAGGAATATGCCCACCATCTCGAAGGCCGTCCCGATGAGCGAGACGGCGAACATGCCCAGCAGCTTGGAGAGCAGCATCTCGAAGCGCGACACGGGGAGCGTGAGGAGCGTTTCGAGCGTCCTCTCCTCGTTCTCCACAGCCATCGCGGTGGCCGACATCTGCATCACGACGAGCGCTACGGACGCGAGGATTATGGGGATGAGGATCACGGCCATCGAGAGGCCCACCAGCAGGGTCGGGCTGGGGAGGAGCGCGCTCTTGGGGATCACGTAAACCATCTCCTGCAGCTCCGCGGGATCCCTCACCAGATCGTAGCTGATCCCGCTGCCCTCCAGCAGCTTCGAAGCGGCGAACTCCCTCACCGCTCCGGCGACCGCGGCGCCGCCCAGCGCGCCGAACGCGCCGACCTCCTTCACCAGCGCGATCAGCTTCAGCTTCGGCTTAGCGCCCGAGCGGAGCGCCTGCTCGAAGCCGGGCTCCACCACCAGGAGCACCTGGGCGCCCCTACCCGCCGCTTCGCGCGCCAGCTCGGCTTCGCCGGCCCCGTTGGTCTCGAGCAGCGCAACGCTAAACCCCTTGCCCTCCAGCCACCGCGCCAGCTGCCGCGACGCGTTGGAGCGGTCGAGGTCGGCTACGGCCACAGCTCGAGTTTCGACGGCCTGCCTGACGGCGACCTGCATCGTGGAGGCGATGAGCAGGCCTATCACCGGCATCACGATCGCTGAGAGCACGAAGGGGACCACGATGCGCGGGTCCCTGATCAGATCCTTGAACTCCTTGGCCGCTAGCGCCTTGAGCGCCTCGAAGTTCACGAGCCGGCACCCCCCACCAGCTTGACGAAAAGGTCTTCCAGGTTCCGCGCGCCGTGCTTAGCGAGGAGCTCGCCGACCCCGCCCTGCTCCAGCACAACCCCCTTGTGTATGAGCGCGACGCGCGTGCACAGCTCCTCCACCTCCGCCATGTTGTGGCTCGACAGCAGCACGGTCGCGCCCAGCTCCCTCGCGTACCTCTTCACGAGCTCGCGCACCTCCCTCGCCTGGAGGACGTCGAGGCCCGAGGTGGGCTCGTCCAGCACGGCCAGCCTCGGCTTCACCATGAGCGCTCGCGCCACCTGGATCCTGCGCTTCATCCCCTTGCTGTACGTCTTCATCTTCTCGTACGCTTTATCGCCGAGCCCCGCGATCTTCAAACCGAGCTCCAGCGCCTCCTCCGCCTCCCTCCCCCTCCCGAAGTATATGCGCGCGACCATGCTGAGGAACTCGTAGCCCGTGATGTTCCTGTACGTCCCCGCGTCCTCCGGCAGGTACGAGACCAGCTTCCTCACCCTCGCGTCGCCGGGCTCCGCGCCGAAAACCCGCACCTCGCCCGCCGTCGGCCGGAGCAAGCCCACCACGATGCGGAACGTCGTCGTCTTACCGGCCCCGTTCGGGCCCACCAGCCCGAACACCTCCCCCTCCTCGACCTCGAAGCTCACCCCCCGCAGCGCCCTAAAACCCCCGAAGTCCTTGACGAGCCCCTTCACCTCCAGAACCGGCACAGGCGGCCCCTAG
>JAPWTS010000038.1 GCA_028275925.1 Thermofilales archaeon
TCGAGGTGGAGACGAAGTCGGATTGGACCCGCGTTTCCATCGAGGGCTTCACCGCCTCGAGCTACAGGGTCGTGGAGGGCGCCGGCGCGCCCGAGCTCCGGGTGAGCGCGGGCGGCAGCGAGGTTGCGGTGAACAAGAGGCAGTACGACACGACGCTCGTCGTCGTGCGCGCGGAGGGTTGGCTCGTCTTCACCGGCGACGCGGCTAACGTCACGGTGGCGAAGGGGGACCTCGAGTACACGGCGGTGAGGGTGTACGCGGTCGTGGGCGGGCGCGAGGTCCTCGTCTGGAGCTTCACGAACTCGGGCGTCGTGCCCGGCAGCGGGGGCTTGAACCCGAGGAGCGCCCTGCTCCCGCGCTCGGCGCTGGCCGCCGCCAGCCCGCAGACCGTGAGGGTCCTCGAGAGGGCTGCGCCGAAGCTCGTGCTCGCCTTCTACTACCCGTGGTACGGGAACCCTCAGGGGCCCTCGAGCCGCTGGTTCCACTGGGACCGCGTCTCGTACGCGAGCATCGGGACCGCCACCGACTACCCGCTGCTCGGCCCATACGACTCGTGGGACCCGCGGGTCGTGAGGTCCCACATCCTCATGGCCAAGGCGGCCGGCATCGACGGCTTCATCTGCTCCTGGTGGGGCGTTGGGACGTTCGAGGACGAGGCTTTCGCTAGGATGCTGGACGTCGCGGCCTCCGAGGGGTTCAACCTGACGATCTACTACGAGTCGATACGCGGCGACCGGGAGCCGCCTGCCAGCCAGGTGGTGGAGGAGCTCTCCTACGTGCTCAGGAAGTACTCGAGCCACCCCGCCTTCCTGAAGGTCGGGGGCAAGCCGGTGGTCTTCGTGTACGCGGTGGAGGCCTACGGGAGGAAGCCCTCGTTCTGGGCCGACGTGCTGGCTAAGGTGAGGAACTCCACCGGGATCGACGCGATCTTCATCGCCGACACCTTCAGCACAGCCTACCTGGAGGCTTTCGACGGCCTCCACACGTACAACCCGATCTGGATCAAGGACCACGCCGCGGTTTACGCCGAAGAGGCGAAGTTTGTGAGAACGTACGTCCAGCCGGGCGCGGCCGAGTTCTACAGGAGGCTGTGGGCCGCTACGGTGAACCCTGGCTACGACGACCGGAAAGTCAGGAGCCCTGGAGCGCACGTGCCGAGGGATGGCGGAGCCTACTACAGGAGGACGTGGGAGGCAGCGTTGAGCAGCGCGCCCGACGCGATCCTCATCTGCACCTGGAACGAGTGGCACGAGGGCACGGAGATCGAGCCGAGCAGGGAGTACGGCTTCGAGTACCTGAGGATCACCAGGGAGTACGCGGCGCGCTACAAGGGCGCCGAGCCGCCCGCGCCTCCTCCCCCCAGCATCCTGGTTTCGCTGAGCGGGAACGAGAGCGGCGTGGAGCTCGTCGTCGAGAACCGGGGGGCCGGCCCCGCCGCGATCACGGCGGTCGAGCTCGCGAACGCGACGCCCGGGCTCCCGCTCGAGCCCGAGGGCTACCGCGCGTACAGGCTCCCCATCAACTCGTCCGCCTACGCCGTGTTCCTACCCTACCTGGCTCCCGGCGAGAGGGTGAGGATGAGGTGCGCGCCGACGGGCGCCACGGTAACGGCCAAAGCCACCGCCTGGTCGGCTACGGGCGAGGTTTCGAGCTCGAGCGCCAGCTTAAGAGTTGGCGGCCCCGTCGGGCGGGGGGCGGCGAGACCGAAGCCCGTCGAGGGGGGCGGGCCGCCCACAGCATTGATCGCCTGCGGGGCGGCGGCAGCTCTGGGGGCGGCCGCGCTCCTAGCGTGGAGGGTCGCGCGAGGGCGGAGGCGAACCTAGGAACCGCGCCGCGCGGTCAGTAGACGAGCGGTATCCCGGCTTCGAAGCGCGCGAAGTCGACGAACTCGTCCGCCCCCATCCCGGCTAGAGCGGCGGCTGTCCTGAAGTCGCCGGTTTCCACGAAGTACTCGAGCGCGACCCTCAGCTTCGGTGGTTGCGACTTGATGAACTCCCAGTTCGCGAACCTCCTCCTAACCTCCCTAGCCTCCCTAAGCCGCTCCACCCATTCCCTCAGCTTCCCCTCGTCCACCGTCAGAGGGCGTCACCGTACTTAGCTAGGTCCCTCGCCGTGTAAAGCCTTTTCGTCTCGCGCTCGTAGAGCTCGAGCTCCCCTCTGAAGCTCTCCACGTGGCCGAGCTTCCACAGCCTATACAGGATGTCGAGCGCCCTCAGCACCTCCACGCTCGCGAAGTTGGGGTCGTAGTCCCTCACCGCCAGCGCGCCCCCGTTTTCCGTCAGCACCGCGTAGCCGAGCTCCCTCCCTACGACTAGGCAGTAGGCTTCCGGGTAGTCGACGGGCCTGACGGGCAGCCTCCTGCTCCTCGCCACCAGCTGCAGCGCCTCCCTCGAGGCGTCGGGGAGCTCGGGTAGCACGGCGAGCTTCCCCTCCTCCAGGCCCTGCGCCACCCACGTGAGGGTCCTCTCGCTCCTGAGCTCGGCCAGCACGGACTCGGGGATGAACACCACGTCGAAGAGCTTGAACAGGAGCTTGCTCCTGGAGTACCTGGCCCAGTCGATGAGGAAGGACGTGTCGGCGACCGCGCTAGCCGACACTGGGTATCCCCGCCTTGATCCTGAGCTCGTTGAACTCCTCCACGCTCATCCCGGCCAGCTTGGCTGCGTTGTAGAGGTCGCCGACCTCGATGAAGTACTCGAGCGCGACCCTCAGCTTCGGTGGTTGCGACTTGATGAACTCCCAGTTCGCGAACCTCCTCCTAACCTCCCTAGCCTCCTCGAAGTACTCGATCCACTCCCTCAGCTTCGCGCTCAGCTCGCCCATCGCCTCCAACTGCGGAGCGGCCGGTTAAAAACCGTGCGAGCGCTAGTCGAGTATCCCGAGCCGCTTCCTGAAGTAGTCGTCCACCTTCCTCTTGATCTCGTCGGGTATCTCGCGCTCGAAGGGCGGCTCCTCGGCGTTCGCCACCTCCCTCACGAACTCGAGAGCCAGCAAGCCCGGCAGCTCGAAGGCGAGCGGGTGCAGCAGCTCGGGCGAGTCCTTAACCGTGTGGGCGTTGCCAGCGGCCCCGCTGGAGCGGAACACGTTGACAGACGGCACCCCCTCCCTCGCGAAGCTGGCCCCGTCGCTCGACATCACGTCCTCGCTCACGTTGACCTTCACCCCCAGCCTCCTCGCGACGAACTCCACCGCGTGCCGGAGGCTCTTCGACCCCGTCACGACGACCGAGGTCGAGCCGATCGCGGCTCCGTGGACGTCCAAGTTCACGACGACTATCGCGTTCTTCAGCTCGCTCTTCCGCTGCTCGACGTGGGCCAGCGACCCCCGCAGCCCGAGCTCCTCCCCGCTGAACAGGACGACGCGAAGCGTCCTCTTCAAGCTCTCCCGGCTCAGCGCCTTCGCCACGGCGACGGCCAGCGCCGAGCCGCCGGCGTTGTCGAGGGCCCCCTGCACCCCGTAGACGCTGTCGAGGTGAGCCACGAGGTAGACGACCTCGTCCGGGTACTTCGCACCCCTCTTCTCGGCGACGAGGTTGAAGGTTTCGACATCCCTGTACTCCTGCTGCACCACCAGCCTGACTCGCTTCGCCTTGAGCAGGCTCACCGCGTCCCAGTAGCGCACGTAGACGGCGGGCAGGCTTCCTAACCTCTCGCGCCACTCGTACGGCACCTCCACCCTGCTCAGCTCGCGGCTCGGCGAGCCTTCCGCCACTACGAGCCCGGAAGCCCTCCCGGCCAGCTTCCTCCAGCCCTCCTTGTCCGGCCTCGCCGACGCGAGCCCGATCCACCCCTTCCCGGCGGGCAGGAGCGCCGCGTCGCCGCCCTCGATGTAGGCGAGCTCGCCCTCGACCCCCTCCTCCCCGGTCTCGCCGCTGAAGCCTATCGGCGAGCACTCCACGAACCTGCGCTCAGGCTCGAGCACCTCGAGCGACGCCCGCTCCACCTCGTAAACCTTCACCTTGAACGGCTCGAAGCTCACGCTGTAGCCGAAGCTCGAAAGCTCCCGGGCGAGGAGCTCCCTAGCTTCAGCCTCCCCCTTGCTGCCGGTGAAGCGGGGGGTCGAGGCGAGCCGCAGGGCTAGGCGGTACGCGTACTCGGCTTCGCTGAACAACCCGAGCACGAACCCTCGTATTCTACCCTGTAAAAAGGCTTTCTTTTAGAAGAAAAGAGGAAAAATAAAAAGGAGAACGCTTTTTACTTTTTGATCACAGTCCTGGTTACCGTCACTATCGAGACCACTTTACCTTGCGCCACGTCGACGCGGACGACAGCCCAGCTCGAATCCTTCCTCAGCGTCACCACCGCCTGCGTAGCTCTCAGGGTTACGGTGCCGTCGCCAGCCACGCTGAGCGTGACGATGGGCCTGACGGCGGTCACGTTGTAGCCTTCGCTGAGGAGCTTCGAGGCGTCCGGGTCGCTCTTCAGTATGTTTAGGACCTTCGACGTGAACTCCTCGCTAACCTCCACCGCGAAGAAGCCGCGTCTCCCGAAGCCGCGCAGCCACCCCTTCCCGAAGGGTGCGCCAGCGCTCGGCGCATCGTTAGTCGGTGCCAGCCAGGGGCGCCAGTTGCGCCTTGCTTGGCTCGCTTGCGCTAAAGCTACTGCGGACGCGGCGACCACGGCTACCGCTAGTGCGGCAACAACAGCGATCACCACCCACTTGGTTTCCATCCGTCTCACCGTGTTAAGCAGTTCCAAAGGGCTTTTAAGGAGTTGTGAACCTTAAGTCCATCAACTGATGAATGCTGTTCTCCGCTAGGGGGACAGCTTCGCAGCTGTAAAGCTCGCTGCAGCGGCAGACTAGGCTGTTTCTTTCTCCCTGAGAAGCCGCAGGTACGCGAGCGCCTCGGATTCCGTGAGGTCCCACCACCTAGCGTAAGCGTCGGCGACCGCGTACGGGTAGTCCTCGCGCAGGTTCAGCACGACGAGGAGGTCCGCGTGCTCGAGGAGGAGCTGAACCGCGTCAAGCGAAGCCGTCGGCGCGGCGGCAACCACCTCCCGAGCCCCCAGCTTCCTGGCAGCTTTGACCGCAGCCAGCATCGTGTAGCCCGTAGCCAGCCCGTCGTCCACTACGGCAACGCGCTTGCCGTTGAGGTCTCCCGGCAGGTAGTCGGCGAATATCCGCGCTCTCTCCCTTACGCTCCTCTCCGCTCTCTCGAGGCATCTCCGGAACTCCCCCTCCCCGAGCGCTCTGGCAACCCGCTCGTCAACGACGACGTCGCCCAGCCAAGAGACGGCGCCGAATCCCGCTTCGGTGGTCCAGGGGTACGTGATCTTCCTAACCACGGCCACGGCTAGCGGCACCCCGAGCCTCAGCGCGGCGCGGTAGCCCACCGCCACGCCCCCGTTGGGTATCGCGAGGATCGAGTCCAAGGCGACTCCCTCCCTCTCCACGAACTCGGCTAGAAGCTCGCCGGCCCCCTCCCTGTCGGCGAACACCCCGTACCTGTTCCTCAGGTCCTTCCGCTCGAGCAGCTTGCCCGCCGGCACCCCGAACGCC
Organism: Thermofilales archaeon; assembly: GCA_028275925.1. GTDB lineage: Archaea > Thermoproteota > Thermoprotei > Thermofilales > Thermofilaceae > JANXEW01. The sequence continues at coordinate 5,500 of JAPWTS010000038.1, forward strand.
TCGCGGGATGCGGCGCGCGGCGCCTTGAACCCTTCGCCGAGCGCCTCGCGCGAACCCCTAACGCGCTGGGGCATTGCTGGGCAAGGCTTAAAGCTGACAGAATGGAATTAGCATAATTGGATATGTCAGAACGCGATACGAAAGACTTCATCGACAGGGAGGCCGAGCTTGAGCTGCTGGAGGAAGCTTGGAGGAAGGGGGGTTTCGCCCTCGTCGTGGTTTACGGCCGGAGGAGGGTCGGCAAAACGAGGCTCCTCCTCGAGTTCGCCAAGGGGAAGAGGCTCCTCTACTACGCGGCGATCGAAGCCCCCTTGGAGGAGCTCAGGGAGGACTTCGCGAGGGCCGCGAAAGCCCAGCTGGGGGTGCCAGCCTCGGGCGACCCGATCGACCTCCTGGAGTGGCTGGCTTCGACGGGCCAGCGCGTCCTGGTCGTGCTGGACGAGTTCCAGTACATGGTTGAAGCGGACCCCAGCCTGCCCTCGCGCCTGCAGAGGAGCATCGACGCCACCCTCTCCGGAAGCGGCGTCTTCCTGGCGGTCTGCGGCTCGGCGGTCTCGTTCTTCGAGAGGGAGCTCCTGGCGTACCGGAGCCCGCTCTTCGGGAGGAGCTCGCTCTCGCTGAAGCTGGCCCCCCTCGGCTTCCCGCAGGTGAGGCGCTACCTCGGCGGCTACCCGATCGAGGAGGCGGTCCTCGCCTACGGCGTGTTCGGGGGGACGCCGGCCTACCTGAAGATGCTCGACCCCTCGAGGAGCGTGCTCGAGAACCTGCGCTTCCTCCTCAAGCCCGGGTCCCGCTTCTACGAGGAAGCCCCCAACCTGCTCAGGCAGGAGCTCCGGGAGCCCCGCACCTACATGGGCATCCTAGCGGCGCTCGCGAGCGGGGAGCGCAGGCCCTCGCTGCTGGCGAGCGCAGCGGGGGTCGACGCGAGGGCTCTGCCGAAGTACCTGGCGGTGCTCGAGGAGCTCGACATCGTGGCGAGGGTCGCCAGGGTCGGCGGCAGGGGCTCGAAGCTGGACTTCAGGGACAACTACTTCCGCTTCTGGTTCGCCTTCGCTTACAGGCTCAGGCACCTGATCGAGGCGGGGTTCGCGGAAGAGGCGGTGAGGCACGTCGAGGAGGGGCTGCCCCGCTACATGGGGCCGGTGTACGAGTCGCTCGTCCGCGAGCTGCTCCCCCACCTCTACAGGACCGGCCTCGTCCCCGTGAGGCCCGTTGAGGTCGGGAGCTGGTGGAGCGGTAAGGCGGAGATCGACGTCGTGGCGCGGGAGCCGGGCCGCGCCACAGCGTTCATCGAAGTGAAGTGGCGCACGGTGGGCGAGGAGGAAGCCCTGGAGATGCTCGAGGAGCTGGAGGCGAAGGCTTCGGGGAGCGGCCTCCTATCCCCCGAGAACTACTACGTTCTGGTCGTCAAGCGCGCGGAGGGGCGGCTGAGGCTGCCCGAGCGCCGCAGGCTCCTGCAGCTGTCCGACATCGAGACCGCTCTCTCGGGGGCTAGCGGGCGCGGCGCCGGCCCAGCGTGAAGTCGAAGTAGAAGGGCAGCGCGACGAAGATCGAGACGAGCTCGGGCACGGCAGCCCCCCTCGGCACCCCGTAGGCCAAGTGCGCTACCCAGGCGGTTACGCCCACGGCGATGGCCAGCGAGGCGAGGAGCCCCTTAACCCCCCTCACCGTTAAAGCGTACTCGGCCAGCAGCGCCGCGATCGAGAGGAAGAAGGCTACCGAGACGTAGAAGTGGAGGCGCCCGTAAACCTCGTCGAAGACCGCGATCAGTACGAGGAAGTACCCCGCTACGACCAGCGTCCACCCGATCGCGCGGGACCTCTCGAGCGAGCACGCGCCCGCGAGAGCGACGAGCAGGCCCCCCGCGCTTAAGCCGAAGTTGAAGATGGGGGCCACGTTGCTCCTCACCGTGTGGCCCAAGTCGCTCAGAGCGTTGCTCCAAAGGTTGAACCAGCCCGAAGACAGTGCGGCCGCAGCTATGCAGGCCAGCGGCACGAGAGCGCTAGCGATCGCGATCGCGGGGCAAGCCTTGCGCTCCACGCGCGGGGAGGGGCGGAGCCCCTTTTCAAGCTGTTGGTCAGCCTTTGCTCCCGGCGCGCTTCAGGTCCTCCATGAGGAGCTCGGCGACCTTCTTCCCCGAGAGCAGCATCCCGCTGAAGATGGGCCCCATCCGGTGGACGCGGTGCAGCGCCGCGACGGCCATCCCGGCCACGTACAACCCCTCGACGACCTTGCCGGTCCCCTCGACGACGCCCGCCTCTCCCGCCTCCGCCCAAGCCGACCGCTCGACCGCTACCTTGAAGCCAGCCTCCGGGTTCTTCTTCTCGACGATCCTCAGCACTTCGGCGTCGTGGCCCGTCGCGTCCACGACCGCTCTCGCTTCGACGAAGAGCGGGTCCACGTGCAGCCCGGCTAGGGGAACGGCGCTCCACTGGACCACGACGCCGGCGACCCTGAACGGGTTCTCGCGCACGATCACGTCCTCGACGGTGACGCCCAGCACGACCTTCGCCCCCGCTTCGATGGCGCCGACGGCGAGCTTCGCCAGCAGCTCGGCCGCGTCAGCGACGTAGAGGCCGAGGTCGGGGAGAGCCTTGTAGCGCACGCCGAAGTCCCTCAGCACCGGCTCGGCCCTCGAGTCGAGGACCACCTTGTGGAGCAGCATCCCGCCGCCTCCGATGCCGCCGCCGAAGCTCAACCTCCTCTCAAGGACCAGAACGCGCAAGCCGCCTTGAGCCGCGTACTTCGCCGCGGTGAGGCCAGCGGGCCCCGCCCCGACGATCGCAACGTCGACCTCGGCGAACCGCTCCCAGTCTTCAGAGGCGGCCCTCCACACGGCTCTCGTGATCCGGGATTCCAGGCTCATCGGGCTGCTCGAGCGGCGCCGGCTTATCACCCTGTCGCGCGGTGAAACGCTTTTAGGGGTTGCCGCCACGCAGCTCCTGTGCGCTCCCGCCCCGTGCCGGTCGCCATCACGATAGCCGGTAGCGACTCGGGCGGCGGCGCCGGGATACAGGCCGACCTGAAAACTTTCGCGGCGCTCGGCGTCCACGGGACTGTCGCGCTGACCAGCGTCACGGCCCAGAACACGTACCAGGTGACAATGGTCCACGACCTCCCGCCGGAAATGGTGTACGAGCAGGTGAGGGTCGTGGCGGAGGACATGGGGATCGACGCGGGGAAGACCGGGATGCTGAGCAACGCCGGGATCATCGCGGCGGTGGCCAAGGCGGTGCGCGACTTCGGCTTCCCGCTCGTCGTGGACCCCGTGATGGTGGCGAAGAGCGGCGCACCGCTGCTCCGGGAGGACGCGGTGGAGGCGCTCGCCAGGGAGCTGGTGCCGCTGGCGAAGGTCGTCACCCCCAACGCCCCCGAAGCAGAGCGCCTGACCGGGGTTAAGGTGGTTGACGTGGAGACCGCGAAGCTCGCTGCCAAGAAGCTGGTGGAGGAGCTCGGCTGCGAGGCGGCGGTGGTCAAGGGAGGCCACCTGGGCGGCGCGACCTCGTTGGACGTCCTGTACTGGAAGGGGGAGTACCGGGTCTTCGAGGCGCCCCGCGTAGAGGGCTGCACGCACGGGACCGGCTGCGCGTTCTCAGCCGCGATCGCGGCGGAGCTGGCAAAGGGCGCGAGCATCCCCGAAGCGGTGAGGGTGGCGAAGGAGTTCGTGACGCGCGCGATCAAGTACGGGCTTAGAGTGGGCAGGGGGCACTGCCCGGTCAACCCGACCGCCTGGCTCGAGGTGAACGCTCAGAGGTACGCGGTCCTCAAGAGGGTGGAGGAGGCCGTCGAGCTGCTCCTAGCGCACGCGCGCGAGATCCTGCCCTACGCGCCGGAGGTCGGCATCAACGTCGTGATGGCGCTACCGCCGCCGTACGCGGAGAGCGCGAGCGACGTGGCCGGCGTCCGGGGAAGGATCGTCAAGTTCGGCGATGGGTTGAAGGCTGTCGGCCCCGTCGCCTTCGGCGCCTCCTCGCACCTAGCCCGCCTAGTCCTCGAGGCGATGAAGCTCGACCCCCGCGCGCGGGCGGCCGTGAACGTCGCCTACAGGCCCGAGCTCGTGGAGAGAGCTGAGGAGGTCGGGTTCAAAGTGGCTTTCGTCGACCGCGCGCTGGAGCCCGAGAGCGTTAAGCGGGTTGAAGGGGCGTCGATGGGGTGGATCGCGCGCGAAGCGTTCAAGGCCGTTGGCGGAGCGCCCGACGTGATATACGACAGGGGCGACGTGGGCAAGGAGGCGATGATCCGCGTGCTGGCGACCGACGCGGTGGAGGCCGTCGAGAAGCTGCTGAAGCTCGTCCGGTAGCCAAAAGCTATTTTTCTAGCCCGCGTCAAGAGACCTTGTGGCGTACAGGATCAGCCAGCTCCTCTACCCCCGGCTGACCGTCCTCATCACGACTTGCGACCGGAGCGGCAGGCCCGACGTGGCCGCTTTCTCGTTCTTCACGCCCGTCAGCTTCGAACCGAAGTACGTGGCCTTCGCCGTAGCCCCCCAGCGGCTCACGTTCTCGAACCTGCGCGAGGTGGGGGAGTTCGTGGTCAACGTGCCGACGGCTGAGATGCTGGGTAAAGTGTGGGTGTGCGGCAGCGTTTCGGGCAGGGAGGCGGATAAGTTCAAGCTCGCCGGCCTAACACCGGTGCCGAGCGTGAGGGTCAAGCCTCCCCGCATCAGGGAGTGCCCCGTCCAGCTCGAGTGCACGGCCGAGTGGATGGGCGAGTTCGGCGACCACTGGCTCGTCGTCGGCAGGGTCGTGGCGGAGCACGTCGAGAGGGCGGAGTTCGAGCCCCTCCTCCACTACTCGGGCAAGAGGTTCTTCAAAGCCGGGGAGAGGCTCGAGGTATCCTGACGCTGCAGCGCGCGAGCTGCTTTCGAAGCGCGCTAGCAAGTTTCTGGCGGGGTTCGAAGGTAGCGCGATGAGCGAGCGGGGGGCGAGGATTAAAGCGGTCATTTTCGGCAGCGGCGGCACCCTCGTGCACGATAGGGTTTCCTCGCGAGTAATGTGCGGGAAGATTTCCGCGGCGTTGAAAGTGCTTGCAGGGTTGGAGACCTCTCCCGACCAGATAGAAAAGTTGCGGGAGTGCTCCGAGTGGCAGCGCGAGGACGTCGAGCTTTAGGATCTAGGTTGTGTTTCTGCTTCGAGGTTTGGGGTTAGCGCCTACCGTGAAGCTCAGCGAACTAGTGTACGCGGCGGTCCCCGAAGCTTACATGGAGGGGTTCGAGCTCGAACCCCTCCGTTCTGCAGGCGCTGAGGGAAGTGGGGTTCAAGCTGGGGCTCCTCACGAACGTCGGCAGCTACGATCCAGTCAAGCTAAGGTATGAGAGGGAGGGGCTCCTCGACCTCTTCGACGTTGTTGTCGCCTCGCAGGCGTTCCCGTGGCGGAAGCCCTCTCGCAAGATCTTCGAGGCCGCCTGCTGCCTGCTCGGCGTCAAGCCGGCCGAAGCGGTTTACGTGGGCGGCGACGCGCAGCTGGACATCGCGGGGGCTAAGGCCGCCGGGTTACGCGCGATCCAGGTGCTCAAGTACGCTAGGGAGAAAAGCCAGCTTGCCGATGTGTGGATTGAATCGATAGAGGACCTGCCCGCTGCGATCGAGAGGCTGAGTCGGCCGGATTCCGGTTTGCTTAGCGTGAGCGCTCGCGAATGCGGACCTGAAGTCAAAGACTTAAAGCGGAGCAGCAACCGTTTTTCCCGGGTAAAAGTTGAGCGGAAAGGGGTTGGTGGAGCCGTACAGGACCTTGCTCGAGAAGCTGGTTACCGCCCTCGGGGAGAGGTTCGGAGAGGATCTGGTCTCGGTGGTCGTCTACGGGTCCGTGGCTAGGGGCGAGGCTAGGAGGGACAGCGACGTGGACCTGCTGATCGTGGCGAGAAACTTGCCGAGGAGCAGGTTCGCGCGGCAGGACCTTTTCATCGAGATCGAGGAGAAGCTTGAGGAGGAGGTCAAGAGGCTCGAAGGGGAGGGCTACCGCATCGATTTTTCACCCATCCTCTTGACGCCCGAAGAGGCAACGAGGGTGAGGCCGCTCTACCTGGACATGGTCGAGGACGCGGTCATCCTCTACGATAGGGACGGCTTCTTCGCAAAAGTCCTCGCGAGGCTGAGGGCGAGGCTCGAGGAGCTGGGCGCTCAGCGGGTGAGGCTTGGGAAGCGGTGGTACTGGGTTCTGAAGAAGGACTACAGGTGGGGGGAGGTGATAGAGCTGTGAACAACCTGGAGATGGCGAAGCCCTACGAGCGGCAGGCGCGGGAGAGGCTGCGCCACGCCCGCGAAGCTCTCGAAAGCGGAAACTACCCCTACGTCGTAAGGCAGTGCCAGGAGGCCGTAGAGCTGCTCCTGAAGGCCGCGCTGAGGGCGGTGGGGGGTCGAGCCCCCGAAGTGGCACGATGTAAGTCCTGTGTTAAGGGTGAACGCGGAGAGATTCCCCGAGTGGTTCCGCGGGGAGATTCCGGCCCTTGCGCGCTTCTCTAGGAGGCTCAGGCGCGAGCGGGAGCCATCCCTTTACGGCGATGAGGAAACGGGTGCTCCCCCGGACGAGCTGTACTTCAGGGAAGACGCCGAAGAGGCTCTCAAGATGGCGGAGTACACATCTAACGTTATCCTCAAACTCCTTTCTGAGCTCTCGCTCAAGTGTTCGTAAGAAATGGCTTAGAACGCGTGGTGTTAGCCGGCAAACGGGTGCGGGGAAATATTAAGTTGTGTGGAGCTATCTCTTTTCGAGCTTTTCGATCCGCTCGCTGAGCCTCCTTTCCTCCTCTCTGAGCTTCTCGATCTCTTCTCTAAGCTTCCTGTACTCTTCGCCCTTCTCCAAGTGCCTGCGTATCTGCTCTAGAGCGTCCCTGGCGCTCCTCGCGACCCTCCCAGAAACGTCCGATTGCAGCCTCTCGAGTATCGGCATCACCTTCGGCGAAAGCGATCTCGTGCACGCCGACACCACAGCTAGTTTGACGTGCGGGTGCCTGCTCCTCGACGCCTGCTCCAGGAGGGATAGGACCTTCTGCGTGGGAGTGAGGTACCCTAGCGACGCTATTGCGGCGCGCCGCAGCGGCATGGGCGTCAGCGGTGCAAGGTACCTTTCCAGGATGCTCAGCGCCTCGTCCCCCAGGAGCAGGGCTAAGCTCTCGAGAGCGCTCGCCGCGATCACGTGGTTGTGGGATTTGGTCTCCAGGGCTTTCGCGAGCGCTTCGGAGTGCTCCCTGAACCCGAGCTTGCCGAGGGAGGACGCCGCCTCGGCTCGCACGTAGTAGCTTTCGCTCTCGTCAAGCAGCACCTTCGCGAGCCTTTCCGCCACATCCCTCTCCTTGAAGCCGGCGAGAGCCCTGACCACCGCCCTCCTAACCTTCGGGTGCTGCACCCGGTCTAGCGCCTGCAGGAGGGTTTCCCGGGCTTTCTACCCCCCTATCGACGCTATAGCCTGGGCGACCTCGCTCCTAAGCCCCCAGAACTCCTCCTCGGAGAAGAGCATCTTAGCTAGCTCGTCCACGTGGACCGGGGAAGCTTTCTTCGCCAGCTCCCTAACAGCCAGTACCCTCGGGTACAGGTGCGGGCAGCCGGTAGCGATCCCGAGAAGCTCGTCCGGAGGTAGGTCGAGCGCGAGGGCTTTGAAGGCTTTGAACTCGGGGTCTACGCAGACGGCTTTCGGCTTCGAGGGTAGGTTGAAGGTGAAAGTGTGCTGCCTATCCTCTACCCAGAGCTTCCTCTCCTCGCGGTAGTCGGGGCCTACGACGACCACCTCCAGCGGGACCCTGTACTTGGGTAGGGAGTCGTCGCCTTGCGTTTGCGCGATCCTCAGCTCTAGGATCTTCTCCTTCTCATCCCACCTGTAGGAGACCTTCAGGGAGGGGTGGCCTGCGTTGTAGACGTACTGCTCGAAGAACCAATCGAGCTTGAGCCCTGAAACCTCCTCCATGATCTTTCGGAGGTCCTCCGTGTCGGCGTTCTGCTCCCTCCTCGCCTCCAAGTACTTTCTCACGCCCTCCCTGAACCTCTCCTCCCCCACCAGGTTCGCTAGGGTCCAGAGGACGAGGGCCGCCTTCGGGTAGCTGTGGGAGTCGAAAACCTCGTCGGGGTACTTGTAGAGGCGGGTTACGATCGGCCTCGCGTACCTGCCGTACTCGGCTAGGTAGGAGTCCATCATCCCCACTAGGTCGTAGACGAACTCGTCCACCCCCAGCTCGCGCCTCCTCCAGAGCGCTTCCATGAGCGTGGCGAACCCCTCGTTAAGCCACAGGTGGCTCCAATCCTTGCAGGTTACGAGGTCGCCGAACCACTGGTGGGCTAGCTCGTGGGAGACTAGGGGCTCGCTCCTGAAATCCAGGTGTGCTTTCTCGTCGTGGAGGGTTGCGCTGGTCAGTATCGTCACGGAGGCGTTCTCCATCCCTCCCGCGACGAACTCGTCGACGCAGACTTGGCTGTACTTCGGGTAGGGGTACTTGACCCCGGTGTACTCCTCGAAGAACTTGATCATCTCCTTCGTCTTCGCGAAGCTCCTCTCGACGTCTTCTTCCCTGCCTTTGGGGACGACGTACTGGAGCAGCAGCCCGTCGCGCTCCTCCTCTTTAACGTAGAAGTCGCCGACCGCGAAGGCTATCAGGTACGTCGGTATCCTCGAGTCGAGCCTGTAAACCCACTTCTCGGAACCCCCTTCCACGGTGTGCTGCAGGAGCTTCCCGTTGCTTACCACCTTGAGCCCCTTAGGCGCTTTCACCGCGAGCTCGACGACCGCTTTCCTGTTGGGGTAGTCGTAGGTGGGCAGCCAGAACCTCGTATCCTCGGGCTGCCCTTGCGTGTAAGCGATGTAGGGTTTCCCCCCGTCGGTTGGGACGAACCACACGCCGGCTTTCGGCTCGACGACGCGGTACCTGACTAGGACCTCGAGGACGTCGCCTCTAGAGGCTCTTTCGGGGTACACTTCCAGCTCCCTTCCGGTGTACGTGTAGCGGGCTTTCGAGCCGTTCACCAGCACCTCCTCGATCTTCATGCCTACCGCGTGGAGGAGGATCTTCTCGCAGCGGTCGGTGCACCTGAGAACGTTCACGGCGGTCCCGGCGAGCGAGCGCGCCTCGAGGTTGACCTCGACCTCGGCTCTCACCTCGAGCAGCTCGTACGCGGGTTCGGGCGGCCAGAAGGGCTCGTACTCCGGGTACGCGAACCCCCTTCCGGTCTTTACCGCTACCAAGCTTATCCCGCGCTCGGCGAACGGCCTTTTATTAGCGTTGTGCAGAGGCGCGGCGCGCGCTCGGCAGGTACCGGGAGAACCCCGCGCGCTCCTCACGAAGTTTAAAAGGGGGGTTGCGCGGTAATTGCTCGTGGGCGAGCGGGTCAGCGTCGACGAGTTGTACAACGCGCTGCTCAGGTACTACAGGGGCTCCACCATCTGGGGGGACCCTAGGGCTAAGCTCGAGAGCGACATCGCGAAGCTCGTTGAGAAGGGGTTCACCAGGGAGGAGGCGATCAAGAAGCTTTTCGAGGAGAAGATCGGGGACTACCGGGTTGTAGCGGAGAGGAGGGCTGCCGCGCCGCCGGCGCTGGAGGGGGCGAAGCTCGTCTACAAGGGGGAGAGGGTGGGGATCGTCTACGTCGAGACGGACCCCTTCTACGACAGCCTGCCGAGGCTCGGCAGGGTTCTCGACGAGGTTGAGGAGCGGTTCGGCGAGGTGATCGCTGTGGTTCCGAACATCGGCTTCGTCACCGCCAGCGTGTTCCTCGGCACGAGCTTCCAAGGCGTTAAGGGGGTGGCTGTGGTCTTCAGGCTCCGCCGCTCAGAACCTGAACAGCAGGGCGAGCACGCTGGAGGACAGCATTAGGGCGATCAGGATCACGATCACCCACTTCATCAGCTGGGAGCTCTGCCTCCTCCTTTCAGCCCTCCTCCGCTCGATCTCGCGCCTGAGCTTCTCCTCCCCCGGCATTGCTCTGGGGTGCTTGGCTCAGGCTCTTATCGCTTTCGCGGCGCAAGCGCGCGCGCCATCCAGGTTACCCCGCCTTTAAGCGGGGTTACTGTTCTTCTTTCCGTTGACCGCGATCACCTTGCTCGGTGTCGGCACGAAGCTGAGCACTCTCACCCGCGTAGGCACCTTTCCTCCGCCTCGCGCCAAGATGTTCATCGCCGCGTTAATATCGCTGTGCATCGTGTGGCCGTGGAGGCAGCGAACCAAGCCGCGCGGCCCCCTCACCACCTCGCACCCGTGGCGGGCGCACACCTTCGACGTGCCGTCCTCTGGGATTTTGAAAACCGGTATGCCGCGGTTCTCCGCCGTAACAGCTATGCGCTGCTCCAGCCTCCGGTAGCTCCACATGTTGCTGTTCCCTTTCCCCGGCCTGTCTTGCGCGATCCCCCGCGGGTAGCCGAGGAGCAGCGCAGCCACGCCGAGCTCCAAGCACACCTTGACCAAGTGCGCCGCCGCGTTCGCGAAGACCTGCTCCCTGCGCCGCTTCCTCCTCTCGTACAGCCTCCTGCGCACCTCCTTCAACACGGATCTATCCATTTCCTCGAGCTTGGGATCGGACAGCATTTTATCGATCATCGCAATTCTCCGCTCGAAGTAGAAGTAGTCGCTCTTCAAAGGCCCACCACGGTAAAGCAGCGCTACGCCCTCGCCGCTTTCATTCACAGGCTCCGTGACAAGCGCGATCAAGCGCTCCCTGCCCAGATCGATGCCAGCCTTCAACCCGTCGTTGAGCCTCCCTTCGAGCACCACCTCCACGGCAATTTTCGCGTACCAGCGCCTCCTCACGGGATCGTACACGATAATTAGCCGACCTTGCTTCGCCTCCGGCCTTGTTAACCAGCGCAGCTTCCCCTTGAACGGTATGCTCACGTTCCAGTAGCCGAGGCGCAGCACCCTCTTCTCCAAGTCCACCCTGTAGTTGTCGGCGCGGACGATCACGACCGGTATGCGTTGCCCATCCCTATCCTTCCTGTAGCCCGGCGGGCGAACCTTCTGCCAAGGCTCCAGCCTACCCTCCTT
>JAPWTS010000039.1 GCA_028275925.1 Thermofilales archaeon
GCAGGTACTCGATGGAGGCTCTCGCCACCTCGAGGGGCTTGTCCACGGGCGCCAGCACTTCGACGGAGAGCCAGCCGGCGTAGCCCACCCTCCTCAGCGCGGCGAGTATCTCGCCGTAGTCCGCCTCCCCCATCCCGGGGCCGAGGCCGTTGGTGTCGTTCGCGTGGAAGTGCGCGAGGAGCGGCCCCACCTCCTCGATGATCTCCGCGTAGGGCCTCCCCTCGTCGCTCATGCTGTACACGTCCAGGTTCACCTTGAGGGCCGGCGACCCCACCTCCTCCACCATCCGTACGGCCTCCCTCGCCGTGTTGACCACGTCCGTCAGGTGCCTGGCGAGGGGCTCGAGCGCGATCACCACGCCGTGCTCCTCGGCAGCCCGCGCCGCCGCTTTCAAGCTCTCCCTGAGGAGCCGCCGCGCCTCCTCCCTGCTCTGCCCCGGCACGGTGCTCCGCTGCTTGGGGGAGCCGAGCACCATCACCTCCCCGCCCAGGTCGGAGCAGAGGCGGGCGAGCTCGCCCATGTACTCGACCGTCCTGCGCCGCACCCGCTCGTCCGGGTGCGCCAGGTGCAAGCCGGGGGGCGAGACGAGGAGCCAGTGGAGGCCGCAGATCCTGAGCCCGTGGCTCTCCGCCTCCTCCCTGATCCTCAGCCGGTCCGCCTGGGTCAGACTCCTCGCGTCCTCGGCCAGCGTGTAGGGGGCTACCTCCAAGCCCTCGTAGCCGAGCTCCGCGGCGGCCGCCACCACGTCGCTCCAAGACCCCTTCAGCAGCTCGTTGCAGAGCGCGATCCTCATCCTACCAGCCGTCGTAGTGGACGATCTCCTCCAGCGGCTTCCTGTCGGTCACGGGCCCCTTCTCCTCCGCCGGGTAGCCGAGGGGCGTCATCGCCACGACGCGGATGTGCTCGGGGATCCCCAGGACCTCCTTGACCGCCTTCTCGTCGAAAGCCCCTATCCAGCACGTGCCCAACCCCTCGTTCGCCGCCGCGAGGACGAGGTGCTCCATCGCGATCGCCACGTCCACCTTCCAGTACTCCTCCCCGTCCCTGCGCCTCCAAGCCTTCGTGGGGTCGGCGCAGGCGACGATGATGACGGGCGCCTTCACGAACCAGTCGCGGTCGTAGGCTTTCCTCAGCTGCTCCCTCTTCTGCGGGTCGCGGACCACGATGAAGTGCCACGGCTGCCGGTTGGCGGCCGAGGGCGCGAGCCGCGCAGCCTCCAGGATCCTAAGCAGCTTCTCCTCCTCCACCGGGTCGGGCTTGTACGCTCGTACGCTCCTCCGCCTCCTAACGACCTCGTAGAACTCCATCGCGACCTCGCGCGCCTCGGGGTAAAAATGGCTAGCGCGGCAGCGGATGGGAGGCACAAGCCACTTATACGGGGGGCGGGAGCTTCACGCGTGGCGAAGCTGGTTCTCTGGCCCGCGCGGCCGCTCGAGAGGGTTTTCAAGGATTCCCAGCCGGCTCGGGTGGGGGAGCCGCTCCGCCTCTCCTGCGTGCGGAACGAGTACGAGGGCTGCATGTTCGGGCTCCGCAGCGACGCGGACGTGAAGGGCGTGAGGCTGGAGGTCTCCGAGCTGCGCTCGGCGAGCGGAGCCGCGATACCTGCAAGCTGCGCGAAGGCGTTCTTCGTCGGCTCGATCCCCCTGAGCAGGAACACCCCCCTCACCCCTCCCGAGGAGCTGGAGAGGGCAGCGCCCTGCGAGGTGCCCGACCCGCTCCTCGACGCCGAGGAGGTGGACCTGAAGGCTGGGGTCACGCAGCCCTGCTACTACCGCGTGCGCGTTCCGCACGACGCGGAGCCCGGCGAGTACAGGGGCTTCGTGAGGGCGGTCGCGGCCGACGGCTCCTCCGCCGAGATGGAGGTCGCCGTCACCGTGCACCCGGTGACGCTGCCGAGCAGGAGGAGCCTCTACGTGACCAACTGGTTCTCCCTCGACAACATCGCCAAGGCGTGCGGGGCGGAGCTCTGGAGCGAGGCGTTCTGGAAGTGCTTCGAGGAGTGGGTCGCGATGATGTCCGAGTACAGGCAGAACGTCTTCTGGGTGCCGCTCGACACCGTGAGGGTTGTCAAGCGCGGCGGGGGCTACGAGTTCGACTTCTCGGTCTTCGACCGGTACGTGGAGATCCTGCTGAAGCACGGGGCCGACCTCGTCGAGATCACGCACGTGGCCGGCTTCACCCGGTGGGGCGGCAGCGAGATCAGGTTGAGGAGCTTCAAGGTGGCGCGCGAGGACGGCAGCGTCGCGGAGGAGCCGGGCGAGGCGGTGTTGCCCCACCTGCTGAGGGCGCTCGAGGCGCACCTGAGGGAGAGGGGCTGGCTGGAGAAGGCGGTGATCCACATCGCCGACGAGCCGACCGAGGACGGGATCGAGGAGTGGAGGAGGGTTTCCCGCTTCGTCCGCGAGCACGCGCCCAGCTTGAGGAGGATCGACGCGGTCGAGACGACGGGCTTCGGCGGCGACCTGGAGATCTGGGTCCCCACGCTCCACCACTACGACCAGTGGATGGAGGAGTACGAGAGGGCGAGGGGGGAGGGGGCCGAGCTCTGGTTCTACACCTGCCTGAACCCCGTGGGCCGCTACCCCAACCGCTTCCTCGACTACCCCTTGATCAAGACGAGGGTGCTCCACTGGATCAACTACGCTTACGGGCTGCGCGGCTTCCTGCACTGGGGCTTCAACTGGTGGTGGAAGGACCCGTTCGGCGAGCCCAACCCCAACCTCCCGCCCGGCGACACGCACATCGCGTACCCGGGGGAGGGGGGCAGGCCGCTGCCCAGCTTGAGGCTGGAGGCGATGCGGGACGGGCTGGAGGACTACGAGCTCCTGAAGCTGCTGGAGGAGGAGATCGCGAAGGTGAAGCGGGAGCTGGGCGGCAGGGCGCTCGAGCTGCCGTTCGAGCGGAGAGCGCTGGAGCTGTGCCGCAGGGTCGTGCCCAGCGTAACCGGCTACGCGAGGAAGCCGGAGGAGCTGCTCGCGGTCAGGGAGCGGGTGGTCGGGGAGATCCTGGAGCTGCGGAGGAGGCCGCTGGCGCTCGTCCTCACCGAACCGCCCGAGTGGGAGGAGCTCGAGTGGGGCCCGGTCATGGTCCTCGTGAGGGGCGTGTGCGAGGAGGGGTGCGAGGTCGAGGTGAACGGCAAGCGGGTCCCCGTCAGGGGCGGGTACTTCGCGACCTACACGGGTCTCGACCAGGCGGCTAGGGTCGTGGTGAAGGTTAAGAAGGGGGAGGCCGTGAAGGTGGTAGAGAGGCGCTTCACCGTGCGCGGCTAGCGGGGGTGGGCGCCGTGGCGGCCGCGCAGCAGGAGGAGAAGGACAAGCTGATCGAAGCCGTGCTGAAGGTCCTCAGGATGAACCCGCGGTTCTCCAAGATCGAGGAGAGGAACGTGAAGAGGATCCTGAGGAAGCTCGACCTCGAGGACCTCGTCTACCTAGCGAACGTGTTCGACGTGTTCGCGGAGTGGTTGAGCGCGCGGGAGCGGGGTCAGGCTTCGGCCGGAGCGACGACGTAGGAGCGCCCCGCCCCCGTCTTGAACGCGACCTCGTAGAGCTTCGGCCTGCTGGCGCTCAGCCGCGCCCTCGCTACGTACTTCGGGGGTGGCGGCGGCTCCAGGAGCGGGTTGGCTGCCCCCTCCGGCGCCGGCTCGGCCCCCTCCACCTTTACCGGCTCCCTGTACCTGACCCTGCACACGCCCCCGATCGTCGAGCGGATGACGGCTTTCTCCAGCCTCCCTTCGCGCCAGTAGATGTCGACGACGAACCCTCCCCTAGCCCTCAACCCCCTCACGTAGCCGCTCCTCCACGAGCTGGGGAGGGCGGGGAGGAGGTGTATCGCGCCGTCGTGCGACTGGAGGAGCATCTCCGCGATGCCGGCGCAGCCGCCCAGGTTGCCGTCGATCTGGAAGATGCGCGGCGGGTGGAGGTCGAGGAGGTTGGGGAGCGTGAACCTCCTCAGCAGCTCGAGCAGGCACTCGTGCGCTTTCTCGCCGTCGAGGAGCCTGGCGTACAGGGAGGTCATCCACGCCCTGCTCCAGCCCGTGCTGCCCCCGCCGTGCCTCAAGCGCTCCTCGAGCACCCTCCTAGCCGCCTCCGCGAGCTCCGGCGTCCTCACCGGCGAGATCTGCCTGCCGGGGTACAGGGCGAAGAGGTGGGACTGGTGCCTGTGGCCCGGCTCCACCTCCTCGAACTCCTCGGGCCACTCCATCAAGCGCCCGTCCGACCCGATCTGCAGCGGGGCCAACCTCTCCAGGGCCCGCTTAGCTCTCTCCCTCAGTTCGGGGTCGAGGCCGAGGATCTCGCTCGCCTTCACGAAGGCGTAGAGGACCTCGTAGGTTATCTCCAGGTCCATCGCCGGCCCCATCGAGAGGCTCGCCACGCAGCCGCCGACCCTGAACAGGTTCTCGGGCGAGTTCGAGGGGCCTGTGACCAGGTGGCCCGTCCTCGGGTCCTCGGTGAGGTAGCAGAGGAGGAACTCGGCTGCCCCCCTCAGCGCCGGGTACGCCCTCCTCCTCAGGAACTCCTCGTCGCCGCTGAAGAGGTAGTGCTCCCAAGCGTGCAGCGTGAGCCAGGCGCCGCCCATCGCCCACATGCCCCAGACGGGCTCGGACTCGGGGCTCGTGAAGAACCAGGCGTCGGTGGTGTGGTGGGCGACGAAGCCCGGGCAGCCGTACACGTTCCCGGCGGTCTCCCTCCCCCTTTCCCTCAGCCTGTCCAGGAAGTCGAAGAGCGGCTCGTGGCACTCCGGCAGGCTCGCGACCTCGGCCGGCCAGTAGTTCATCTCCAGGTTTATGTTGAGGTGGTAGTCGGAGTTCCAGGGCGGCGCGTAGCCGTCGGCCCATATCCCCTGGAGGTTCGCGGGTAGCGGGCTGCCGGGGAACGAGGAGGAGATGAGCAGGTACCTGCCGAACTGGAAGTACAGGGCTTCGAGCGCGGGGTCCTCGAGCCCCCTCCTCACCGCCTCCACGCGCTCGTCCGTGGGCAGGTCGTCGCGCCCCTCGCCGAGGTACAGCTCCACCCTGCCGAACAGCTCCCTGTAGCGCTCGACGTGCCTCCTCCTCAGCTCCCCGTAGCTCATGCTCGCTGCCCGCTCCACCGCGTCCCGGCAGGCCCGCAGCGGGTCCCGCGCCCAGTAGCTGGTGGCGCCAGCCAGCAGCAGCGTGACGCGCTCGGCGCCCCTCACGTGCAGCCCCCTCCCACGAGCCTCGACCGAACCCCCCTCCGCCAGCACCTTCAGAGCGGCGGCGAGCTCGACGCCAGCCCCGTGGCAGGCGCAGAGCGCGTGCCCCCTTAGGAGTATCGTGTCGCCCTCCGCGGAAACCTCGGCGCTCCTCCTCTCGGCGCTCACTGAGAGGTTGAGGTCGCGCCCCGAGGACTCGATGCGCGCCACCAGCACTTTGTCGGCGAAGCTGGCGAACACCTCGCGCCTGTGCCTACGCTGCCCCGCCGCGTACTCGACCCACGCCACCGCCTCCTCGAGGTCGAGCCCCCTACTGTACTCCCTGACCGAGTAGACGAGGTCCCTAGCGTCGCTGAACTCCAGGTACACGTTGCAGAGCATCTCGTAGCTGTGCCTCCCCGGCGGCCACACCGTGACGTGGTTGCGGACCAGCTCCTCCGCCTCGCAGTACCTGCCCTCGAACAGCAGCTTCCGAGCCCGCTCGACGTGCTCGCGAGCGTCCGGCCGCTCGAGGTTGTAGCTGCAGCCGCTCCACACGGTCTTCTCGTTCACCTGGATCCTCTCGAGGGGCACGCCGCCGAAAACCATCGCGCCCAGCAGCCCGTTGCCGACGGGCAGCGCCTCCAGCCACTCGCGCGCGGGCCGCCTGAACCAGATGGCCAGCCTCCCCATCCCGCTCGAGGTGCGCCCCGCCGCTAATAAGGCTGATTCCTCAGCCAGCTGCGCGCGGGCGGGAGCCGAGCGCGGCCGAGGCGAGGAGGAGGGGTAGGGAGATCGAGGAGAGGGCGGCCGCCGCGAGGTACATGCTTGTGTAGCCGTAGCGGGCTTGAACTAGCGCGAGGAGGTAGCCGCCGGCCACCCCCCCGAGGTTGAAGGCGGCTGTGAACAGGCTCAGCGCGAACCCCGTAGCTCCGCCCGCGGCGTCGGCTAGGTACGCGCTGCCCACCACGTACAAGCCGGCGAAGGTCAAGCCGTGGAGCAGCTGGACGGCGATCACCTGCGCCGGGCTCCTGAGCAGGCCCGTGAGCCCGTAGCGCAGCGGGTACGCGAGGAGGCAGAGGGCCAGGACCTTGAAGCGGCCCAACCGGTCGGAGAGCGCGCCCAGCGCCACCATCGCCGGGATCTCCGCGAGCGGCGTGACAGCGAAGGCGAGGGACGCCTCCAGCTCCGACCCGCCCAGCTCCTTGACGATGTAGAGCGGCGTGAACGTGTAGTACGCCGGGTTGCTCACCGACGCCGCGAACACGGCGGCGAGCAGCAGGAGCGCGCTCGCGCCCAGGGACGCGGGCTCGGCCGCCCCGGCGGCCGCCCGCTTCGCGCTGCGCGCGCCCAGCCCGTAGAGGAGCGCCGCTGCAGCGTACGCCAGCGAGGACGCGGCGAACGCGGCCTGGTGGCCGAGGCGCTCGACTAGGTAGCCGCCGGCCAGCGTCCCCGCGACCCAGCCCACAGCCCCCGACGTCCTCAGGGCCCCGAAGCGCGCCCCCCTCCGCTCCGCGATGTAGTCCATCGCCACCGCGCCGCTGAGCGTCATCGCGGCGCCGCCCAGCGACATGAAGGCGGACTGCAGGAGGAGGAACCAGCTGAACCCGCTGGCGAGCGCGTAGGTCGGAACGAGCCCGGCGAGGGCGGCGCAGACGGCCGCCTGCAGCGCCTCCCGCCTCTCGATCGAGTCAGAGTAGAGGCCCAGCAAGACGGCCGCCGCGGTCGAGGCTAGGGCTGAGGCGGACGCCACGGCGCCGATCTCCACGCTGCCCAAGCCCTTCGACGACATGTAGAGGGGGAGGGTGGGGTAGACGATCCCCGCCGCGAGGAATAGCAGGGCCATCGCGGCCCACAGCCTGGCTAAGCGCACGCCGGGGGTTTCGGGGAGCCGCGAATAGCTTTTACTGCGAGCCGCTAGGAGACCGCGTGCTGAGCGCCGGCAGGCTGGCCGAAGCGAGGGCTGTGGCGGAGGAGTTCGCCTCGAGGTTCAGGAGGAGGGGGGTCGTCGGCGTCGTGTTCCTGGGCGCGCTCGCTCGGGGCTACTTCGACGAGTACTCCGACATCGACATCGTCGTGTTCAAGAGGAGGGGCGTCAGGCTGGGCGTCCCGCGGGAGCGCGAGCTCGAGTACAGAGGGTTCCTCGTGGACTACGAGGTGAGGGATTACGAGGACGAGCTGCGCAGGCCGTGGAGCATGGAGGAGCGCTGGGCTTTCTCGCACGCCGTGGTGCACTACGACCCCGAGGGCAGGGTGGCGCGGCTGCTCAAGCGGAAGGTCCCCTTGAGGGAGGGGGAGCGCAGGCGCCTCCTGAGGGAGAGCCTGAGGTGGGCCGCCTGGTACGGCTGGGACTTCGCCGACTCCTGGGTGCGCAGGGGCGACCCCGCGAGCGCGCACCACTGCGTGACCGTGGCGCTGGAGCTCCTCGTGAAAGCGCTCTTCCTCTTCAACGGGCAGCTCGTGCCGCCCGACAAGTGGCTCCTCTACGAAGCTGCCAAGCTCGGCAAGCTCCCTCCCAACTTCGCGCAGATCGTGCGGGAAGCCCTCCTCACCCGGGACTTCACCGCGGAAGAGCTGGAGCGCAGGAAAGCGGCGGTAGCGCAGCTCCGCGCGTGGCTGGAGGCGGGGACCTCCTCCAGTTAAGCGCGCGCCGACCCCCCGCCGGCTCGCGGGTTGTAAGCAGCCCTTTTCTACCCGGTGCGCGGGGGGCCTCCGTGACCCGGCTCTGGGTGGCGGCCCTCGCCCTGCTGGCTGTGGCGGCGCTCGAAGCTTTGGGGCAGCCGTGGCCCGTCGAGGTCGAAGTCGGCTCGGAGAGGCCCCAGTGGGGCAGCCCGCTCGTCTACTGGGTCAACGTGACCGCCCTGAGGCCAGTCCGCGTGCGCGTGAGGGTGAACGTGCTCGCGCCGGGGAGGGGCTGGAGCGGGTGGAGCGTCCTGTGGGAGGGCGACATTGCGGCCGGGGAGAGCAGGGTGTTCCGCGGCGAGGTCGGCGAGCCCGTTAGGCTCGGCAGCTACGTGATCTGGGCCTCGATCGGCTTCAGCAGCCCGCAGGACTACCAGGTGATCGGCGGCAGCCCCTACTACGCCTCCTACGACGTGGTGCGCGTCGTCACGGTCTACGACCCGAGCGCCGAGTACTGGTACAGCATGTACGTGCAAGCGCGCAACGAGAGCGAGCAGCTGAAGAGGGCTCTCGGGAAGCTCGAAGCCGAAGTCGCCGCGCTGCGGGCGAACGCCACCTCCCTGCGGGCGGAGCTCGAGAAGCTGCGGAGCGAGCGCGAGGCGCTCGCCGCCGAGCGCGCTCGGCTGCAGAGCGAGAACGAGGCGCTCCTAGCCGAGAAAGGCAGGCTCGAGGGCGAGAACGCCCAGCTACGAGCTCTAGCCTCCAAGCTCGAGGAGCAGGCGAGAACCGCGCTCGCCGTAGTCTTGCTCCTCGCAGCCCTCTCGGTAGCCCTTGCGGCGGCCCTCGTCTACGCGATCAGGAAGCGAACCCAGCAGCTCCCTCCTCCGCCCCCTCCCGATTAAGCGTGCGCAAGGACGAAAAGCTTATAAAGAAGGAGGGGGCTCCCTCGACGGCAGCCGCCGGGCCTGGACAGATCCACCCCCCGCTACCATCCCCCAAGCGGGGTGGGGAAGCCAGGTATCCCGCGGGGCTCATGGCGCGCCGCACGCGCGCGAGTAGAACCCCGAGGTCGGTGGTTCAAAGGGCCCGGCGGCTGCCCCTGCCACCTCCTCGCGCTTCGCAGGCCGCAGCCGACCGCCCATAATGTTACGCGCGGCTCACCGTTTTTACGTGTCCATCCTGAATAAGCTACGGAAATCGGATGGGGCTCCGCTCGAGAATAGGGGCGAGCTTGCAGCGGATCTCTTAGAGAGCGAGTATCGCCTCCGTTTCCTTCAGCTTCCCCGTTACGGGGTCCACCTCGAGCCCTAAGCCTTCTAGGGCGTGGAGCCCCAGAACCTCGTTATCCCCTCTTTCGGCGAAGACCACCACCGTCGTGGCCCTCCTGTTCAAGCACTCGATTACGGCTTCGCCAACTTCGCGCTCGATGAGCCTGCTATCTATCGTCTTGAACAACCGCTTCCCCATGCTGCGGATGCCTAACCTCTCGAGCCTCTCGCGCTTGATCCACGTGTACGTCGAGCCTGTGTCAACCAGCAGCTCGAGCTCCTCGCCTAAGCTCTCGTCCCTCGGGTTGGACACCCTAACCTTAGCTACCGTGCGCCCCACGCTTTCAACGGAGCTTTCACCCGACTTTAAAAGCTACTTGGAGCTGACGGGAGTGTCTCTCAAGATTGCTGGGAGATCCACCGGTACATAGCGTTGAAAATGCCCATTTTCGCGGAAGAGCAGGGGACGCTAACCACGCGGTCGAGCGTCGTTGCGAACTCCAAATTACAGTTCGATCGAGTGCGCTCTGTCGCTCCTAACAACAGCTGAACCTAAGCTCCGTGACCTCGTGCACGAGATTCCCGAGTGTGGAGCCAAGCGCTTGGTCTCATCGGAGCACTCTTCGGAGCATTGAAGCACAAAACTTAGGCAAGGATTAAGATCCTTATCTAGAAAGCGAGGTGAAAACAAAGGACTTCGTACAGTATCCGGCGATGTCGATTCTTCCGTCAATTCGCTTCGCGTTAGTAAGCGCTGCATGGTGCAGGCGTCGAACACTAAGCCGAGTATCGAGGAGGCTAGGAAGCGCGCCGAGGAGGGGCTGCTCCTGCTCGAGGGTGTAGCTAGCGCGCGCTATCGCGAGGGCCCTCTGTGCGTAGGGTTTACCTTAAGTACAAGGATAGGACCCCCAGCAAGATACTCGGCTACAAAACCTAGGCAAGATAAAGGCTCTCTCACTCCTCCAGCTCGAAAAGGTAGAAAGGCTCGCGTACGTGTGCCGTGCGCTAGACAGGGGCGTTTTCAAATCGCGATGTCGGCGTCGGTGCGCCCACAGTATATTAGGCTTCGCAGCTTACCAGGGAGCGCGTATTTAACCTTCAAATGCTCCGGCTCCAACAAAAGTGGGTCTAGCCCGTAAACTTTGGCGAACTCTTCATGCAGGAGCTCTTCATAAATTGTGATCCCCTTCAATAGGAGTTGGATTTTCAAGCTTCCGCGGAGAGCGGAATCCCTATCCGCTATTATTAGCTCGAGGTCTTTTTCTCGCGTTTTTGCCCCATAACTTATGCGGTTTGTCATGCTCAATGGCATTGTACAAGCTTAGCCACGCGTCAGCTATCGCTATCTCGTCGATGCTTTCGAGAGGGTATTCCTGGAGGTGGTTTTCCACGTATATCTCCGGCGTAGTGTCAACTTTCGCCCCATGGATCTTAGAATCCTCTTGGACGATTCGTATTTCAAACTTCTGATCGCCTTCAAAGGGGTGCAGCACATCTCCGCGTAGGGCGCCTCTCGTCCCTACGATCTCCCAGTAGTTCCCTCTACCACGGTTAAACTCGTACACACCCTTCACGCCGCTCAAAAGCCGTATGTCCGCTCTCTCTAGACGGAATCCTTGGGAGGGAACTCTCCGACAACGCTCTCCGCCTCCGTTTTGAGAATGCTCCTTATCGCCGCTACCCCGTGGTAAGACCCTGACGTGTACGAAAGGTAAAACTCCCTCACCTCGCCTAGCAGCCCCATTGTCACAATCTCCTGCTTCACACGCTCGTGAAGCCATCGCGGGACGTTTTCCGAAACTTCGAGGAGGACGCCGTGGTCTTCCGCGGCTTCGATCATTTGGTCAGCGCAAGGGAGGGTTATGGCGATGGGCGTCTCGGTGAGGATGTGCACCCCTCTTTCAGCCAAGGCTTTCGCTACCACGTGGTGCCCCTCAGCCTGAACCGCGATCAAGCAGGCGTCCAGCTTTTCCCTAGAGAGCATTTCCAACACATCGGTGTAAGGCTTAGCACCGGTCTTTGCGGAAGCAGCTGCAGCACGCGCCTCATCAACGTCGCACACGGCGGCTACTTCGAACTTGTCGCTGAGCTTCAGCAAAACGCTCATGTGGCTCATCGCTCTAGCTCCGCAGCCGACAACACCGACTTTCAAAGGACGCATCTCAGAGTTTCTCGCTTTCAACTCAAATTTAAGATTTGCCCCTCTGAGGCTTTTCGACCCGGCACTACCCGGCTCGCGCAGCGAGCGTGCCCCGCATGACCCTATGGCTCAAGCTTGGCTTTTCCGCCGCATCGGTGGTGGGCAGGACGCTTAATTAGCTAAAGCTGCAGGCGAGCCTGTGGGCAGAGTAGTGCTCGTGGAGAATGGGAGGAGCGACTACGTCATCGTGATCGCGAGGGACGCTATACCCTCCGAGCGCTACGCCGCCGAGGAGCTGCAGCGGTACTTGGAGCGGATCAGCGGCGCGAGGCTGCCCATCGTCACCGACGACGCGGAGATGGGGGAGCGCGAGATCATACTGGGCGACAACGAGCACCTGCGGAGGCTGAACCTGGGCATCGACTTCTCCAAGCTGGGGGAGGAGGGCTTCGTGCTGAAGACGCACGGGAGCTACCTCATAATCGCGGGCGGGAAGCCGAGGGGGACTCTCTACGGCGTCTACACGTTCCTCGAGGAGAAGCTGGGCGTCCGCTGGTTCACCCCGGAGGTGGAGCACGTCCCTAGGAAGAGCACGTTGGAGGTGCCGGACCTGGACGAAACTCAGCTGCCAGCCTTCGAGTACAGGGAGGTGTTCTGGACGGAAGCGCTGCGCGACCCGGACTTCGCGGCGAGGCATAAGCTCAACGGGCACCACCACAAGCTGGCGGAGAAGCACGGGGGTAGGGCTGTCGTCTTCTACCCGTTCGTCCACAGCATGGACCTGCTCATCCCCCGCGAGCTCTACAGGGAGCACCCCGAGTACTTCCCGATGATAAGCGGGAAGAGGGTTGACGGCTACGTGCAGCGTTGCCTCTCGAACCCGGAGGTCGTGAAGCTCGCGATCGAGAGGGTCAAGCAGTGGGTGCGGGAGCACCCCGAAGCGAACGTGATCGACGTCTCGCAGAACGACACCGGCTACTGGTGCCAGTGCCCGAGCTGCAAGGCGCTGGACGACGCCGAAGGCTCCCCCTCCGCCTCCATCATAAGGTTCGTCAACGCGATAGCGGAAGCCATCGAGGGGGAGCACCCGCACGTGAAGGTGGAGACGCTGGCGTACCAGTACAGCCGGAAGCCTCCGAGGACTTTGAAGCCCCGCCACAACGTGATCATCAGGCTCTGCACCATCGAGTGTTGCTTCGGCCACCCGCTCGCCACCTGCCCCTCGGAGGAGAACAGGCGGTTCAGGGAGGACCTCGAAGCGTGGCGGAAGATCGCGCCTACGCTCTACATCTGGGACTACACGACCAACTTCGCCCACTACCTGCAGCCCTTCCCGAACCTCTTCGTGCTGCAGGAGAACATCAAGTACTACGCCGAGCACGGCGTCAAAGGAGTGTTCGCCGAAGGCAACTACTCGCCGGGCGGGAACGGCGAGATGGCTGCGCTCAAAGCATACATCCTCGCGAAGCTCCTCTGGAACCCGAACATCGACGTGGAGCAGCACGTGAGGGAGTTCCTGCGCGCCTACTACGGGAGGGCGGCCGAGCCCATCTACTCCTACCTGAAGCTCCTCCACTCGCAGGTGAAGGAGAACGTCCACGTACACATCTACGATCCGCCCACAGCGCCCTACCTGAACGACAGGTTCCTAGAGGAGGCGGAGAAGCTCTTCGACGAAGCCGAGAGGCTGGCGGAGAGCGAGGAGGTGAGGCTCCGCGTCCAGGTGGCGCGCTTGGGCGTATGGTACGTCAAGCTCGCCACCGGCAGGGTCGCCGGAGAGGCTCGGAGGGAGCTGCTGAGGAGGTTCCTCTGCGTCGCCAGGAAGGCTGGGATCACGCACATCAGCGAGGGGAAGACGCTCGAGGAGTGGGAGAGGGAGATCGCAGCCAAGCAGTAGCGCAAACCGAGCACCGGCTCCCGAGCGACGCCTCGGTGGGTGGAGCGTTAAGCCGTCTCGGTGCGCGCTAGCGCAGAATAGCCGTCGCTGAGGGCGTGGCTCAGCCGCCGCCAGCGCTCGAGCTAACCCCTTAGCACTTTTTCGAAGGCTTTCAAGACCGCCACGCCGGTCGTGAGAGGTTTTGGCCTCTCACCGCGCACTGGGGCAGCCACTGGCGCGTCGAAGTAGTCCAAGCCCCTAGGCTCGCGCAGCTTCACCGCTGCAGCGAAGTCCTGCGGGGTTAAAGGTTCGATAGTGTCCTCGGGGATCACCCGCGTTAGCACGAGCCATGTGCTTTCCCCCTCCTCGGGGCTGAAACCCCTCGACCCAAGAGGTCCAGCTCGATGAGAGCGGCTTGGGAGATCCGCCTGCCGGCGCCTAAACCGCTGAGCAGCTCGACGGCCTCCTCGTGCCTCGGGTCGTCCGGGTTGAGGAAGGCGACCAGGTGCACCGTGTCAACGAGCTCCACTCCCCTTCACCATCTCGAGAAGAGCCGCCGTCACCTTGTGATCCTCCTCCCTCCAACCCGCGAACTTCCTCCTGAACACCTCGGCGACGCGCTCCAGCTCACGCTCTAGCGGGACGGCTTCGAGGCGCCCGCCTTCCGCCACCCACAGGATGAGCTTCGAACCCTTCCTCAGCCCAAGCTTCCTCCTCACATCGGCCGGCAAGAGGATCCTCCCACGATCGTCAACTGTTACCACATAGCTCATATTTTCCCACATAATCAATGGGCTAGTAAGAGCTTTTCCCACGGCATCGCATCAGCGCTGGCAACTGAGCGCGCTACCGAGTTTCAACCCCCAGCACTCTACCGACGTCGCTCAGGTAGGCCTCGACCTTCTCCAGCTCGTACTTCACGTCCTCGACATCGATCACGCCCTCGTAGAACACCATCTCGTGGAGGTGCCGCTCCCTAGCCCCGTACCTGTCCCTGAGCATCAACCGCCCCACCTCGGGCAGCATCCTCTCAAGCTCGCGCAGCATCCTCCTGCGCTCCCAGTGGCTGGACGGCAGCTTCCCCATCAGCTTCAGCAGCAGAGCGTTTGTCGCTTGAACGACGGCGTTCCAGGCTTTCTCGGCCGCATCCCTGATCTTGTACGGGTTGCTCTCATTGACCCCTTCCTCGAACTCCCTGAGGGATTCCTCGTAGAACTTTAGGGCGTCCTCGAAGTACGCGAGAACCCTGTCGGCGGGCATCGCTGGCAGCTGCCGGCTCCAGCCTTTAAGCTTGGCGCGCCGGCTCGATCAAGCTTATATGCGGGAGGGCGCTCCCGGCTCCCGATGCCGTTCACGCCCCTCCACCTGGGCCCCGCGCTGGCGTTCGGCTTGCCTTTAAGGAGGGTGCTGCACCCGCCCACGCTGCTTGTGGCGAGCGTAGCGGTTGACGTGGAGCCTTTGCTGGTGGTCGCTCTGGGGTTGAGCTACCCGCTGCACGGCTACCTCCACACCCTCCCGGCGGCGGTGGCCTGCGGCCTCCTGCTGGGCTACGCCATGGCCCTCTTGGAGGGGAGGCTCGGCCCGCTCTACAGGGCGCTTCTCCTCGAGGAGGGGGCGCCCGCCGGCCGCGGGCCCTTCCTGGCGGCGGGGGTCGCGGGCACCGTATCCCACGTCCTGCTCGACTCCCCGCTCTACTCCGACATCCAGCCCCTCTACCCGCTCGGAGCCAACCCCTTTTTCGCCCCGCGCCTGGCCCCTGCGGTCTACGGCTTCTGCGCGCTCAGCTTCCTCGCCGGAACCCTCCTCTACCTATCGCTGTGGGCGCTCCGCTTGAAGCGGGGAAGCGGCCCTTGAGTCCGCGTCCTGCCCTTTTATCTCCGGACCGCAACCGATGTATACCTCAAGTTTCTCTAAACGAGCGGGGGAGGGCTTGAAGCTGGCGACGATCGGGATTGCGATGCTGGGCGACGAGCGCAGGTCGGTCATGGAGCGGCTGGAGCCGAAGTGCCGCGAGCAGATGGAGAGGTTGGCCCAGATCATAAGGGAGAAGTGCAAGTACGTTAACGGGGAGAGCCCGCCGGTCGTCGTCGCGCCCAAGGTTGTGTCGAGCATCCGGGACTCGAAGGAGGTTGGCGCGTACCTGGCCAGCCGGAACGTGAAGATCCTCGTGCTGGCCTACTACATATGGGACTACCCGTACCTGGTCTGGCCGCTCGTGAACGAGGTCGGGAAGGACAAGCCGGTGCTCTGCATCTCCAACAACGAGGGCCTCTACCCGGGCAACGTGGGGCTCCTCGCCACCGACGGCGCGCTCAGGCAGGCGGGCTTCAGGACGCACAGGATCGTCGGCGACTTCGAGGACCCGAAGGTCCAGGACGCGCTGGTCAAGTGGGTGAGGGCGGCTGAAGCGTACGCCTCGCTGAGGGGGCAGGTGTACGGGATGTTCGGGGGCCACTCGATGGGGATGGAGACCGGCTACTTCCACCTCGTGCCCATCCAGCGCACCTTCGGCGTCACCGTCTACCAGATCGACCAGCTCTGGCTGCTCAAGGAGATGGAGAAGGTGAGCGAGGAGGAGGTGGAGAAGGGGTTCAAGTGGCTCACGAGCATGGTCCGCGAGGTGAGGTACGACGGCAAGATGCTGACTCCCGAGACCCTGAAGAGGCAGATCCGCCTCTACATCGCCATGAAGAAGGTCTGCGAGGAGTGGGGCTTCGACTTCTGCGGGATCAAGGGGCAGCGCGACTTCACCGAGCACGTCTGCATCACCGACGTGGCGGAGATGCTGATGAACGACCCCTACGACTGGAACGGCCCGAAGGAGCCCTTCGTCTGCGCGACCGAGGCCGACTCGCTGGGCGCGCTGACGATGCAGGTGCTCAAGTACGTTGGGGGCGGCGTGCCCGTGCTCTTCGCCGACGTGAGGCTCTACGTGCCGGAGAAGGACCTGTGGCTGTTCGTGAACTCGGGCAACCACGCCAGCTGGTACGCGAGCAGGAGCTGGGACCCGCGCGAGAACCTGAAGAAGGTCACGCTCCACCCGGCGATTGAGATGTACTTCCCCACCGGCGGAGCCTCGGTCGAGTTCGACGCGGCGCCGGGCGAGATGACGCTCGCGCGCCTCGGCCTCTACGGCGACAAGCTGTACATGGTGATCGTCAGGGGCGAGTCCGTAGACCTGCCTGAGGAGGAGAAGAGGAAGCTGAGGGAGCAGACGAACCCGACTTGGCCGCACATGTACGTGAAGCTGAAGGCGAGCTTCGAGGAGTTCATCAACGTGTTCCCTGCGAACCACATCCACGGGATCCCGGGCGACCACGTGGAGGAGCTCGTGCGCTT
>JAPWTS010000040.1 GCA_028275925.1 Thermofilales archaeon
GAGGTGGGGATCGGCGAACCCTACTACGCGAGAGCGAGCCTCCTCAGGAGGTCCGGCATCCCCGGCTACGGGAGCTGGTTCACGAGGAAGAGCGAAGCCGGCTCGGGCCCCCTGTACGACATCGGCGTCCACGCGCTCGACATCACGATGTGGCTGATGGACAACTTCAGGGTGAAGGAGGTGTACGCGGCGACTTACGCGAAGTTCGGGCCGAGGGGAAAGGGGCTCGGCACCTGGGGCAAACCCGTGCCGGGCGGCCCCTTCGACGTCGAGGACCTGGCGGCGGCCATGATACGGATGGAGAACGGCGCGACGGTGTTCTTGGAGGTGAGCTGGGCTGCGCACGTCGCGTCGGACAGCTTCCAAGTGCTCGTTCTGGGCGACAAGGCGGGGCTCGTGTTCCCGGGCGCCAAGGTCTACTCGGAGGAGGGCGTGCTCGTCGACAAGCAGCTTAGGTTCACCGAGGAGGACCCGTACGTCGTGGAGATGCAGCACTTCAAGGACGTCGTGGAGAAGGGCGTCGAGCCGGTGACGAAGCCCGAAGAGATGGTGATGCTGCAGGCCGCTTTAGAGGCCGCTTTGAAGTCGGCGGAGGAAAAGAGGCCGGTGAGGGTTTCGGAGCTCCTGTAGCTCGCGCTAAGCGAGGCTCACGGTTTTCCCGGTTTTTGCCGCCTCGTTGAGCGCCAGCAGGACCTTCGTCACCCTGTAGCCCCACTCGACCGACGGCAGCGGCTTCTCGCCTTTCGCTACGCACTCGGCGAGGTGGTCGATCGAAGCGTGGTAGTAGGGCTTCACCTCGCCTATCTGCTCCCTACCCAAGCTCCGCTCCCAGCCCTTCGCGCGCACGACGATTAGCGGCGCGTACGGGTGGACGGAGACGGCCCCATCCGTGAAGTAAAGCTGGATGGGGGGCATGAGCAGCTGCGCGAAGGTCACGTAGTTCGCCAGGATCACCGCCAGCCCCCCGCCGTAGTCGAGGACGCCGGCGAAGTTGTCGAACGCCGTAACCTTCACCGGGAGGCTCGGCTTCAGGTCGTGGAAGTAGTAAACGCCCCGGCCGTACGTGTCGCGCCGTATCGCGGCCGTCACCTCCTCCGGCCTAAGCACACGCCGCTCGCTCAGGAGCACGGACCCAGCGGCAGCGACCCTGCTCGGCTCGCCGAAGAGCGTCACGAGCCTTGCCACGTCGTAGACCGCTAGGTCGAAGAGCGCGCCGCCCCCGCGCGCGTCGTCGAAGAAGGCCTCGGACCACGTCGGCCCGCTGTGGCCAGTGTGCCAGAGGGAGTAGCAGTGGCGCCCGAGCTCGGGCAGCATGCTCTTCAGCGCGCGGAAGACGGGGGATAGCACGGCCTCCGAGGGCTCGGCAACCGCCGCCACACCGCTCTTCTCGACCTTCCTCACGACCTCCTCGGCCTCCCTGAGGGAGAGGGCCATCGGCTTCTGCACGACGAAGTGCTTGCCCTCCTCGGCGGCCCTGGTCGCCAGCTCGGCGTGCGACTCGTGGCTGGTGGCGATGACGACCGCCTCCACTTGCGGGTCCCTCAGCAGCTTGCCGGGGTCGTCGTACCACCTTTCGGCGCCCCAGAGCTCGGCGGTCCTCCTCGCCCTCTCGGCTACAACGTCCGCGACGGCTACGAGCTGGTGGTTCCTCGCGATGTACGGCAGGTAGTAGTTGTTGGCCACGTTCCCGCAGCCGATAACCCCAAAGCGCAGCTTCCCCATCGCGCGCGCCGGCTAGCGCTCGGATATAAGCCTGCTCCGCGCACCGCGCAGGAGCTCGCCCAGCTCGACGATCCTGCCAGCGGCAACCTCGTACTCTACGCGGGGGATCTCGAGCCTGCAGCCGTAGTCGGCGACGCTCCTGATCCTCCCGCTCGCGGCCGCGTACGCCTCGTCCTCCTCCAGCAGCGTGAGCAGGTAAGCCCCCAGCTCGCGGCTGAAGACGACCCCCTCCTCGCCCACGGGGTAGCAGTACGGCAGCTTGACCTCGAGGAAGCCCTGTTTGAGGGTTAGGCCGAGCGCGACCCTCAACCGCTCCAGGGGGTCCCCCCGCGCCACGCGCCACGCCACGTACACAGCGCCGTCGACGCTGAGCTGGCAGGGGCCTAAGGTGCGCGCGCTCGCGCCGAGCTTCTCGGTCAGCAGCTTCCTCGTCCGCCCCCGGGGCGGGAAGTCCCCCATTATGCCTCCAACCACCACGTACTTGAAGCGGTGGAAGTCCTCCGGCGAGAGAGCCTCGCCGGCTTGCGGGTCGAGGACCAGTATCTCCTCGCTGCCGGCTAGCTCGCCTATGCTCTCCTCCACCGCTTCGGCGAAGGGCTCGAGGCACGCCCTCTCCCTCTCGTCCTTCATGTTCGTCACGAGGAGGCCGCCGACGAGGCTGGCCGCGTGCTTGTACTCGAGGAAAACCCACGGGCTGAGGACCGGCTCCAAGTGCTCCACTACGATCGCGGCGGGCACGGCGGGCTGGCGCCACCAACCTTTTTACCCTTAGCGCGGCGGCGGCCGGGGGTTGAGTGAAGTACGTCGCGGTGGGGGCGTTCCCCGCGATCTTCGAGAGGGCGGTCAAGGAGAAGGCGAAAGCGAAGGTTCTAGCCGTGAAGGGGTCCGCCGAGGCCGCGCTCTGGGCGGCGAGGCGCTTGAGGGCGATGGGGTACGAGGTGGAGGGGCCCGTGGAGGTGGAAGCCTCGAAGGAGGCCGTGGAGGAGGCCGTGAGGTCGGCGTTGGACAGCTACGACGTGATCCTCGTCACGGGCGGGATAGAGCCGGGCTCGGCGCCGACCTTCGAGGGCGTCGCGGCGGCGCTGGGGAGGCCCCTCGTCGAGAACGAGGAGGCTAAGCGGCTCGTCGAGGAGTACTTCCTCTTGGAGGAGGGGGAGGCGCTCGCCGGGGAGCGCGCCAGGGCGCTGACGATGCTGCCCGAAGGCTCCACCGTGCTGCCCAACGCGCGGGGCCCCGCGCCCGGGATCCTGCTTGAGGAGGGGGGCAGGTACCTGATTTGCCTGCCCGGCTCGCCGGCGGAGGCGGGGGCGATGCTGGAGGAGGAGGCTGATCCTTACGTGCGCGACCTCGTGGGCGCCTCCCTCTCGACCACGGTGTACATACTGACCAAAACGTGGGATGGGGAGGCGGTCTCCCGCGCGGTGAGCACGGTCGCCGAGGAAGCCCCCTGGGTCTTCGCCCAGCCGAAGCGCGCGGTCTTCTCCAGAGAGGGCTTGAGCGTGGCGGTAACGGTTTTCGCGAAAAGCCCCGAGGAGCTCAGCGAGAAGCTCGCGAAGGCGGTCGAGCTCGTGGAGGGAGCTCTCGAGCGCGAAGGCGTAGCGTTCGTGAGGAAGGATCTGAGCGGCCTGTAGCGGGTCAGAAACCTACCCTCTCGTCACCCGTCGGCCTGGGTGTAACTCATCACGCGCGCCGACATCGAGGCGAGGAGGTAAAAGCTTTGCCGCCGCTCAAGTTTTTAGCCCTGGTGAAAGGGGCTGGAGGCCATGCGGCTCGTGTTCATCGGGCCCCCGGGCGTGGGGAAGGGCACGTACGCCGCCGCCGTGTCCCAGAGGTTCGGGATACCCCACATATCGACCGGCGACATGATACGCGAGGAGATAAAGAGGGGGTCCGAGCTCGGCAGGAAGCTGAAGGAGTACGTCGAGAGGGGCCTGCTGGTGCCCGACGAGATCGTCACGGAGATGGTGAGGGAGCGGCTGAGCAGGGAGGACTGCAAGCGCGGCTTCATACTCGACGGCTACCCGCGCACGCTGAAGCAGGCGGAGGAGCTGGACAGGATCACGGCGATCGATCTAGTCCTCAACTTCGTGGCGCCCGACGAGGTGATCATCGACCGGATCAGCGGGAGGAGGATCTGCAGGGTGTGCGGCGCCATCTACCACGTCAAGTACATGCCGCCGAAGGTCCCCGGCGTCTGCGACAGGTGCGGGGGGCCGCTCTACCAGAGGGAGGACGATAAGCCGGAGGTCGTCGCGAGGAGGCTGGAGGTCTACCGCCAGCAGTTCGCGCCGATAATCGAGTACTACAGGAGGAGGGGGATCCTCGTCGACGTGGACGCCAGCGAGCAGGCGGAGGTCGTCGTGCCGAGGGTGCTGAAGCTCCTCGAGAGCAGGTTCGCTAAGGGCTAGTTTATTAACACAATTAAGAAAGCTTTTTAAACAAGCGGCGAAGGCTAGAGCCGTGGAGCCGACGAGTAGCTCCGCTGGGCAGAGGGTTTCGGGGTTAACGAAGAGGATGCTGTTAATCCTCGTGATGCTCCTCCTGCTGCTCGTCTCCTCGAACGTGTACCTGGCGCTGGCGGGCGGCGCGCTGGGCATCCTCAGCACGTACACGCTGGTCCTCCTCTTCACGTACATCAGCAGGTACCTGGGGGCTGACCTGACGAAGCAGGAGGTGTACGCCCTCTTCTACGCTCTCACCTTCTCCTGGGTCTTCTTCAACTCCTACACGGTGATATACAGGGCGTACCTGAGGGTCGGCGAGGTTACTAACTCCTTCCTGATCCGCGGCGAACCGGTCGCGCGGCTCCTGCCGAGCTGGTTCGCGCCCCCCGCCGGCTCTCCCGTGTTCAAGCTGAGGACGCTCTTCCACCCCGACATGGCTTTGCCGCTGCTGGTGCCTTTGACCTTCGCCGTCCTCTGGCTCCTCGCCGAGCTGTCGATGGTGATGCTCGCCTCCTACCTGTTCGTAGAAGTCGAGGCCCTACCCTTCCCCTACGCCCAGATGGACGCCGCCTTCATCACGATGGTTTCCGACAGGCCGGCCGAGTGGCTGAGGGGCTTCCTGCCGGCCGCCGGCATAATGCTGTTCATCGCGACGCTGATCTACCTGCCGAGCGTCGGCATAATGGTGGGCCTGCCCGTGCCGCCGATAGGCTTCTACGACTTCACGCCGCAGATAACCGACGTCCTACCGGGCGGCGTCCTGGCCATCAACTTCTACCCTTGGACGCTCGCGCAAGGCTTCCTCATGCCCCTCGAGGTGACGGTCGCCGCGCTTGTAACGTCCATCCTCGTGTGGACGGTCTTCAACTCGCTCTTCGTCACGCACCCGTTCTTCAGGTCGTGGTTCCCCGACTGGGCTAGAGAGTACCAGAGGGGCATGTCCTACTGGATGATCGTGGAGCGCTCGACGCTGAGGGTGTGGGCCCCCATCCAGCTTGGCGCCCAGCTGGCGCTCTCTGTGCTCATCGTAGTCAGGTACAGGAGGGAGATCGCCAGGGCCCTGTCGGCGCTCGCGAAAGCCGGCTCGGCTGGAGCCCGCGACTACCCGCCCCTGTCCGTCCTACTCGCGACGTTCTTCGCAGCGAGCGGGTTCGCCGCCGTCCTCTACTCGCTGCTCCTGCCCGGCATCCCTCTCCACATCGTTGCCGCCATAACCGTGGGCTTGGGGCTTCTGATACCCCTGACTAACGCGTACATGACGGGGAAAGCGGGGCCGAGCCTAGGCTACCCGCCCTACATGTGGCACACGGTCGTCTACTCGATGATGGACCGCTTGCCGGCGTCCACGCAGGTCACCGCCATCCTCTTCGGCCCTCCGACGATCGGTGGGATGGCCGGCGGCGGAGCCCAAGCCATCAAGGTGGCGAGCATGGTCGGGGCGAGGCCGACAGACTTCGCGAAGACCGTCGCACTCGCCTTCGCGATAGGCACCGTGGTCAACATACTGATCGTCGACACCCTGTGGAGGCTCGCCCCCATACCCAGCATGGCGTACCCGAGCACCGTGGGTATGAGGGACTCTTCCGCGTACGACTGCGTGGTGGCGTCGGGCGTCCTCCCGCTAAAGCCTCACGTGATCCTCCCAGCTTTCGGCTTTTTCCTGCTCCTCTTCGCGACGCTCGAGTCGCTCAACGTGATCTTCCACCTACCGCTATCGGTCGCCGGGGTCGCGATCGGCCTCACGAACACGCCCGCTTTCACGATAATGTTCTTCGTCGGCGCGCTGCTGAGCCACGTGATCATCCCGAAGCTGCTGGGCGAGGAGCGCGGCAAGAAGTGGGTGGAGCTCAGGCCTGTGCTGCTAGCGGGCGCGATGCTCGGGGATGGTCTCGCCGGCTCGATCTTCACTCTGCTAGGTTTAATAGGGAGGGCGAGCTGGACGTGGCCGTGGTGAGGTGGTGGGCATGAGGAAGCTCCTGTTGCTGGCCCTGGTCGCCGCGCTCGCGCTAAGCCCCCTCCTCGCTAGCGCGCAGCAGGAGACGGCGGTGAGGAGCGCGATCGAGGAGGCGCTGCGCTCCTACAACTACACGCGCGTGCTCGAGCTCGCGGAGAGGTTCGCGTCGCTGGGCTCCAGGGCCCCCGGCTACCCCGGCTACGAGAGGGCGCTGGAGCTGATAGTGGGCGAGGCGCAGAGGTTGGGCTTGAAGTACACGATCCAGAACTTCACGATGCTGGCCCCCGTGGAGAGCGAGAGCTACGTCGAGGTGCTCGAGCCGGTGCGGCTCAGGCTGAAGGCCTACAGCCTCTGGCCCAACGGCGGCATATCGGCGGGGGCCGGCAGCGCTGAGGGCTACCTCGTCTACGTGGGGAGGGGTAGGCTGGAGGACTTCGACGGGAAGCCGGTGAACGGGAGCATCGCGGTGATGGACTACGACGGCAGCTTGGACGGCTGGATCAACGCGCTGAGGTTCGGCGCGAAAGCAGTGATCTTCCTGGGCGGCGGCAGCCCCGAGCGCGAAGCTCTCAGCAAGTTCGACCCGCTCGCCCCCGTGCCCTTCATGCGGCTCTACCTGGAGCCGCGCGAGGCGGCCCAGCTGAGGGAGCTGCTAGCGAGGGGGCCCGTTAAAGCGAGAGTTCGCACGGACATGGAGCTGAGGGACGTGAAGGGCTACAACGTGCTCGTCGAGATCCCGGGAGCCGAGAAGCCCGACGAGATCATCATGTTCGTCGCCCACTTCGACGCTTGGTGCGTGGCGCCCGGCTTAGCCAACTCGACCGAGGAAGCTCTGTCCCCGGCTGCCCTGCTGGAGCTCATGAGGTACTTCGCGGAGCACAAGCCCCCGCGCACCGCCTGGTTCCTCTTCACGTCGGGCCACTGGAACGGGCTCACCGGCC
The DNA here is from genome assembly GCA_028275925.1 of Thermofilales archaeon. Lineage (GTDB taxonomy): Archaea > Thermoproteota > Thermoprotei > Thermofilales > Thermofilaceae > JANXEW01. Next base: position 7,062 of record JAPWTS010000040.1, read on the forward strand.
CCAGGGAGTTCGTGAGGTGGTTCATACTCCAGCGCCCCGACCTCATGAGGGGCGAGCGGACGATCTGGTACGTGATGGGCCTCGACATCTCAGCTGACGTGCCGGTAGCCTCCTTGATCTACGTGGGGCACTTCTACCAGACCTCCGGTAGGACGTTCATCACGACCAAGTTCTTCTGGCTGCAGGGTGCGGTCAACACTTACGCGCAGTACATCTCGAGCTTCCTGAACGAGACCGGTCTCCCGCGTTCCCCGGCCCTGAAGAGCGTCGTGAGAACGTTGGGTGTCGTCAGGCCGATCGATCTGACGCACGGGCCCGAGTGGATGTGGTCGAGCACGATGAGTAAGCCGTACGTCCTCGACACGGAGCCCTTCGTCATCGCCGGCATGGCCGCCTTCACGCTCAGGACCTCTTACAGCTACAGGCCTCTCGAGGGCGAGCCAACCAGCGACCTGAGCTACGTGAGGGAGAAGTTCGAGGACAGGGTGGTGCCCCAGCTCGCCTCAGCCGTCGCGATCGCCGCGGGCCTCCTCAACGAGCCCACGATCGGCGTGATGAAGAGCCTCATCCTGCCCACGAGGCTCCACCCGCTCCTCTACTGGGGCTTCCTCGACCTGCAGGTCCAAGTGCTGATGTACAACATCACGAAGGGCTGGTACGACACAGTCCCCTACGCGATCGTGAGGGTCGGCAGGTGGAGCTCGTACCCGTTTACCTGGATGCTCGTGAGGGCTGACCACAACGGCACCGCGCTAGTGTACGGCGTCACGCCGCAGGGTCTCAACGCGTGGTACGTTGAGGCGTGGAAGCCGATCAACAGCACCTGGATGATCATGCCGGCGTGGGGCATGCGCAGCGGCGGGCCCACATGGGTGACGCTGCTGGTGCCGAGAGGCTACACGAGCGTCTACGTGATGCCGCTTCAGACGAGGGTCCTCGTCGACCTCTACAACCCGAGGCTGATGAGGCGCACGCTCGACGACCCGCGCTACGCGTCCGCCAACGTGTGGGCTGGCGGAGGCGCCTGGCCGACGCCGTTCGAGACGGAGACGGGCATAACGCCTCTCTACCAGTTCGTCTCCAGCGACGATAGGACCGGCGTCTACCTAGCGGGCAGCAGTAGGGTCGGGAACCTGACGATCACGCTGGGCATCGGGGGTAGGTGGCCGGCGGCCGTGACGCTGGGCGGCGAGGGCGTCCACTGGGCGCTCGATTACGCCGTGGGCACGTACACGCTCACCTACCAGAGGTACTCCGTCCTGAGCGCGAGGGAGGTGAGGAGGCTGAGCGCCGACCTCCTGATGGACTACGCTGCCCGCTACATCGAGAGGGCGGTGAGCGCCGCGAGGAACCTGACGTGGAGCGAGGCCTACAGGAGCGCGCTCGTAGCGTGGAGCTACGCTTCCCGAGCGTACTCGGACGAGGTGATGCCGCTCTTCGACGAGTGCATCAGGTCGGCCGTCACCTTCGTTCCCTTCGTCATCGCGACCGGCTACTTCCTCGAGCGGTTGCTGCTCAAGGGCGAGGGGCTCCGCATGGTTTTCAACGTGCTCGGCGTCGAGATCGCCCTCTTCCTCCTCTTCGCCTTCACGCACCCGGCCTTCTGGGTCGTACCGAGCACGACGCTCGCGGCGCTAGCCATCGGCCTGCTCATCCTGATGGCTATCGTCTTCTGGATATTCTACAGGGAGTCGAGGGATATCGTGTCTGAGGTCGCGGCCAAGCTCCTCGGCTACCACGAGGTCGTCACCGAGAGGACTGCGGCCACGCTCATGGCCGTCTCGCTCTCCACGGAGAACATGAGGAAGCGCCCCCTGAGGTCGATACTGACGCTCGTCCCCATCGCCGTGTTCGCGATGGCGATGGTCTCGCTCGCGTCGGTGTCGCCGTACACCGCTGTGCTCCCCAAGCCTATGGAGAACGTGAAGGCCCCCTTCTACGGCTTCGTCCTGAAGAGGGGCTTCGCCGTCCTCGGGGACATCCTCGACTACCCGACGGTCGAGATGGTGAAAGCGATCGTCGGCGATAGGGGCTACGTGTGCCCGCGCGTCGTCTACTACTCGCCGGCCGTGATCAACCTCGGCCCCTACGCGATGCTGATCACGAGCAACGCGTCGGCGCCGGTCCCCGTGGTCCTCGGGCTTGAGCCGGAGGAGGCGGCTACCCTCTTCTCGAAGGCGATCGTGCGGGGGCTGCCGAAGCCGTTCCTCAGCGACGATCAGCCGGCGATCCTGCTGTCCGCGTCGATGGCGGAGGCGCTGAGGGTCGACGTGGGGGACGAGGTCGAGCTCCACGGCATGAGGCTCGTCGTCACGGGGATCTTCTCCGAAACCGCGATGGACGCGCTGAAGGACCCCGACGGCCGCGGGATGGCGCCCATCGACTCGGTGTACTACGCGCAGCTCCACGGCTTCGCCGTGCCCATGGGTGGAGCCATAGTCCCGCAGCCGTACGCTTGGAGCAGGGTTGTTGTCATGCCCGCCGGCCTGGTGAGGAAGCTGGGCGGCAGAGTCTCCACGGTGGACGTGATCCTCAAGCCCGACGTTTCGGAGGAGGAATTCGAGGAGCTCGCGCGGAAGCTGGCGTACGCGGTCGACGTGCTGTGCTTCGGCGGCCGGAAGGACGGGTCGGTGATCGCGTATTCCAGGTTCCCGACCTACGCGGCTCTCGGCTGGGAGATGATGGTGGTCCCCTTCCTCATCACGTCCCTCAGCATCGTAGTCTCGCTGCTGGGGAGCGTTAAGGAGCGCTCGAGGGAGATCTTCACCTACAGCAGCGTCGGCCTCTCGCCGGGCGGCGCGATGCTCATGTTCATCACCGAGTTCGCGATATACGGCTTCCTGGGGGCGACGGTCGGGTACTTCGCTGGCTGGGGCTTGAGCAAGCTGATGAGGGCTGTGGGGGCGCTGCCCGCCACCTTCGTCTTCAACTACGCTTCGATCGCCATCTCCACTGTGCTCGTGCTGGTGCTCCTCTCCACCCTGGCTGCCGCGGCGTACCCAGCGTACTTGGCCTCGAGGATCGTGACTCCATCGCTCGAGCGCAAGTGGAAGGTGCCGAGGGCGCCGCGCGGCACGTTCTGGGACCTGCCGCTGCCCTTCAGGGTCCCCACGGAGAGGGAGGCGCAAGCGGTGCTGCTCTACCTGCAGGAGTACTACTTGGGGGCGGGCTACGAGAAGCGGTTGTTCAAGGTCTCCCTAGACCCGAAGGTGGACGTGGCCGGGAAGAAGCTGGTCTTCAACGTGAGGCTGTACCCGTACGACGCGGGCACCGAGCAGGAGGTGACGGTCTACTTCGTGAGGGAGAGGGTTGGAGGCTGGAGGGCGGGGGTCAGCCTGCGTCTGCTGAGGGGGTTGGGGAGCGTGTGGACCGGCCCCTCGCAGTACGGCTTCCTCGACGACCTGCGGAAGCAGATGCTGCTCTGGGGCACGCTGCCCTCCCAGGAGAGGGCAAAGTACATCAGGAGGGCTTACGAGCTCCTCGCCGCCAGCGAGGGCGTGATGAGCTCGGAGCAGGCGAGCGGTGAGCGGGAGCCTAAAGGCTGATCAAGGCGGGGTCAGCTCGATCTTCAACCCGCTGATTTTCTCCAGCAGCTCGGCCTTAGCCTCGAACCTCCGCTTGTTCGCGCGCCTAGCCACCACTTTGAGCGCCCCGCCCTCGACCCTCACGCCCCAGTACTCCTCCTTCTCGTACACGTTCGTGAACGAGTCAGCCAGCCTCACCGCTGCGGCGGCGAGGAGACCCCTCTCGCCCAGCTTGCCCGCTGCGGGGTCGCGCTCGGGGTCCGTGTGCCTCCGGTGGTGCCTGACGCAGAAGGCGAGGAGCTCGTAGTCGAACTCCCTCGCGAGGAAGCCCGCGTGCTCGCCCAGCAGCTTCACGCCCACCTCCTCGTGCCCCCTCTCGGTGAAGTACCTGCCGATATCGTGGAGGAGGCCGGCGGCGTACACCGTCCTCAGGTCGCTTTCGCTGAAGCCGGGGAGCGCCTGCGCCAGATCCAGGCCGACGTTCGCTACGGTGGAAGCGTGCTCGAGCCCCGAGCCGAAGTCGTAGACCCTCCCCACCTCGTAGAGCCCGTGGAGCAGCTCGACCCCCAGCAGGCGGAGCAGCCTGGAGTACCAGGCGAGCGCGAGCTCCTGCACCCTGCTCAAGGGGGCTTGCTGCGGGGGGGCGGCGCAGCCCAGCGCCTCAGCCAGCGCGCTGGCGACGAAGGAGCAGCGGTCGTCGCTCTCGCCGGAGCCGTGCACCATCACCCTGGCCCCCGCCCTGACGACGCCGAGCGCGACGCGGGCGAGCTCGTTCAGCTCCTCAACGGGCTTCGCCGCCAGCGGCTGCAGCGGGTACTCGAGCACCGCCACCCCCAGCCTCCCGGCGGCCTCCCGGTAGCCGCTGCAGCCGGGATCCAAGCTGATGACCAGGAGCACGCCGAGCTTGCGGGCCTCCTCGATGGACTCGGGCGAGGGGCAGGGCGAGGCGAGCAACGGGCTCTCGACCCCGGGGCCGCTCACGCGGGTGCGCGCTCCACCGCCTATTAAACCCCTTCGGCGCGCGCCCTCCGGACCCTCGCCTTCGAGGGGTCGAGGCTCCTCCACTCCACGGTGTACCCGAGCCTCTCGAGGACTTCGAGGGCCTTGCTGGGGTCGACGCCGGCCTTCCCCAGCTCGCTAACGGCTTCGGCGAGGGTTTTGCCGGATAAGTCGGGGAGGGCGGGGACCTCGGGCTCGCGCGGGGGCTCCGGGCGCGCCGCCCGCTCCGGCTCGCCGAGGAGCTTCCTCAGCAGCGGGTACACGTCCGCCCCCCTCAGCTTGCCCCTGAAGAGCACGACCTCGTGGGGCAGGTCCTTCACCGACGAGCAGGCCAGCTCCTCGTCGACCGCCACGATCATCGCGACGCCCTTGAGCTCCCTCAGCTTCTCCAGCTTCCTCTCCAGGTACTCCTTCGTCCAGAAGCCGACGATCTCGATGTACACCTTGCGGCCCCCGCACGAGACGGAGAAGTCCGGGATCAGTATCCGGTTCCCGGCGACGAGGGGCTCCGGCTCCCTCTCGACCTTCCAGCCGGGCGCCAGCCTCGAGAGGCTCTTGAAGAACTCCCTCTCCACCTCGCTGTCGAAGAGCGGCTCGACCTCGACGCTCCTCCGCGGGAAGAGGTGGGAGCGCGCGTCCGCCAGCTCGAACTTCAGCGTCCTCACCCTGCCGGCGATGTCGGCCTCGATCGCCCAGCGGTCCGCGAGCATCACGTGGGGGATCAGCTTGGCGAGCCTCGTCCCGTACCTCCTCGTCTGCCGCAGCAGGGACGCCGGTCCGTCGATCGTCAGCCTGACCCCCTCCCCCGCCTTCTCGGCCACGTAGAGGAGCCCCAGCGCCTTGACCGCTCTGAGCAAGCGCTTGGTCGTAGCCCCGTCGGCGACGAACCGCGCGTCCAGCTTCAAGGCTTTGAACAGCAGGGTCTGCACCTCGGCCAGGTTGTACTCTTTCACGAGGTCCTCGGCGCTCATGTCCGGGGGCTTCGAGAGCACCTCGTCCTGGTACTCGGCGAGGACGGCCTCCAGGTCCTCGACGCGGCAGCCCAGCCGGGCAGCGACGCGCTCGAGGACCGCCCTCCGCTCCTCCTCGCCAACGGCCACGCCGAAGCTCCTGCACGCCTCCTCGAACACCTCGAGCCTCGCCCTAACGGGGTCCACGGGAGCTTTCACGGGCTCGAAGACCGACGCCCTCAGGGCGAGCGCGGCCATCGCCCTCGCGACCCTCAAGTCGAGCCCGGCTTCGAGCGCCAGCTCCTCCAGCTCGCTGAGCTCCCGCTCGAGCTCCCTCCTGCTCCTGCCCACACCATCCCTCAACCTGTCCAGGATTTCGGCCGCGATCGCCAGCGGGATGCCCTCCGGCTCCAGCAGCAGCGGCTCGATGCGGCCGCCCCTCACCCTGGCGACGAGCAGGTTGGACGGGAGCATCAGCCCTCGCCCTCGAGCGCTTTCCGCCGCTTGCGCGCGATCCCCACCTCCTTGGTGCCGGACGTCACAACCTCGTACAGCACGGCCCGCTTGCCCTCCCTCGGCCGCAGGATCCTGCCGAGCCTCTGGATGAACTCCCTCCGGCTGCCCGTGCCGCTGAGGATGATCGCGACGTTCGCGTCGGGCACGTCGACCCCCTCCTCGAGCACGCGCGAGGTGACGATCGCCCTCACCCTGCCTTCGCGGAAGGCGGCGAGGACGGCCCTCCGCTCCTCCTCGGGGGTCTTGTACGTGATCTCCGGTATCAGGAACCGCGACGACACCGCCCTCACCACGTCGCTGTGCTCGGCGAAGATCAGCACCTTGTCGCCCCTGTGCTTGGCCAGCAGGTCCCTGAGGACATCCAGCTTCATCGAGGCGTGGAGCGCGATCCTCCGAGCCCGGTACCAGGCTAGGAGCGCCTCCCTGGCCTCCGCGTCGCGCACGCTCATCGCCACGAGCTTCTCGAAGTCTCGCGAGCTCCTCATACTCAACCCCCTTTTCCTCAGGAACCCCCTGTAGGTCTCCGTGAGCTTCGCGTACTCCTCGCGCTCGCGCTCGGACATGTGGGCGTAGATGCGGATCACGTCGAACTCGGCCAGCCACCTCCCCGCCATCTCCCTCACATAGCGCCTGTAGACGACGGGCCCGACGAGGTACGGTAGCAGCTCGTGCAAGCCGTCCTCGCGCTCGGGCGTCGCGGTAAGCCCCATCCTCCAGGGGGCGGCGCAGAGCTCGGCGATCTGCCTGTAACCGGGGCTGGGGAGGTGGTGGACCTCGTCGAAGACGATGAGCTCGAACTTGTCGCCCAGCTGCTCCGCGTTTATGTAAGCGGAGTCGTAGGTGGCGATCGTCACGCACGCGACGCTCTTCTCGCCGCCCCCGTACCGCCCAGGGGCGACCCCCAGGTGGCGCTTCACGTTCTCCTCCCACTGGTCCATCAGCTCCAGCGTCGGCACGACGATGAGCGTGGGCCGCGCCAGCTTCGCGATCGCCGCGATGGCGACCAGGGTCTTCCCGGCGCCCGTCGGCAGGACGATCACGCCCCTCTTCTCCCTCAGCCAAGCCTCTAGCGCCTCGCGCTGGTAGTCCCTCAAGGGCAGCTCGCGGGGAGCGAGGCGGCAGGGCGGCGGGTGCAGCACGTCGTCCTCGAACTCCACCCCGAGCATCCTGAGCGTTTCGACGATCCACCTGTACTGGATCGCGAGAGCCCTGTAGCAGCGCACGCGGGGGTCCCACTTGAAGTACGCCCGCACCAGCGGCGGCGCCTCCCCCCTGAGGAGCACCGTGCCGGCGCTCCACTCGAGCTTCAGCATCGCTCCGGCGGGAAAGGGGGAGTCGGGCGGTAAAAGCTTTCGCGGTTAAGGCCGAAAGTGTTGACAGCGGGCGAAGCGCCCGCCGAAGATCTTCGCGTAGAAGTCCCTCGCTGAGTACTCCCTCACGAGCTCCTCGGGGATCGGGTACCTGCCGTACTCGCGGGCGGCTTTCACCATGGCCAGGAAGTTCTCCGGCTTCACGCCCGGGTGTATGCTGTTGCTAGAGGAGAGCACGAACCCGCCCCCCGGTGCGGCTTTCGCTATCGTTTCCTTCACCACCTCCACGACGTCGAGCTCGCTGAGCAGCGGCAGCACGATGCTGCAGTCGACGTTGCCGATGACGGCGATCCTGTCGCCGTACCTCCTCTTAACCTCCTCGATCCTCATGCCGGCCGCCGGCTCTATCGGGTGTAGCGCGTCGATGCCGGCTTCCACCAGCATGTCCAGGATCCTCCACACGTTCCCGTCCGTGTGCTTCACGAAGGGCACGCCCAGCCGCTTCGCTACGTTTACGCACCTCTTCAAGTAGGGTAGCACGAACTTGGCGAAGAGCGCGGGGGAGAGGAAAGGCCCGCTGGCGTTCGCGTAGTCGTCCCCGCTCAGCAGGACGTCCGCCCCCTCTTTGACCGCCCTCTCCATGACCCTGCACTTGTACTCGACCACCTTCTCGGCGAGCTCGTGGGCGAGCTCGGGCGCCCGGTAGTACAGCTCGAACAGCCTGGCCAACCCGCCTACGAGGTAGTGCGAGAACTCGAAGGCGTCGTGGCCGAGGAACACGATGCACCTTTCCCCCTTGAACCTGTCCACGAGGGCCGCCAGCGACTCCAGCCTGTGGTCCGCGTCCGGGTCCGGAGGCTCGTAGCTCCTAACTTCCCGAAAGTCCTTGATGGGGCCTTTCACCGGGTAAAGGATCCTGTTCGAGCTCATCCTCCAAACGATCCCCCACTCGCACCTGTACTCGCCCGGGCCGATCTCCACGTACTTCAGGTCCTCCCCAGCCGTGCAGCCGTCCAGATCCAGCCCCTCCACGAGGTCGGCGTAGCTGCGGTAGCCGAGCGCGCTGATCACGGGCTCGTTGATTATCAGCTCCCAAACAGGCACAGCGTCCGGCACACCCCTTCTCAGAGCGGTGAGCATCCTATCCCTCCCCCTCACTCCGATCCCCCCGAGAGAAGCGAGCCGCGCTCCACAATAAGCTTGACTCTCTGCCAACTTCGCTGCTCGAGGTACGCTCGCGCTACCTCCGCCCCTCCAGCTTCTCGAGAAGCTGGGAGACGCGCTTCACCCTCCCCACGTCGGCGGGCGGCGGCAGCTCGTCCGAGATCCCGAGGATCAGCCTGCCCCTGAACAGCTCAACGATCCTGGCGACGAACCTGTCGAGTTCCTCGACGCTCGCGTGCGGGAGGAAGAGCGAGTAGGGGATACCGTCGAGCACCACCATCTCGTCGCCCAACGCAGCCTTCATCTCCTCGAGCGCGAAGTCACCAGCCGGCTTGGGGGTTAGAGCCTCCACACCGTCGAGCCCGCTCAGCTTCAGGAGGGGGAGGAGCTGCTTCGCGTAGCCGTCGACGTGGATGTGCACGAACTTGCCGTAGCCGTGCAAGTAGTCGGAGACCTCCTGGTAGATCGGGAGGCAGTACCTCTCGAACAGCCTCGGCGAGGTGATCCGCACGTCGATGTTCTCGCCGAGGTTCAGGACCTTGATCGGGGACTTCGCGAGCGCTTCGTAGAACCTGCGGTTGTGCTCGTGAATAACCTGCATTAACTCCTCGACCCTATCCCTCTCCAGCCTCAACAGCCTGAGCGTGCCCGGCACTCCCGCCCAGTCGAGGAAGAGGGCTTGGAGCGGGGTGCGGGGGAAGAAGCAAGAGACGATGCCGTTGCCGCCGA
>JAPWTS010000041.1 GCA_028275925.1 Thermofilales archaeon
AATCTCTTTTTGGCTTGCGAATATGCTAAGTCTAGTAATTGCATCATTGTATTTTTTAACATTACTAGTTCGGATATATCTTTTTCTTTTAAAAGAAATTCTCTTACGATACCGTCAATAGTTTCACCGAAGTAGTTTTTAGCCCCGTTGAAGAGCCCCTCGAGCTCATCGAGCGCTCGTACAGCTCTCTCCAGCAGCTCGTCGAGCATAGTCTGCACCGCTTCCGGCGCTGCATCGCTCGCCCTCGGGCCTTTGTTCGACGCCCGGGCCTTCCTCCCCCTCGGCATACCCGGGCTTTGGCGCCCGGGGCGCCCCTTTCGGGCGCGCGGAGGGGTCGAAGCCCGGGCGCTTGGAGGGCGGGGCTTCACCGGGCCGCTGCTCGCAGTGGGGAGCTGGGTCGAGCAGAGCCGCGAACCCCCTCCCCGCCCGCAGAGCCGGGCTCTGGGGCAAAGCCCGCGGAGCCCAGCCCCCTCAGCGGGGCGGGGCAAGGCCCGCGCCCCGCTTCACGGGCCGCCGAGCCGCCTTCGGGGGCAAGGCCCGCCTCGGGCGGCCCCTCGCCGGCCGGGGGCAAAGCCCGCCAACCGGCTCACCGGCCCTCCCCCTCCGCGGGGGAGCCGCCGGTTAAGGCGGGGGAGTGCGGTGCGGGCGGGTTGGGGGAAAGAAAAAGAGGGGTTTCGGGGCGGCTCTCTGGGGGGCGCTGCGCGCTTCAGCGGCGTTCTTCCAGCTGCTCGAGCTTCTGCAGGCCCGCCCCTCCCCGTCCTCGCCCCATCCCGCGCCGAGCCGTTAGCCGGGGCTCACCGTCATCCCGCTCGGCGCGTTCATCAAGAACTATTTTCAAGCATGGTATAAAAAGGTTTTTCTCCTAGAGCCCGGCTTCCTCGCAGAGCTGGAGGCAGGCTTCGCCGAGCTTCGTCAGCTCCCCCTCGCGCCGCAGGCGGAGCCCGTCGAGGAGCGCGGCGTCCTCCTTGCTCGCGGCGCCGGCGAGGAACCTGCGGAGCGCCTCGCACGCCCCCCTGCTGAACGCCGCCGCCAGCGCGCGCGGGTCCACGCCGTGCTTCGCGGCGACGGCGGTGACGGGGATGGGCGGCTTGCGCTTGAGCGCGCTCTTCGACCACGCGATCTCCGGGTCGAAGACGAGCGAGGCAGAGAACGGCGAGTACCCTCTCACTCTCACGAGCGCTTGGGCGAAGGTCAGCCTCGGCAAGACCTCCCCCTTCGGGTCGACGATCCTCAGCGTGTCGGGGTCCGTCGTCTGGAAATAGAGCTGGTACCGCGCATCCGCCAGCTTCCTCGCGATCCTGGCTAGGGAGTGGCCGACCGCCCACGCCGAGACGCCGTACTGCCTCAGCTCGTCCGCGATCCGGTTTACCACTTCGCAGTCGCCCAGGCGGTCCGCCTCCTCTATGACAACAATACCGCGCCACCTGCCGAGCTTAGCGCCGCTGTACGCCAGGTGGAGGGCGGTGAGCGCGAAGGCGGCCTTGCCCTCCTCCGACTCGATGGTGGACATGTCGATCACGGTTCTGCCGGCCGGCAGCGGCTCCGCCCTCTCGGAGCCGTAGAGGGCGGGGCAGCTCAGCAGCGGCTCCAGCCTCCAGATCAGCGAAGCCGCCGCGTTCCGCACCCCCTCGTCCGCGCTCTCCAGCGCCCTCTCGACTTCGCTGAAGGCTTCAGCCAGGTCCTTGGCCTTGAGGAGCGCCCTCCTCAGCACCTCCCCCTTCGCCGCGCTCATCTCCTCCCTCCAGTAGCCTTCGATGACGCCCTTCAGCACGTCGAACGCTGCGGCGGGCCCGAGGCTGAGGGGGTTGACGCGCACGTCCACGCCCGCGCGCAGCACGGCGTAGCCGTAGCGCTCGAGGACGCGGTGCTCCCCCGTCGGGTCCAGCACGAGCGCGCTCCAGCCCTCGGGAACCTGCGCGAGGATCGTGTCGAGGACAGTGCTCTTCCCCGTGCCCGGCGCCCCGCAGAGGAGCAGGCTGTTGTCAGCGCCCTCCCTGAACTCGAGGGCGAGGCTCCTAGCGGCCGCCACCGAGAAGGCGCGGCCCAGCCCCCTATCCATCAGCTCGGCGATCTTCGGCTTCGGCTTGTACATCCCTCCCTCGCGCGTCCGCGCCAGGAGGTTCTCGATGTCGAGGGGCGTGAACCAGCCCCTCGGCCTCGGCACCTTCAGCTCCGCCACCTTCCTCGCCAGCCTCCCGCTCCCCCTCTCCTCGTCGAAGGTGAAGGGGAAGGCCACGACCGCCACCCCGTAGATTTCGGCTCTGGCTCGCGCCCTCTCAACCTCTTGGGGCATCGGCTTCCTGACGAAGGCCTCCGGGGCCACCCTAACCACGTACTGCCTGTCGATCGCGTTCAGCAGCTTCCGCGCAGCTTTGCCCCGCTTAACCTCCGCCACCACACCGCCGAGGCGCGGCGACAGGGTTTCGGGGACCGGCCACACGCCCGCGAGCTCCTCGTAGAACCTCAGCGGGGGCAGCTCCGGCGGCTCCACGCGCTCGACGCGCCAACCGCTCGACTCCGCCAACCTCCTGAACCTCTCCGCGAACTTCGCGGGGACGGCTACGGCGAAGCCCCTGCCCCAGTTCGCCGCTAGGAGCTTCGGCGTCCAGCTCGCGACGATCACCGGCATCAGCGGCTCCGTCGGCGGCACCTCCACCCCGAACCAGGCTACTTCCGGCATCCTGGAATAATGTGAGAGCGGGATTTAAATTTATTGCCAGTCGATGCGAGCCGGCCCCTCCAGCTTCCCGAGCCCCGCATGAGGGAGACGGGGTTCGGCGCTGGCTTGCTCTCGGCGAGCCAGCGGAGCCGCTGCGAAGCCTCCTCCGCCAGCCCCTAAGTCTCAAGCCGGGAGAGCTCCAGGGCCATCTCTAGCCGCAGCTCGCACCCCTTTAGCCAGAACATTGAAGTTCTTTTGCCTCAAGAGGCTCGGGATCCAGCGCTCCCCTAGCTGCGGAGCTCGGTATTTTACATCTAGCGCGAGCCGAGGAGAGCCTTAGGGGGGAACGAGGGTGCGCTGGCTCAGCGAAGCCTCCCCCTTTCCGCCGCAGGTCTGTTTTCGCGGGTTAGATATCCGTTAAGATGCGCAAAGGGAAATGTTAGCAAGTGAAGAGCGCCGCGCGCTAGGAGGAAATTCCGGCGAGGTAAGCGTGTTGTGGTGTGGTAAAAGCGCGCGCGGCTTTACTACGCTGAGGTATGCCCGCTGAACCGGCTCAGCGAGCCGCTTTCCGCGAACTAGTGCCGAGCCGCGCGAAGCGAGGGGGCTACGGCGCTGGCTTTATGTGCCGTCACCCAGCGCTTCGAGCGATGGGTGGAGGGGGCTACGGGCGCCGGCTCCTCGCGCTGGCCGCGCTGGCGTTCCTAGCGCTCCTGCTCCTCTTCATCCTCATGGTGATGCCGAAGGGCGGCTCGCCGCTGCTCTGGGGCGCGAGGCAGCCGCTCGTCGCCGCCTCGATCGAGGTGGAGGGGCGGGGCAGCGTCCTAGCCAACGGCACCCTCCTCCGCTCGTGGAACTCGACGAAGCCGTTCGCGCTGGTGCTGGAGGCTAGGCCCGAAGCGTGCTGGGCCTTCAGGGGCTGGCTGGTGAACGGCACTCCCTACAGCGCTGAGCCCAACGCGACGCTAACCGTGAGGGGCAACACGACCGTTAAAGCCGTCTTCGAGCGGCTGCGCTACAGGCTCACCTTCGCCTCCAACGCGAGCTGGGGCCTCGTCGCGGTGAACGGTAGCGTCGTCGAAACACCTTACGAGGTGGAGGCTCCGTGCGGCTCCATCCTCTACCTCACTTTGCTCTCGGGGAGCAACGAGACCCACGGCTTCACGCCGGTAGGCTTCCTCGTCAACGGGAACCTCACGGGCAAGCCGCTCGAGCTCCGCGTCTACGGCAGCGCGAGCGTCACAGCTCTCTACAGGGTCGAGACGCACGTGCTCTACATCGAGTCGAACGCGCCCGGCGCCAAGGTGCTCGTGGACGGCGTCGAGACTCTGCTTCCGACCAAGATCCAGAGGCCGAGGCCCTTCACCGTTTACATCCAGGCTCCCGCGTTTATTCAAGTGAACGATACGTTCGCTTGGGGCAGCCCCGAGATCCAGGAGCTGCGCTACCGGTGGGGGCTGGGCTACGTGTGGGTGACGGTCGCAGCCGGCAGCGCGAGCGTGCGCGTCAACGGGACCGCAAGCGTGCGCGTGCTCTACCGCCCCACCCACAAGGTCGGCGGCGCGCTCGTCACGTGGGACCCCGGCTACAGCAGCTACCAGAGGGTGGAGGGCAGCGCGCTCGTGTCCACGCCCCGAGGCCACATCTTCAGCTTCCGCCTCATCCTGCCCGAGAACTGGAAAACCGTGAAGCTCAGGCTGGAGGGCAAGGACGTGGGCGGCGCAACGGTATACTACCCCTACTCTTGGCTCGGAGGCGACCTGTACGCAGAGAAGGAGGCGAGAGCCACCGTGCAGTTCGGTACCTGCGACCTCGTCGCCGAGTACACGGTCGTGAGGGATCCACCAGCCGCTCATATACGGGTGGTCTCCTGCGCGCTGGAAGTCTCCGTGGACGACGACTACGATGTTTCGGGGCCGTGGAACTACGGCGAGGGGACGAAGCAGTACCTCGGCCGCTTCATCGCCATCGCGGGGGGCGCTTACGAGGTCCGCATCTACGTGGAAGTGAGTGGCTAGCAATATTTTTATTCCCACCTTCCCCCTTTTACCTGATGAAGGCTAAGCGGCTGAGCCTGGTGCTCGCTTTGCTACTGCTGCTAGCCCTAGCGCCGCAACCGGCGAAAGCCAGCCCAGCGGTGTGGGTGATGGATCAAGAATACCTCGCCACCAAAGATAACGGAAGGACGGTGACTTTCAGCACGAGCGGTGGCGGTAGCGTTGATCTGGATGGGGGCTACGGGGCGGAGATTTACGCTTACGTGGCGCCCGCCGCCGGCGTCTCCAGTTACACGGTTACCGCCGGCAGCACGGCCAGCGCGTACGTTGACACGGTGGACTACAGCGTCGCCGTAAAGGTCTTCTTCATCGACCCGAGCACCGGGCTGGGCAGCTGGAGCGATTGGCAGTCGGCGAGCGGCAGCACCTACATGGAGGACTCGGCGAGGTTCAGCCTCTCGGGGAGCGGCAGCATCCCCTGGCGAACCTACCCGTACTCCAGGACGCACAGCTGGACGCTGCCCAGCAGCGGCGACTACCCGGCGAAGGTCCGCGTCACCTTCAGCTTCTCGAAGGTGAGCGGCTACATGTCGGTCAACCTCGCGCCCAACAGCAGCGCGACCGTCGCCGCCGGCGCCTTCGGCGAGGCGATAAGGAGGAGCGGGACGGGCACCACCCTGCCGCTCGCGGTGCTGAGCGTGAGCTCGACCCCCATCTCGGTCACGGTCAGCTACAGCGGGACGGTGAGCGGGAGCGCCAGCACTCCATTCACCCTCTACGGCGTGGGCAAGGACCTGACGGTAACGCTCAACGCGCCGGGCAGCGTCACCGTCGGCGGCAAAACCTACAACTTCGTCAAGTGGAGCACGAGCGACGCGGGGGAGCACGCGTTGGCATAAGAGCCTCCCTCGGGTAACTGCGGGTCACAAAACGTTACTGGTTCCGAGCGCAGTGACGCTCTGCCTGATAAGCGGATGTCTCGCGGTCGCCAGGATAGGAAACGAAAACTCGTTAATTAACATAAGGTATGAGTTTTTGAGATAAGTTAAAAAATGCTTTTGTATAAGTTAAAGAAAAATATATAAAAATATACAAAGGATACTATTTTGAGAATTAATTTGAATTAAAGAGTGAGCAGGAATATAATTTTTTGATAGCAAGATGCACACCAAGACCCTAAACGGGCAAGGCGGTTACTTGGCCGGGCTATACGACCGGGGCTTCGCCGGGTTGGGAGTGGTGGAGCTTTTTAAGTTTTCCCGCACCGTGCTCAGCGCCTGTGCTTCAGGATCACCGCGATGACCACGGCACCTAAGGGGATTGCGAGGATCAGGAGCGGGATGTTGCCCTCTATAAGCCGCAGCAGGGTCTTCCACAGGGGCTCTCCCTCCTCCAAAACCCCCTCCTCCACCGCCACGCTCCGGGATGGGAGATCGAGCGGCGCGAGCTCCGCCGCTAGGGGCGCGCTCTGGAGCTCGACCCGCTTTGGGGCTAGAGCCTGACTCTTCAGCGACCACCCCTCGGCAGCTCGCGAGCGCTGCCCGACGCTCTTCACCTCTAGAACCCTGACGAGGGGCGGCGCGGTGTAGCCTACCGCGAACGCGCGCAGTGGTTTGAGATCGCTGTTGAAGGTCACGACCACGAGGGAGCCGGAGTAGGAGAAGACCGCGACCACCTCCTCGCCCCACGCGCCGACCGCTAGGGGGACGAGGTCCCCCTCGCACTCCAGCGCAACGCCGCGCTCAAAGCCGCTTTCGCCGGCTCGGAAGAGGAGCCCCCGCTCCCCACCCTCCTGCACGCTGTACCCGAGCACGTACAGCTTGCCGCCGACCTGGCAGACGTCCACGAAGCCGTCGTAGCCCGGCCAGCCGACGGTGAAGGCTTTGAAGGAGCCCTCCCGCACGACCGCGTAGAACGCGTCGCTGAGACCGCCCGGCGCGCTGAACGTGGAGCCCACCACGACGACGGAGCCGTCCTGCAGGATCGCTGCGGCGAAGCCCTCGTCCCTGTCCGCGCCCCCCAGCGTGGTGAAGGCCCCCCTCTTCGCGTCGATCAGCAGCGCGTCGGAGTAGGAGACGTTCTGGCTCCAGGTGGACCCCACGAGGAGCAGCGCGCCCCCCGCGCTGTAGCACCTCTCGGCGAAATCGTTGTACATGTAGGCTCCAACCGCGTAGGCCCCGCGCAGCGCGCCGCCCTCGTCCACGAAGAGGAGCAGGGCGTCGCTATCGCTCGCGCCGGGCGGCTGAGTCACCCCCGCCAGCGCGTAGCCGCCGCCGAAGGGGGCTGCGCACCTGGCGAAATCAACGAATCCGGACCCCAGCGCGGCGCCCCACTCCACCTTGCCGCCTCGAACCTTCACGGCGAGGACAGCCCGCTGCCCCACGACCGAGTCGACGTAGCCCACAGCCACGAGGCTCCCGTTATCGAGGAGGGCGTCTAGGAAGGCTCCGCGCCCCCCGATCTTCAGGTAGAACGAGGAGACAACGCGCCCCGAGCTGTCGACAACGACCGCTAGGGGGGCGGCTGCCCCCTCCACCGTCGCGCTGCCGAAAGCTACGACAAAGCCGCTGGGCAGCACCCTCGCCCCGTGGAAGGCGAGAGCGGCGCTCTCCGCTCTCACGCTTGCGGCCGGCAGCAGCGCTGCGAGCGCGAGCGCTAGGAGCGGCACGATCTCTCGAGTCACGGTGGAGCTGAGCGCCCGCGGTTAAAGGGTTTTTGCCTAAAAGGCTAGTAAAAGAGTTTCGGACATGGTAGAGAAAAACATATAAAAACGCCGAGGGAAGAGGGGGTGATGGGCAGGAATAAAGCTCTCAACCTGCTCGCTGCGGCGATAATAGCGTTCGTCCTGACCGCCAGCGTCTTCGCCTTCGCACCCGCCGCGGCGGCGCCCGAAGTCCCCAACGGCCCCTGGGTCGACGAAGTCGTGTGGATCAAGGAGGGCGACCCCGCGAAGGTCGTCGACATGATCAGCAAGGGCGACATGCACGCGTACTTCATCGACGTGCGCGTCGACCCCAAGCTCGCTGAAAGAATCAAGACGGATCCGAACATCGCGTACAAGTACGCTTACGGCCTCTACTTCGAGCTCACCTTCAACCCGGTGGGCCCCGAGTTCAAGGACGGCAGCTTCAACCCCTTCAGCAACCCGAGGATCAGGGAGGCGATGAACTGGCTCATCGACAGGAACTACATCGTCAACGAGATAATGCTCGGCTTCGCGAGACCGAAGTGGTTCCCGCTCGTCTCTGCGTTCCCCGACTACGCGAAGCTGGCCGACGTCGTTAAGATACTCGAGGCTGAGTACAGCTACAAGCCGGAGAAGGCGAGAACCGTGATTTTCGAGGAGCTGACGAAGATGGGGTGCGAGTACAAGGACGGCAAGTGGTACTACAAGGGCAAGCCCGTGGTTATCAAGTTCCTGATTAGGATCGAGGACCAGAGGAGGCAGATCGGGGACTACGTGGCCGACCAGCTGGAGAAGCTGGGCTTCACCGTCGAGCGGATGTACAAGAGCGCGCGAGAAGCCGCACCGATCTGGCTGAGGGGCAACCCGGCTGACGGCCAGTGGCACGTCTACACGGGCGGCTGGATCACCACCGCCGTGAGCAGGGACGACGCGGACGTCTGGGCCTACTTCTACACGCCGCTCGGCAGGCCCGAGCCCCTATGGCAGGCGTACAAGCCTGACCCCATATTCTACGAGGTCGCTAGGAAGCTGTGGAACCGCGAGTTCAAGACGATCGAGGAGAGGCAGGAGCTCATGGCCAAGGCTGCGGAGCTGGCGATAAAGGACTCGGTGAGAGTCTGGCTCGTCGACCAGATTGTCCCGTACCTCTACAGGAAGGATGTAACGCTGGCTGCAGACCTCAGCGGCGGTTTCGCAACAGCGCTCTGGTCTAGAACTGTTAGGTTCGTTGACAAAGTCGGCGGGACCTTCAGGGCGGGCAATAGGGAGGTGCTCGTAGACCCGTGGAACCCCGTAGCGGGTACGAACTGGGTGTACGACGCCGTCCTCATCTCGGCAACTCAGGGTGCTGCTTTCCTCACGAACCCGTACACGGGCTTGCCGATGCCCGAAAGGGTAATCAATGCTACTGTTTACGTGGAGAAGGGTGTTAGCACGACTGTTTCCAGCGACTGGTTGACCTTGAGGTTCGTCGATAAGGTGGAGGTTCCCGCAGACGCTTGGTGGGGCTACGACACGAAGGCAAAGAAGGTGGTGACGGCTGGGGAAGCCGGTGTTAAAGCCGCGAAAGTGAGGATCGTAGCGAACTACGGCGACGTGATCGGCAAGATCAAGTACCACGACGGGACCACGATGAGCTTGGCCGACTGGGTGGCCCTCTGGCCGCTCAGCTTCTACCGCGTCGACCCCGACAGCCCGCTCTACGACGCCGCCGCGGTGCCCGGCTTCACAGAGTGGAGGAAGCTCTTCATGGGCTGGAAGATCCTGAGCACTTCGCCGCTGGTGATCGAGTGGTACGTGAACTTCACGCACCCCGAAGCCGAGTTCATCGTCTCCTCTTACGCCGGCTGGCCGAGCATCCCGTGGCACGTGACCGCCATCGGCATCAGGGCTGAGGAGAAGGGGCTCCTCGCGTTCAGCACGAGTAAAGCGGACAAGATGAAGGTGGAATGGATGAACTACATCGGCGGTCCCAGCCTGAAGATCCTATCCGACGTGCTGGACGAGATGATCAACACGGGCTACATACCGTTCAGCGAGTGGGCCAGCAAGTACATCACGCCCGACGAGGCGAAAGCCAGGTACCAGGCGCTTAAGAACTGGTACAACGCGCACGGGCACTTCTGGGTCGGCGACGGGCCGTTCTACCTGGATAGGGCCGACTTCCTAGCCCACACGGCTACGCTGAAGGCCAACAGGAACTACCCGGACAAGGCTGACAGGTGGGCGTGGCTGGCGGAGCCGCCGATACCCGAGGTGAAGGTCGAGGCTCCGGAGAGCGTGGTTCCAGGGCTCCCCGCGAACGTGACCGTGCGGGTGAGCTACAAGGGCCAGCCCTACCCGGCGGCCAGGATCGACTTCGTCAAGTACCTGGTGCTCGACGCCGCCGGCAACGTGCTGGGGAAGGGCGAGGCGAAGGCCGTGCGCGACGGAGTCTTCGTGATACAGCTGTCTCCGGAGGTTACCGGCAAGATGGTTCCCGGCTCGTACAGGGTGCTCACCTTCACGCTGAGCAAGGACGTGGCGATGCCGGTTACGGCGGAGAGCACCTTCCCGGCGATCTCGCAGGCCGCATACTTGACCGCGCTCCTCGGGCGCACCGAGGCCAGGATCGCCAGCCTGGAGCAGAGCGTTAACGCGAGGTTGAGCGACATTGAGGGGAGGATCGCGGCGCTATCCTCCTCGCTGAACACCGCGATGGCGGTGGGCGCCGTGGCGCTGGTGCTGGCGCTAATCGCTTTGGCGCTGCCTTTCGTTAGAAAGCCGAAAGCTCCTCCTGCAGCGAAACCCGAAGAGACCGTGGTTAAAACTCAATAAATAAATAAAAAATATTTTTTAAGTTACCTGTCTCCGTTTTCCTCTTGGTGCTTAGTGATATTCCTTTATTCTGCTGCGGATGCCGCCGGTACGTGGTTAAGGTTTATAAAGGGGGATGTAGGGTAGCCCGCCAATGGCGGTTAAGGGTCTCGTGAAGTATGTTGTGAGGAGGGGCTTGGTGCTGTACGCTACGATGCTCGCCGCCCTTTACATAACGATCCTCGTGGCGAACATGGGCGGTAAGGTGGACGAGATAATTCTAGCGGATTTGCAGACGCAGATATGGGATACGGTGAACAGGAACCCCGCTTACAGGGCTCTCTCGGGCGCTGAGAGGGAGAGGATAGTTAAGCAGATGCTGGAGAACGAGATCAAGAGGCTCGGCTTGGACCAGCCTTTCCTCGTGAGGAGCTTCCGCTACCTGATCGACGCCGCGACCCTCAACCTGGGGCGCGCCCAGTTCATGACCAGCGACACTGGCTCGAGGCTCGTGGCTAACATCATTTTGGAGAGGCTCCCCGCCACGGTTATGCTCTTCACGACCGTAATGGTCATCAACTTCTTCCTGCACCTGTTCCTGGGGCTGTACCTGTCGAGGCGGTACGGCAGCCTCCTGGACAGGGTAGTGGTCGCTTTAGCCCCCACCTCGGTGCTGCCGGGCTGGTTCTACGGCATCATCCTTATACTGATCTTCTACACTTGGCTCCACGTCCTGCCGCCCGGAGGCATCGTAGACGTACCGCCGCCCAAGGACCCCCTGCTCTACGCGCTCAGCGTCCTGAAGCACATGATACTGCCGATGGCCTCCTGGATAATCGCGGGCTTCTTCCTGGGCGTGTACGGCAACAGGACCTTTTTCCTCATATTCTCCACCGAGGACTACGTGGAAGCCGCGAAGGCGAAGGGGCTGCCCCCAGGCCTGGTCGAGAGGAGGTACATCCTGAGACCCTCCCTCCCGCCCATCATCACGGGCTTCGCGCTGGGCTTAATCGGCTCGTGGAGCGGCGCCATAATCACGGAGACGGTCTTCAACTGGCCGGGGCTCGGCAGCGTCGCGTACATGGCCATCCAGTACCTGGACACGCCGGTGATCCTCGGCTTCACCGTGATCTACGCGTACCTGCTGATGATCACCGTGCTGATCCTGGACATAATCTACGGCCTCGTGGACCCGAGGATAAAGGTCAGGTTCGGGTGAGAGCGTGAGCGCGCCGGGAGCCGAGTACGGGTTGAAGGGCGTCGTCAGGGAGCTGCTCTCCTACAAGTCCGGCATCGTGGGGCTGGCGATCCTCGCGCTGCTTGTCGCGATTTCGGTCTACGCGATCGTCGCGATCCCCTACGAGGAGGCGATAAGGCTGTGGAGGGGCCAGGAGGCGATGTGGATCGACAACCCGAGGACGGCCGCCCCCGAGTGGGTTGAGATCTTCGTCGGCAAGAAGCTGCCGAGGACGATCAGGCTTGACTCCAGGGTGAGGGAGACCGGTGTTAGCAAGACCGTTATCGACCTGCCGGGCACTGGCATGAGGAAGGTGCTGATCGAGTACAGGTTCAGGTTCGACTACGACGAGCCGCCGAGCGAGCTCAATATCTTCTTCTTCTCGAACTACACGGGCTCGTCTGCCCCGCTAGTGCGCCTCGTCTGGAGGAAGCCGAGCGGGGAGGAGATCGAGCTGCTGAGGTACGGCCTTCGCGCGCCGGACGATAAGCTCTACGTGTCGATCAGCGACGCGGTCCTCAGCAACCTGGTCTCGTACTACGTGAGCAAGTACCCGGTGAACGTGAGCGAGAGGGTTACGGTGCTGAAGCTGCTCTTCGGCAAGGTCACGGGGAAGTCGCTGGAGAGCGGCGACTTCGAGGTGGAGAAGGGCGACTACAAGCTCACGGTGGAGGCCACGGTCTTCTCGAAGGACGTTGACCTGGACGCGAAGCTCGTCGTCTACGGGACGGTGCACGGGATCGCGGGGACCGACCACCTGCGCAGGCCCTTGGAGATACCGCTGATCTGGGGCGCCCCGATCGCGCTCGCTTTCGGCTTGACGGCCTCGCTAGTCACGACGTTCCTCCAGATGATAATAGCCGTGATCAGCGGGTGGTACGGCGGTTGGGTGGACTCGCTGATCCAGAGGGTAACGGAGCTCTACATGGTGATACCCTTCCTGCCATTCCTGATGCTGATCTCGACCTTCTACAAGATCGACATCTGGATCCTGCTGGCGGTCGTGATAATCCTGAGCATCTTCGGGGGCGGGATCAAGGGGACGCGGGCGCTCGTCATGCAGCTCAAAGAGTACCCGTACATCGAGGCCGCTAAGGCGTACGGCGCCTCCGACTTCAGGATAATCTTCTTCTACATCATACCGAAGATCCTACCCCCCGTGGTGCCCGGGCTGGTGGGCGCGGTGCCCGGCTACGTGTTCCTGGAGGCGGGCCTCGCCTTCCTGGGGCTGGGCGACCCCTTCCTGCCGACGTGGGGGAAGGTGATCAACGAGGCGTACTCGAACGGCGCGCTGTACAGGGGCCTCTACTACTGGGTGGTGGAGCCGGCTGCGATGCTGATGCTGACCGCCTTCGCCTTCGCCTTCCTGGGCTTCGCGCTCGACAAGATCGTGAACCCGAGGCTGAGGGAGCTGTGAGGTGGTGAGGGGTGGGCGACGTCGCGCTGAGCGTTAGGGGGCTGCGGCTCTACTACGGGACGAGGAAGGGCGTCGTGAGGGCCGTGGACAACGTCAGCTTCGACTTGAGGAGGGGCGAGACGCTGGCGGTCGTCGGCGAGTCGGGCTGCGGCAAGAGCTCGCTGGCGAGGGCCATCATCAGGCTGCTGCCCCGCAACGTCCACACGTACGAGGGGCAGATCATCCTCGACGGGCAGGACGTGATGAAGCTGAGCGACGAGGAGTTCAGGAGGAGCGTGCAGTGGACGAGGATCTCCATGGTGTTCCAAGGGGCCCAGAACTCCCTGAACCCCGTGCTCAAGGTCGGCTTCCAGATCGCTGAGCCGCTGATGATCCACAAGGGCATGCCGAAGGAGGAGGCGCTCGCCGAGGCGAGGAAGTACCTGCGGATGGTGGGGGTTCACGAGAGCTTCGCCGACCGGTACCCCTTCGAGCTGAGCGGCGGCATGAAGCAGAGGGCTGTGATCGCGATGGCGCTGATCGCTCGCCCCCAGGTGGTGATCCTGGACGAGCCGACCTCGGCCCTCGACGTGATCACGCAAGCGAACATCATGAACCTCCTCAAGACGATAAGGAGCGAGTGGGGGCTCAGCTACATCTTCATAACCCACGACATCGCGCTGTCGAGCGAGCTGGCCGACAAAGTGGCCGTCATGTACGCCGGCCAGATCGTCGAGCTTGCGGGCGCCGACGAGTTCTACACGAACCCCCAGCACCCGTACGCGCAGAAGCTGATGGCGAGCGTCCCCAGCTTGAGGGCGGACAAGAAGCTGGAGTTCATCCCCGGGGCGCCGCCCAGCTTGATTAACCCGCCGCCGGGCTGCCGGTTCCACCCGAGGTGCCCGTACGCGATGGACGTGTGCAGGAGGCAGGAGCCGCCCGAGGTTGAGGTTAAAAGCGGGCATGTCGTCAAGTGCTGGCTCTACGCGAAGGGTGGTTGAGATGGCGGGGGAGGCGCTCTTAAGGGTTGAGAACCTGAGCAAGTGGTTCGAGGTACGGAGGGGGCTGCTGGCCCCGCCGCTGACGCTGAGGGCTGTTGACGGCGTGAACTTCGAGCTGGCGAGGGGCGAAGCCGTATCGCTGGTGGGCGAGTCGGGGAGCGGGAAGACGACGCTCGGCAAGACGGTGCTCCGCCTCTACGAGCCGACGAGCGGGAGGATCGTGTTCAAGGGTAAGGACGTCACCAAGCTGGACGGCAAGGAGCTGCTCTGGTACAGGAGGGAGACGGGGCTCGTCCAGCAGGACCCCTACGGCGCGATGCCCTCCTTCATGACGGTATACAGGATACTGGAGGAGCCCCTGATAATCCACAAGGTGGGGACGAGGGAGGAGAGGAGGGAGATGGTGTTCAAGGCGCTCGAGGAGGTCAGGTTGACGCCGGTGGAGGACTTCGCGTTCAAGTACCCGCACATGCTGAGCGGCGGGCAGCTGCAGAGGGTCGCGATCGCGCGGGCGCTCATCCTCAGGCCGAGCTTCGTCGTGGCGGACGAGCCGGTGTCGATGCTGGACGCCTCGGTTAGGGTCGAGATCCTCACGCTGATGAGGGAGCTGCAGGAGAAGCTGGGGATCAGCTTCATCTACATCACGCACGACCTCTCAACGACGCGCTACTTCTCCGAGCGCATCTTCATAATGTACGCGGGCCACATCGTCGAGAAGGCTCCCTCGAAGGAGCTGGTCAGGGAGCCGCTCCACCCGTACAGCCAGGCGCTGATCAACGCGATCCCCGACCCCGACCCGGAGAACAGGAAGCGGTTGAGGAACGTGCCGCCGGGCGAGCCGCCCAGCTTGATTAACCCGCCGCCGGGCTGCCGGTTCCACCCGAGGTGCCCGTACGCGATGGACGTGTGCAGGAGGCAGGAGCCGCCCGAGGTTGAGGTTAAAAGCGGGCATGTCGTCAAGTGCTGGCTCTACGCGAAGGGCTAGGTACCTGGCGGCGGCCGCCGCCGGTTTCGCGCTGGCGGTATCCGCCATTCTGGTTTCGTTTTGGGCCACATACTACACGTCCCCCCGCATGCAGGCCGAGAACAGGACGTCGCTCCTCGTGGAGGGCGCTGCCTCGCTGACGCTCCCCCTCCCCGGCTGCACGAGCGAGAGGGTCTTCTACTCCGTGAGCGTGACCTCCTCTTCGCCGGTGGCGGTTTCGCTGGAGTTCCTGCGCGACGGCCGCGTCCTCCGCTCGGTGGACTTGGGGGAGGGCGTGTCGGTCGCGCGGGAGGGCGGCCTGCTGCTCGACGAGCCGCCCAGCGAGGCTGCGCTGCGCTTGAGGTGCGGCTCCTGCACGACGCGGGCGGTTGTGAGCGTCCGCTACTCGAGCGTCGATTACGGCTACCTGCTGGCGCTGAACGTCGTGTCCATCCTCTCCTCGGTCACTGGGATCGCTCTGCTGACAGTGGGCGCCTACGGCTACGTGGCGGCGGGGAGAGGGGGGAAGGGTGGCGCGCGCTGAGCGCCCCCTCGGCGCCGTGGCGCTCTGCCTCGGGAACCCCCTGCGCGGGGACGACGCATTCGGCTACCTCGTTTACCGCCTCCTGAGGAGAGCCGGCCTCCCCGCGCTGTACGCGGGGACCGCGCCGGAGAACGTCGTCGGGCGCTTGAGGGAGCTCAAGCCCAAGACCGTGGTGGTCGTGGACGCCCTCATGGGCGCTGGGCCGGGCATTAGAGTGGTCAAGCTGTCGCAGGTCGAGGACCTCCCCCTGGCGACGACGCACACCGTGCCGCTCAAGCTGCTCCTCAAAGCGGCCGGGGTGAGCCCCGAGAGCGTCACCGTCGTGGGAGTTGGCGTCGAGCGGTTGGGCTTGGGGGGTCCGCCCAGCGAGAGGGTGCGGGAGGCCGCGTGCGAAGCCGCGCGCCTCGTGGCCAGTATCCTGGCGGCCGGCGGTTCACCACCCCAGCTTGAGCTCCGCGATGAAGGAGCGCGTGTCGCGGGGGACGTCGAGGACTTTGCACTTGGCGGCGAGCTCGAGGGCTAAACTCCTGTAGTCCCGGGAGGTCATGTAGAGCTCGGCACCGGTCAGCGAGCCGTTCCCTATGTACTCTACAGCGCTTTCGTCGACCTTCGGTAGCAGCCCGACCTCCATCGCGTTTTCCGCGTCGAGGTGGTAGCCGAAGTCGCCGGCCACGATCACTTTTTCCAGGTCGCCTGGGCCGACCCCCACTCTCTCCATCAGGAACTTCGCGGCGAGCTTGACGGCGCCGATCGCGAGTTGGAGCTTGCGGACGTCCTGCTGGGTCAAGGCGATGCCCCTTTCCTCGTCGATCACGTAGGCGA
>JAPWTS010000042.1 GCA_028275925.1 Thermofilales archaeon
GCTACCCGTGGGACGGGCTCGTCGAGGTCGAGGTGCGGCCCGAGGGCGTCGACGAGTTCTCCCTGCTCCTGCGCGCGCCCGGCTGGAGCAAGCCCGCGCGCGTCGAGGTGAACGGCGAGGGGTTCGGAACCGCGCAGCCCGGCTCTTACTTCGAGGTGCGGAGGAGGTGGAGGGAGGGGGACGTGGTCCGGGTGAGGTTCGACATGGGCCCCGCGCTCGTCGAAGCGCACCCGCGCGTCACGTGCAACACGGGCAGGGCGGCGATAATGTACGGGCCGCTCGTCTACTGCCTCGAGCAGGCCGACAACCAGCACGACGTGTGGGACCTAGCGGTCGTGCCGGGGACGCTGAAAGCCGAGTGGAGGCCCGACCTGCTCAGCGGGGTGGTCGCGGTCAAGGGCAAGGCGCTCGCGCTCGACACGAGCGCGTGGGCTGGGAAGCTCTACGCCCCTCTCGGCGAAGTCCAGATGCCCGCGAGGGAGGTCGAGTTCACCGCGATCCCCTACTACGCGTGGGCGAACAGAGAGCCCGGACCCATGATCGTGTGGGCCAGGCTGGCGGAGCAGAAGGTTGGACGGTCAGCCTAGAGTTCAACTCTTCACAGGTCCGCTTTGGTACCCCTCATCACTCTCCCGCACCACCGTTACTCCCTATTTAAAACCTCGCGGGCCCCAACAACGGTACCCCCAAGCCACAAATGGGAATACGAGGGTCGCCAAGGAGACCGCGTCCAGAGTGTTCGGCGAGCGCGCGGCCTAGAGACTTGCGGCCACGCTCAGCCTTCGATCCAGGTTGCGGTATCGGCTGAGATGGAAAAACCGCGCGTCACGGGGTGGGATGGACGGTATTTTTGCTAAGAAGAAAGAAGATGGTGTTGCGTATCCACCCTCGCGAAAAGCACTACGCGAGCTGGTTGAGGTAACGGATGATCAGAGCCGAGCAGGCGCTCTACGCGAAAAGTTCTGGAATCAGTTTTTTCTTATGGACTAATCCAGTTGCAGCGCGTGACTACGAAGGTTCCATCGTTTGATTCCACACGAACTTTATATCCAGGCAACCAAGTTCCAGCCCGTATAGTTAAAGTACCCGTAGGATTAGGCGCTTTGCCCACGCCCAAGCTAACAGAGACGCCGACGCCGGTGAAGGTTACCGATACACCCACTGAAAAGGTGTAAGAGGGGGCAGCTCCACCTGAGATAGCGATATACCTTTCAATGTTTTGATCGACCGTTGCAAAGTAACTCCATCCAGGTAGTCGACCGTCCCAACTCTGAGTGATCAAACTACAGTCTACTGGGTCTGGGTACGTATCTACCGCGTAGATCTTCTCTACGAGCACTCCAGGAATGTTGGTATATGTTCTGACAAAGTAGTATTTGAAATAGAATTTCATTGTGTAAAGCGTTCTCCCCCTTAACCAATCTGCTGCCCCAATACCGTGATCGAGAGTTACGAAGGTGACTCCAGCATCGGACCAACCAGTGAGGTAGCTGCAGGTGGTTTCGGACCAATACCTTTCTTTGCTTTGAACCATTATCTGAACTCCTATCGGGTAGTAGAACTTAGCGCTAATGTTGTCCCACGTGCTAAACTGAAGCACCGTCGTCCAAGCCCATGCCTCTTCGAGGTAAGGCACCGGAAGGGCGCATCCGCTCGCGGTTGCCGCGCTCCCCTCCGCTTTGTCTTGCGCGATCTTCCTGACCTGCACCTTGAACCTCACCGTGTCGCTGGGCTGCTTCATCGCTGTGATGTTGAGGGGTTGGGTGAGGGTGCCGAGCAGGCCGTCCTCCCTCGACGCGATCACCCAGAGGTTGATGGGCGCGTAGATCTTCGTTCCGTCCTCCAGCTGGGCGATGAGCTTCTTCAAAAATTTCACGTCGAACCTGAAGAACCCCATTGCATCGGTTCGCCCTTCAAAGATAAGCCTCGGTCCACCATCTGCCAGCTCGAATGCAACGACGTTCACAAAGCCTGCGGGCGGCCCGTTTTCTTCCACGGTTTGAATCTCTACCCACACGTATTGCCAGTATGAGACTTGAACTCCGTAGACGGCCGCTAGCACTAGCGCCACAGGAGCAGTAACGACTGCTAATAGCAGAACTAGCGCGATGGCAGTGAGAGCCTTGTTCAGCATAGGCATGTGGGTCCCCCTGATACGTATTCTCACCCCCCTTTATTTTTTTGGTCACTTCACTGAAAGTATGCAACATAGCATTGAACGAACTGTTAGACCAGCACGCTGCACTTATAGTAGAGGTGAAACGAGCGGAGTTCACCCTTTCGTTTGGTCGAAAGGCAAGCTGCCGCTGAAACTGCCTCTGTTGATGATCGGTTGCGGCGAGTCTTTGCTGTCGCTAGCGCGCGCTACACCGCCGTTGCTCCCTATTTAAAGCCTCGCGAGCCCCAACAACGGGCGCTAAGGGCACACGGCCGAAACGGCTGTAGGGGGCTGGTACATGGTCGCCCGCCGCCTCTCCAAGGAGAGGGAGTACCCAAGAGCGCTGCTCCGACCGGTATGAGCACCGCCGCCTGAAGGGTCAGCGCGAACAGCTCGCCCGCGACGTCGCCGAGCGCAGCGCCTTTGAGCAGGGCCTTCCTCGCCGCGCTCACGGTATAGCGCGCTGGGGCCCAGCAGGCAGACGAATTCGCCCTCCCTGACAGTGAGGTTCACGCCGTTCAGCGCGTAAACGTCCACTTTCTTCAGAGAGCTTTCATGAAAACTTCATACGCGAACCTGCTACCGAGAGCCTCGTAGAAAACTCCCGGATCGTAAAAACCCTTTCCTAAGATCCGGTAAACCCTAACGAGGTTCTCCGTGCGTATCGCGTCCCCGCCCATCCCATCATACGCCCGCCGCAAAACATTTCGCGCGGCTAGCTCTTTTGGGCTTGCTCGGGCTCCACGACCACCGCTGTGCCCGTGGCGGTCACGACGATGAAGCCCTCGAGGACCTCGCTCGTCTCGAAGTCGATGCCGATGACGGCGTTCGCGCCCAGCCTGGAGGCCTCCCTGATCAGGTCCTGGAGGGCCTCGTCCCTAGCCTTCTTCAGCTCGACGATGTAGGACTCGGCGCGGCCGCCGAGCGCCGCCTCGATCCCGGCGAGCAGCCTGCCGAGCATGCCCCGCGTCCTGATGCTCATGCCGTTGACGATCCCGAGAACCTTCGCGACGCGGTAGCCGGGGAGCGCGTGCGTGGTGCTCAGGAGCATGCGGCGCTGTATCCGGCCGGCGTATAAGCTTGCCGCTGGGCGCGAGGGCTAAATAGCCCCCCGCCGCGGGAAGCCCGTGAGCTCGCTCCCGGAGCTCGTCGAGAAGGTCGAGGTGGTCTGCCAGTCCGCGGCCACGTTCCTAGCGATGATCAGGAAGGGGCGCGAGGAGGAGGTGCTGAAGAGGCTGGAGGCGAGGGCGAAGGCGACCATCAAGATAGGCGCCGCGCTGGCGAAGTTCGACTACAAGGGCCACTCGCTGACGTACGTGGCGCCCGACCGCCTGATCGTGAGGCTCAAGGACGCGGGGACGCTGGAGGACGCGAAGGCGCTGCTCGCCGAGCTGCTCGCCTAGCGCTTGTACGGGTGGGAGACGAAGAACCCGATGCTGCCCCTCAAGCTCGCCGCGAGCCTCCTCTCCAGCTCCCTCCTCGCTTTAGCGGCTAGCCTAGCCACGAAGACGATCTCGACCGCGTCGAGGTCGCTCCGCTGCTCGAACAACCTGTCGACCTTCGCCCAGAGGAGCTCGAAGCCCTCCCCCCTCAGGACCTCCGCGAGCCACTCCACCCGCTGGTAGTCGCGGCGCGGCACGACGACGCGGAAGAGGTAGGGCTCGGTCACGCTGAAAGAGCGCGGTGGAGGGATAAACCCTTTGCGCTAGCGCCTCACGACCTCGCCCTCGACCGGCCCCCTCACCTCCCCCCGACCGCGCAGCTCGACCCTCTTCGCCTTGACCGCCCCCTCGACCGCGACGTCGTCCACTAGGACGTGGTCGGCCTCGATCGCGTCGACTTTAAACACCGGTGTCCGGCGCCTGCGGAGCAGCAGCGAGAATAGGCCACCGCGCCCCACCACCCCTCTGGCCCTCTCCACCGCCACCTCCACACCCTTCACGTAGGCGGCTCTCGAGTCGTCGGAAAGCCTCAGCTCCACCACCTCGCCCTCGACGCCCTCGCGCACCGAGAAAGCCCCAGCCAGCTCCACGAGCCTGCCCTTCACGCTCGAAGCCTTGAGCGCGCCCGCCACCCGCACCTCGCCCCCCTCCAGCCTGCCCTCCACGCGCAGGCTCCCCGCGGCCTTCACGAGCTCGGCCCTCAGGTTCCCCTCCACCTTCGTCGCGCCGGCGAGCGAGACCCGGACGGCGGTCACGCTGCCGCGGAAGCTGGTTGCGCCGGCGCACTTCACCTCCCCAGCCTCCAGATCGCCCTCAACGCTCCCGGCGCCGCTGATCACGACGCTCTCGTACCTGCCGCCCGCCAACCTCCCCGCCCCGCTGATCCTCGCCGCCCCGCCCGCGACCTTCGGCTTCCTCAGCGCCTCGTAGTAGCGGTCGAAGAGCTCACTCATAGCCCCCCGCCTTCCTCAGGATGTCGCGTATCTCCTCGAGCAGCTTCCTTATCTCCCTCAAGCGCTGGAGGATGAGCTGCTCAACCTCCTCGTCGCTCAAGTCCACGTACTTGAGCTCCCGGCTCACGCTCCCACCCCCTCCTTGAGCAGATCCCTTATCTCCTCGAGCAGCTTCCTCACCTCATCCAGCTCCTCGAGCATCGCCCTCTGCCTCGCCCTATAAGCGGTCAACCCCTCCTCTAGCTCGCGGCGCCGCGCCGCGTCCTCGCTCACCCTCTCGCCTTCAAGCTCCTCAGCGACCAGCGCGTACCCTATGACGATCGCGAAGAACGCGATCACACCACCGGCGGCGATGCTCAAAGGAGCGAAGATGCCGGCGGTGAGCGAGTCCAGCTTCCGCTCGCTGACCATGCTCAGCAGCTTCAGCGGCACGTACACCGCGAGCAGAGCCGCCACCGCCAAGGCGCCGAGCGCCAGTAGGACGCCGAGCAGGCTAGCCGCTCTCAAGCTTCTCACCCAGCTTCCTCAGCTCCTCAGGCGATATCACGATCCGGAAGTCCTTCAGCTTGTACACGCGCTTCGCCCTCGCCTCCTCGACCACTTCGCTCTCCACGAGTCCGAGCCGCTCCAGAGCCCTCAAGTGCATGTGCGTTAAGGGGTAGGAGAGGCCCAGCTTCTTCGAGAGCTCGTACGCGTGCCTCGGCCTGACCGCGATGTACGCCAGCATCTTCAAACGGATCGGGTTCGCCAGCATGCGCAACACCTCGGCCAGCCCCCCGATCTCATCCTTCTCCTCACCTTCCCCCATCCCATCGCGAGCCCATCTTGCCCGCTATATATAAACTTTCCCTTGTATAAGGGGAAGTTTATATATAGGCTCCTGCTGGGGGGTAGTGATGGCGGTGGCCGTGCTGGCCGACGGGCTCGCGAAGAGGTTCGGCGCCGTGGAGGCGCTGCGCGGCTTGAGCTTCGCCGCCCGGAAGGGGGAGCTGGTGGTTCTAGCCGGCCCAAACGGCGCCGGCAAGACGACGGCCGTCAAGATCATGACGACGAACCTCAAGCCGGATGGTGGAAGGGCCGAGGTGCTGGGTTTCGACGTGGTCCGCGAGTACAGGGAAGTGAGGAAGCGGATCTACTACGTCCCTCAGGACTACGGGGTTTACTGGGACCTCACCCCCTCCGAGTACGTGGTCAGCGTCCTGATGTGCCGCGGCTTCTCTCACCGGGAGGCGAGGAGGCGCGCTCGCGAGTGGTTGGACGCGCTGGGGCTCTCGCAAGCGGACAGGCCCCTCAGGCAGCTGAGCGGCGGCCAGGTGCGGAGGGCGATCGTGGCGGCGGCGCTCGCGTCGGAGGCGGAGGTGCTCTTCCTCGACGAGCCGACGAGCGGGATCGACGTGGAGGCGAGGAGGGAGGTGTGGAGGGCGTTGAGGGAGCGGGTGCGGTCGGGAGCATGCATAATTTTGACGACGCACGACATGGGCGAGGCCGAGGCCACCGCGGACAAGGTCGTGATCGTGAAGGAGGGCCGAGCGCTCTACGAGGGGTCGCCGCGCGACCTCGTGTCCAAGGTCCCCTTCGCCTACAGGGCGGTGGTGCGCAAGCCGGCTCCGCCGGCGCTCGACCACGCCGTGGACCTGGGGGACAGGCTCATCGTCTACTTCCGAAGCAGGTCGGAGTTCGACGGGTTCGTGGGAGGGCTCGAGGACCCCTCGCAGCTGCTCGCGGCCGGCTCCGTCGGGCTGGAGGACGCCTTCATCCTGCTCCTAGGGGGTGGTGCGGCGTGAGAGCCTTCTGGAGGGTGTTCGGGGTGGCGTACGCAGAGCTCCTGTTCTGGAAGAGGCAGTGGATGTGGCTGGCGCAGTCGCTGATGTACCTGCTCGGGTTCGCCGTGGTAGCGATCGCGTGGGGCGGGCTGGCCGCCCTGAAGCACATCATCGTAGTTTCGGCGATCGCTGGGGCGTGGGGCATCGGCTTAGACGTGATAGGCCAGATGGTGGGCTGGCACAAGCTGTCGAAGCAGTACGAGTTCCACGTCGCGTCCCCATTGAGCCTGGCGGAGTACTACGCTGGCGTGGTTTGGGGGCAGGTCCCGTTCCTCGCCGCCGACGTGGCTGTGCCCCTTGCCGCCGCGCTGCTGCTCGGCGTCCCGCCCGCGCCGCTCCTCGCTCTCTCGGCGATCGCTCTCGCCGCGCTCGCCCTGGGCAGCTTCCTGGCGCTGGCCGTGGTGCTGAGGATTAGGAACCCGATGAACATCTCGGCGGTGACCAACCCGCTCTACTCCCTCACGACCATCCTGCCGCCGGTATACTACCCGATGAGCGCGCTGCCGCAACCGCTGAGGCTTCTAGCGCTGGCCTCCCCCACGACTCCGCTCGCCGAGCTGGCGAGGCTGGCCACCGGCGCGGCGGAGGCGTGCCTCGACCCCGCTGCAGCCTTAGGGCTCGCCGCGGCTTGGCTCCTGCTCTCAGCCGTCGCCCTGAAAGGCGCGCTGAAGTGGGGGCTCGAGGATTAGCCGGAAGCGGCAGCGCGCGCTACTTAAACCCCCGCGCGAACCGCCGCGCGTGGTCAGGGTCGAGGTCCGCGGGAGGAGGGGCGACTACCACGCGCGCACGCTCTTAACGTGGCTGAACGAGCTGAGGGAGTTCCTCGAGAGCGAGCTGGGCGAGGAGGTCGAGGTGGGGTTCGCGGAGGAGGATTCCGAGTACCCGCTCCTCTACGTCGACGGCGAGCTGGCGTTCGAGGGGTTGCCGGGCGAGGAGGGCTACCTCATCGAGATAATCCGGAGCGCCCGCGACGCGCGCCGCGCTACCGCTTGAGCTTGCCCGACGCGGCGAGGTGCTCGATGAGCTCCTCGTGGCTCCTGAAGACGCGGGTGGTGTAGTACTCGAAGAACGGGCTCCGCACCTCGTGCGGGAAGATCGCGTACACGTCCTTGTTGTGCGTGAAGCCGTAGTGGATCTCGTTGAGGACGCCGGGCGAGACCGCGGTCGTCGGGTAGAAGACCACTATCACGTCGGACTGGTCGATCAGCTTGTAGTCCCTGGCGACGATCTGGTCGATGATGTCGCCCCTCGCGTCCAAGACCTCCTGGACGTCCAGCTTCAGGCGGTACCCGTCCGCCTCCACCTCGAAGCTGTCGGCGCCGCCCCGCTGGGCGCTCTCCGCCAAGCCCACGAGCGCGGCTTCGTCTATGGTGATGGGGTCGAACACGATGACGCCCGCCCTGCGGAGCGCCTCCTTCACCTCGTCCTTCATCTTGAAGTGCTCGGGCTCGCTCAGCACGTGCGTGATCGGGTAGCTGAGGTAAGCCTTGAGGGCCGGCTCCTCCCCCCTCAGCCTCCTCTTCTCGACGCGGTAGAGTATGTCGAGGAGCAGGCTCGGCGGCTCGCGCCTCGCGATTATGTAGAAGGGCTTCCGCCTGTACGCGGCGAGGATCTCCGTGATGAAGGTCTCCTCGTCCCTCCAGACGAGGATGTCCTTCAGCTTCAGCCTACCCCTCCACTGGGTCCTCTCCAGCCTCGCCTTTATCGCGTGCGCGTTATCGACGATCGTCACGTAAACGTCGGGGTCGATCCGGTTGAGGTAGTACAGGTTGAAGGCGGGGACCAGGTGCTTCTTCCACCGGAAGCAAACGTGGGTGCTGATCACGAGGTCCTCGGGGCTGTCGGGCCCCCTGTACCGCTCCGCCTCCTTCAAGAGCTCCTCGAAGGTCACCGCCCGCAGGTAGTCGAGCGCGAAGGGGTCCATGTCCAGTATCTTGCCCTCGGGTATCTGTATCCCGAGCTCCGCGCTCTTCTCGAACATCCTCCTGCCCACGTCGACGACCTTGAGCCTCCCCCCGCTCTCCGCGGCCGCCGCCTCCACGTAGTCGAGCCTGCCGCTGCCGCTGATCCCGGTGGCGAAAACTATCACGCGGCGGGGGGCGGCGGGGGAGCTTAAATGCCCAGCGCGCGGGTTCCAATACTTTCGCCCACCTATATCCCCGGAAGGTATTACGGGGGCCACCACCCTCTGCATACCGGGTGGTCTCGTGGGTCACCCAGAATTCGGCGGGAGCCCGTACAGAGCTCGGGGTGGGGCGGTGGAGGAGATCGTGCTCTTCGTGGACGGCGGCGAGGAGTCGAAGGCAGCGGAGGCTGAGCTCGAGAAGCGTGGCCTTAGGTTCAAGAGGGTCGACGTGAGCGGGAACGGGCTCCGCGGCTGGCTCCTCTTCGAGTACGGGACCTCGAAGGTGCCCCTACTGGTTGTCGGGAGCGCGGTCTTCGTGGGGTTGGACGAGATCAAAAGGGGGCTCGCGGCTCGGGACGGTAACGGGGGCTCCGGCTGAGCGGTTGCTTTTTCTGCCGCTCTGCCGCACCGGCCCGTGGGCGAGAGGGAGCTGATCGAGAGGGCGTGGAGGGTCTTCAAGCGCGACCCCCGCGAGCTGCTGTGGCTCGATGACGCGCAGGCGGTCGAGCTCAGCGGCAAGATCGTGCTCAAGGTGGACGTCTTCGACGAGACGACGGACTGGCTCCCCGGCATGACGATGAGGGACGTGGGCTGGAGGGCCGTCACAGCGGCGGTGAGCGACGTTCTCGTGAAGGGGGCGAAGCCGCTGGGCGTGCTGCTGGGGGTGGGCCTGCCGGAGGACTCGTTCGACGCGGCCGACGAGCTGTTCGCCGGCGTGGAGGAGGCGTGCGACGAGCTGGGGGTCAGGGTGTGGGGCGGCGACACGGGCTCGAGCGACCACCTGTACGTGGCCGTGGCGGCAGCGGGGGTGGCCGAGAGGCTCGTGCCACGCTCCGGCGCGAGGCCCGGCGACGCGCTAATGCTGGCGGGGCACGAGGTCTCCACGCCGGCCGCCTACGCGGTGCTGCTCGAGGGGGCCGAACCCTGCGAGGGGGTCGAGGAGGCGATCGAGCTCGCGTACAGGCCCAAGCTCACTAAGCCGGAGTTCTGGCTCGAAGTCTCGAGGCTCGCAACAGCCTCGATCGACGACAGCGACGGGTTGGCGCTCACGCTCCACTACCTCGCCGAAGCGAGCGGCGTGAAGCTGGTGGTTGAGCGGCTGCCCCTGAGCGCGACCCTCCTCGCCTGCGCGGAGCGCTGGGGGCGCGACCCCCTGGAGCTGGCCCTCTACTTCGGGGGGGAAGAGTACAACTTCGTTTTCACCACGAGGGACCCCGACGCGGTTCTCCAGCTCGCCGAGAAGCACGGCCAGAGGGTGTGGAGGATCGGCAGGGTGGAGGAGGGGAGGGGCGTCGTGCTCGAGGGGTACGGCGGCGTGGAACCGAGAGGTTGGGAGCACTTCCGCGGCTGGGCGCTCGGGAGGCGTTTCGGATCGGACCGCCCGCGCAGCCCCTCGCGGCAGTGAGCGCCTCGAGGGAAACCGGGGCGCGCGGGGGCTCTGCCAGAGCTCAAGCGCGGGCGGCGCCCTTTAAAAGGCGCGCCCCTCCTCCACCCGTGAGTGGGGAGGAGCGTAGGCCGCTGGTCCTGTGGCCCGTTTACTTCGAAGCTGGCAAGAGCAGGAGCGGGGGTAGGAGGGTGCCGGCCCACCTCGCCGTGAAGGGGGTTACCGCCGAGGCGGTTCTCAAAGCGGCGAAGGCTGCCGGCTACGACGCGGAGCTGGACCCCAACGCCAAGCACCCGGCCTGCTGGTTCGAGAGCAGCGGCAGGGTCCTGGTCCGGACGGGCGAGAAGAAGACGGTGGTTCTGAGGAAGGTGGCGCTCCAGCTGAAGCGGTTGTACGCCGAGGCCGAGAGGAAAGAGGGGAGGCCCAAAAGGCGCTAAGCCGACTTACCTCCGGCACGTGCGTGCAGGCCGCGCTCGCGCGCCCGGTTCAACTCGTCGCCTCCGCACGGGGCCGAACCCTACTTTTAATACCGCGCGCGTTGCACGATGGGGTGCCGCGCATGGCGGGGCCGGTGCGAATCGTCGTCGTGGGCTGCGGAGCGGCGGGTCTTGCGGCAGCCACTCACGCTAAAAGCGTTAACGAGCGCTCCAAAGTCGTCGTGCTCGAGAAGAGGAGGTACGCGGTGTACCACCCGTGCTCCATCCCCGACGCGGTGGCGGGGCTTGTGGAGCTGAGCTCGCTGGTCGGGGAGCCTCCGCTCGCGACCGGTCTCGAGGTTCGGACCTCCACCCTCGTCGAGGACGTGGATGTGGGCGGCAGGGTCGTGCACGCGCGCGACCTCCGGAGCGGCGGGAAGCTCAAGCTGGAGTTCGACGCTCTCGTGCTCGCGACCGGCTCGAAGCCCTCCGTCCCGCGCGGCCTGAGGATCGAGGACAGCCGCGGGGTTTTCGCTGTGAAGACGCTGGAGGACGCGGAGGCGATCGCGGAAGCGGCGGGGAAGCACCCCTCCGCCGTGGTCGTCGGCGGCAGCGCGCTGGGGGTCGAGCTGGCGCACGCCCTGGCGCGGAGGGGCGTTAAGGTGGCTCTACTAGAGCTCTCCCCCCACCTGCTGCCTGGCGAGCTCGACTCCGACGTAGCGCGCGAGGTGGAGAAGAGGTTGGAGGCGGAGGGGGTCGCGCTCGTGCTCGGGGACGCCGCGACCGAGATCAGCGGGGAGGCGGGAGCTAAGCGGGTCGTAACGGGGAGCGGCAGAGTGCTCGAGGCCGGGTTCGTGGTGATAGCCACGGGCGTGAGGGCGAACAGCGAGCTCGCTAGGCGGATGGGACTGGAGATCGGCGCGACCGGCGGCGTGAGGGTTGACGAGAGGATGGCGACGAGCACCGGCTGCGTCTACGCGGCTGGGGGCGTGGCGGAGGTGCGGGAGCTCCTCACGGGGAGGCCGATCCTCAGCCCCTTCGCGAGCACCGCGTACCTGACCGGGCGCGTGGCTGGGATCAACGCGGCTGGGGGCGAAGCCAGGCTCCGCGGCGTCCTCCGCAGCTGGGTGGCCAACATCGGTGGGTTCAAGTTCGGCGCCACCGGCCTGACCGAGACCGAAGCTCGGGAAGCGGGCTTCAACGCGCTCTCGGCGACGGTCGCGGTTCGCGACAAGCCGGCGCTCTACCCCGACTCCAGGCTCTTGACGGTGAAGCTCGTGGCCGACGGCGATAGCGGGAGGGTCCTCGGCGCGCAGGTGGCCGGCGAGGGCGACGCGCTGGGGGCGCTGAACCTCGCAGCCGCGGCGGTAACAGGGGGCTTCACGGTGGAGGACCTCTGCAGCCTCGAGCTCGCCTACGCGCCCTCGCTCAGCGAGCTGGTCCACCCGCTCCGCGCCGCGTCGGAAGCGCTCCTGCGCCGGCTCGGGCGCGCGGGGCTAGCCCGGCGCTAGCCTCCCGCCGCGACCCTCGCCAGCTCCTCCTTCACTATCCGGCTGAGGAGCGCGCCGTCGACGCGGCCGCGCAGCTCCCGCATCACAGCCCCCATCGCGGGGCCGAAGGCCGCCTCGCCCCTCTCCCTGATCACGCCCTCCATCCGCTTCAGGATCCTCCTGACCGCCTCCCTCGCCTCCTCCGGGCTCAGCGGCGTTAAGCCGAGCTGCTTCACCGCCTCCGCCGGGCTGAGCTCGGGCTTCTCGGCGAGGAGCTTGAGGACGGGCGGGATCGCCTCCTTCACCATCCCGCCTTTGGCGAGCAGGTCGAACAGCGCGAAAAGGTGCTCGTCGGTGATGTTCTGGACCGGGACGCCCTCCCTCCTCAGCTCGACCAGCGTGTCCTCCAGCGTGGACGCCACGAGCTGGGGCGGCGCGCCCGTCGCCTCGACGATCCTCTCGAAGAGGTCGAGCCTGTAGGAGCGCAGCACCTTCCCGGCGAGCTCGGGGCTCAGGCCGTAGACCTTCACGAACCTCTCGTACTTCGCTTCCGGCGGCTCCGGCAGAAGCATCCTAACCCGCTCCAGGAGCTCGGCGGTCACCCTTATCGGCCTGATGTCGGTCTCGGGGTACATCCGCGCCTTCCCCGGCATCGGCCGCATGAACCTCGTCGTCCCGTCCGGGTTGGCGGCCCTCGTCTCGGGCGGCACCCCATCGAGGGCCTCGCGCGCCCTCTCGACGACCGCCTCCACCGCCCTCTCCGCCTTCCGCCGCTCCTCGAAGACGAGGACGAAGGCGTCGAGCTCCCCGCAGCCGAGCAGCTTCCGCACCTCGCTCACCTCGCCCTCGCTGATGCCGTAGCCGGGCAGCTCGTCGCTGTGGAAGATGCCCCCCACCTCGGCCCAGTAGCGGGCCCTGTCCGCCATCTCGGTCCCGAGCCTCCGGCCCGGCTGCAGCTCGCGGCCGAGCAGGCCGGCGAAGCCCGGCAGCTTCACGGCGAGCGCGACCCCGCCGGCGGCCAGCGCCTTCTTCGCGATGCGCGAGCCCGTGTCCCTGAACACGTCCGTCACGTCGACCGGCTTCGCCTCGATCTGCTCGCGCGCGACGCCCCTCCTCCTCAGCTCGTCCCTGATCTCGAGGAGCGCCCTCTGCCTCTGCACCTCCAGCTCGACGACCTTAGGGATCAGCTCCAGCTCCTGGACCCCCTTCACCTCGACCCTCGCGCCCCCCTCGACGGAGATGTTGAGGTCCTGGCGGATCGTCCCCAGCCCCCTCTTCACCCTCCCCGTCGCCCTCAGGAGCTGGCCGATCTTCAGCGCCACGGCGCCCGCCTCCTCCGGGCTCGAGATCGTGGGGCCGGTCGCGATCTCCACCAGGGGTATGCCGAGGCGGTCGAGCCTGTAGACGACCTCCGAACCCCTCTCCTCGATCTTCCTGGCGGCGTCCTCCTCGAGGCATACCGTGGCGATCGGCACCCTCTTCCCCTCGACCTCGACGTACCCGTCGAAGCCGATGAGCGCGGTGCGCTGGAACCCGGTCGTGTTGGACCCGTCGATGACGATCTTCCTCATCACGTGCACCTCGTCCACCACCTTGCAGTTGAGCATCATGCACACGATCAGGGCGGTCTCCAGCGCCTCCGCGTTCAGCGGGTGGGGCGGCTCCTCGTCCATCTCGACGAGGCACGTGGCGTCGATGTAAGACTCGTAGAGGTAGCTCCTCCCCTTCGCGTACTCGAAGAGCGCGGCGGGGTCGAGCTCCCCCAGCTCGCTCCTCGCCAGCCGCAGCCACCTGCGGAACCTGAAGTGCGGCTCGTCCCTCCTCAGGCTCGTCGGGCACGAGCAGAAGAGCTTCTCCCTCGTGTCCAGCATCTGGTGGATCTCCAGCCCGACCCTCACGCTCACTGCGCACCACCCGCGAGGAACCTCTCGAAGTAGTCGAGGGGCGGGTAGTACCACTCCTCCGACCTCTTGTCGATCTCGTACGCCACGTTCGTCAGGAGCAGCCTCGCGACCTCCCTCAAGTCGCGCGTGCGCGCGAGCACCCAGGAGAGCTTCACGAAGGCGGTCTCCGGCAGCATGTCCTCCACCGGTATCGCTCCGGCCTTAAGGAGCTCCACCCCCCTCCTGTACACGTTCAAGTTCACTCGCCCCCATATGCACTGCGACGCTACGACCACGGCGACCCCCTCCTCCACCGCCCTCCTCACGGAGGGGACCAGCCTCTCGCCGACGTGCCCGAGCCCCGTGGCCTCGATGACGACGCCGTGGTAGCCCCTGTCGACGAGGAAGTCGAGGATCTCGGGGTCCATCCCCGGGTAGAACTTGAGGAGCGCGACCCTCTCGTCGAAGCCGTTCTCGAGCACCACGCCCTCCCTCGAGCGCGGGATGTACTCCCTCGCGAAGACCGTCAGCTCCCGGGAGGGCAGCTCAACCTTCGCCAGCGGCACCGCGTTCACGCTCCTGAACGCGTCCCTCCTGCTCGTGTGCATCTTGCGCACCCTAACGCCCCTGTGGACGTAGAACTTCGTGTCGTCGAGGCCCGCGTGCATCGCCACGACCGACTCGGCGAAGGGGGCCTTCACCGCCGTCAGCGCGGCCGCGAGCACGTTCGTAGCCGAGTCGCTCGACGGCCTGTCCGAGGAGCGCTGGGCGCCAACGAGCACCACGGGCCCCGGGAGCCTGCGCAGCGCGAAGGCGAGCGCGGCGGCCGTGTAGCCCATCGTGTCCGTACCGTGCGCCACCACGACCCCGCTCGGCCCCTCGCTCTCGAAGACCTTCGCCACCCTCTCCGCGAGGAGCGCCCAGTGCCGCGGGGTCATGTCCTCGCTGAATATGTTGAAGAGCGTCTCGGCCGTCACCAGCGCCACGCTCTCGAGCTCCGGGATCATCGAGTAGATGTCCTCGGCCGTGAAGTGGGGGTAGACGGCGCCGGAAACGTAGTCGATGCGCGAAGCTATCGTGCCGCCCGTCCCGACGAAGTGGACGCGCGGCAGGCCCTTCTCGAGGGGCGGCTGCGGGGGCGGCGAGCCGAGCCGGGGCTCGGCGCGCCCCACCCTCCTGATCGACTTCACCCGCCGCGAGTCGACGCCGACGTTGTAGCCGTTGGGAAGCTTCAGGACCAGGACGTCGGGATCCCCGTACTGGGGGCGGGGCAGCAGCACCCCGCGCAGGACGACGCCGTCGTCCCGCTCGAGCTCCACCTCGTCGAAAACGCTGGCGCCGGAACCCTCGAGTAACCGCGAAGCTAGCTCGCCGTACCCGCTAGCGCTCATCGCGCGCAGGATAGGGCTGGATATTTCTAGTTTTCCCGCGCTACTCGGCGGCGGCCGACTGCCGCGCCGGGTAGACGATGCGCCTCAAGTAGTTCCTCTCGTTCCTCCTCCTCGGGATCAAGTTCTTCTTCGGCTTGGGCGGTATCTTCGGCGTAGCGTTCCTAACCTTCCCGGCTTTCGTGAGCGAACCGTGGCTCGGCATAGGGAGCCTTCCGAGGCCGTAGTGATAAGCCTTTCGCGCGCAGCGAAGAAGGGTGGCGGGCCGGCCGGGACTCGAACCCGGGACCTACGG
Source organism: Thermofilales archaeon (assembly GCA_028275925.1). Taxonomy (GTDB): domain Archaea; phylum Thermoproteota; class Thermoprotei; order Thermofilales; family Thermofilaceae; genus JANXEW01. The sequence continues at coordinate 15,358 of JAPWTS010000042.1, forward strand.
GTTAAGAGCCTCAACCGCGGTCCGCGCCGCGCCCGTCGCTCTACCCGGCTGAGCTACCGGCCCGGGGAGGAGGGTTCTGTGAAGGGCTTAAAGGTTTTGCGTAAAGCGCGCGCTTACGAGGGGGAGGGGCGGGCTTCCCGCGAGCCCTAGCGCTCGCGATGCGCAAGCGCGCTGAGGCATTAAAACTTTAATAGTGACGTTTAATGTCGCGCGGCTCTCGGCAATCTTAAAATGTGATGCGACGTTAGCTGCACGTGGATGCGCTGGAGAGGGTTAGGAAACAGGTCGAGCTGGTGGAGGAGCTCCTCGGGGAACTTGAGACCGAAAAGAGTTACAGGGGCATCGAGCGGCTCGTCCAGCTTGTCATCCAGGCGCTTCTCGACCTAGGCCTGATGGTGATCGCCGCGCTGGGCTGGAGGAGGCCGAGGGCTTACTCTGAAGTGGGTTACATACTGTGGGAGCAGGGTATCCTAAACAGGCAAGACGCGGAGATG
>JAPWTS010000043.1 GCA_028275925.1 Thermofilales archaeon
GGACCCTAGCCGTTGTCGGCAGGGTGCTGGAGGGCTTCGACGGGAGCGGGCAGCCGATCTGGCACGACGGGATGGTGGTCGAGGAGGGGCGAGTGGCGTACCTCGGACCCCACCCGGAGGAGCGGGCTGGATCCGGCGCAAAAGTCGTCGAGGTCGGGGAGGGGGTGGTGCTGCCGGGTTTCACCGACTCGCACGCGCACCTCGCCAGCTTGGGCCTCGCGCTGAGGACGCTCGACCTGAGGGGGGTGCGCTCGATCAAGGAGCTGAAGCGCAGGGTCGCCGAGAGGGTGAAAGAGCTAGGGCCCGGCGAGTGGGTCGTTGGCAGGGGTTGGGACCAAGAGTTGTTCGAGGAGGGACGCTGGCCGACGCGCTGGGACCTCGACGAAGCGGCTCCGAAGAACCCCGTGCTGCTAGTGCGCGTCTGCGGTCACGCCGCCGTCGCCAACACGCTCGCCCTCTCGCTCGCTGGCATCACAGACTCCACGCCCGACCCTCCCGGCGGCAGCATCGAAAAGGTCGGCGGAAAAGTGACCGGTGTGCTGAAGGAAGCCGCCGTGCAGTCAATCCTATCGGCCGCGCAAAAGGGCAGCGCCGATGAGCTGGTGAGGGAGGCGGAGAGGGCGATGCTGTCGAGCGGCGTCACCTGTGTCCACGCGATGTCAGTGACTTCCGAGGAGCTGGAGGCTCTGCGGAGTCTCGCACGTTCAGGTAAGCTCAAGCTGAGGGTGAGAGCCTACCTCGACCCCGAAGTCCCCGAACCTAAGCCCGAGAGCTGGGGGACGCTGAAGGTGGTCGGCTTGAAGGTGATCGCCGACGGCAGCTTCGGCGCGCGGACGGCGGCGCTGCGCGAACCCTACTCCGACGACCCCGGCAACGCGGGCGTCCTGCTCGCGGACAGGGGGGCGCTATCGCGACTGCTCGAGAAGGCTGGAAGGGCCGGCCTCCAGCTTGCAGTCCACGCGATCGGCGACAGGGCGCTCGAGGAGGTCCTCGCCGCCGCTAAAGCCTCGGGCGCGCGTCTAAGGGTGGAGCACGCCTCGCTGGCTCCGCCGGACCTCCTCGACGAGCTGGCGGAGCTCGGCCTCTGGGTTAGCGCCCAGCCGCGCTTCGTGGTCAGCGACTGGTGGATCGTCTCCAGGCTGGGCCGCGAGAGGGCCCGGTGGGCCTACCCATTCAGGAGCTTCCTCGAGAGGGGGATCGGCCTCTCCTTTTCCTCCGACGCGCCCGTCGAGCCGTGCAACCCGTTCGAGGGCGTGTACGCCGCCGTGGCGCGCGGCTCCCTGGAGGGGTTGGAGATCGCCGAGCTGACGGCGCGCGAGGCGCTGACCCCCGCGGAGGCGATCCGCTGCTACACCGAGACCGCCCCCAAGCTGCTGGGCGAGCGCTCGGGCAGGCTGAGCGCCGGCTACCCGGCGGACTTCGTGATCGTGGACAGGGACCCGCTCAGCGCGCCCGCGAGGGAGCTGAGGAACGTCAGAGTCCTAGCGACCTACGTGGGCGGCGAGCTGGCGATCAGAAGTAATTGAAGTTTAGAAATTCCACAGCGTGCGCTAGGGAGTTCTTAGAGGTTATGGCTGTTAATTAAAGATGCTTAGGAGGTCTGAAACTTTTAGCTCTGAAAAAAAAAATAAATAGCTAGCTGGTCCATTATAAGGTGAGATGTGTATGAAAAGGCTAAGGATCGCGGCAGCAATCGCTGCAACCGCCTTAGCGCTCGTGCCCCTCGCGCTCGCTGTAACTTGCTCCTACACACGTTACAGGTCCGAGCAGCCTTACTACATTACTGCTATAGCCGAAATATATGGAACATCGAGCGCTAACTCCTACGGGTATGCTCGCGGGGAAACAGAATCTGCAGTCTGCGTTATCTCTAGAACAGGTAAAGGTTACACGCGTGGTCCTGTGTGCAGTTGTACTGGAAAGGCTACTATAAGATGGGATGTGGGGGAGGCTGGAGACTGGATTTCCTCGGATGCTTACTGGTACCTTGATCCAAACTTCTACGCGTATGTCATAGCATTCCTGCAAGGCTACTGCTCTTGCTGAGGTAAGAAAATGATTAAAAATAAATTTTTTATTACGATATTATTTATGAATTTTGCATTGATTCTCTCCGCTTGCGCTTTAGCGCAGCCGCAGCAGGGTTTATACCTAAAATATGAGATCACTATTGTAGATGTAGATAGAGAAGCAACGAGCGAAACGGAGCAATTTTCAATAGATTCATTAACTAAAGAATTGAATGAGTTGTTCGGGAAAGTTCCTTCTATCCTATTCCACGGAATAGGCAGGGGAGGCGCCGACAAGGTGTTTGTGGAAGTGAACGTTGTGGAGGTAAAAGGTAATGTCTGCCTTATAAATTACACAATAACGCTATTCAATGCCTCGATACTTTGCGAAGGCGAGCACTGCGAGATCTTAAAAAGACTGGCAAGAAAGGAGATTAGTATGGAAGAGCGTGGTGGGAAAAAGGTTTTGGATGCATCTCGATTTTACATCACAAAGCTTTTGCTAGTAAATTTAACAAACAACGACGTTACAGATTACGAAACGGGAAGGAAGCTAGGTGAGTGGATCTTCTGGCTTAACCCCAAGGATCTTCAGCTTAACAAGACTCTCATAATGGGCGGGATCTTGCATAGTGGCGTATTTATATTAGATTCTCAAAACTTCTCGATGTCAATATTACTTTATATAAACTTTAACCTTACCGGTTCTGTTGATTATCAAATCCGACGAGCGAAAGTGGGAAAAGAAAGGACAGCAATTGGCCTCGCGCATCCAGGTATTCTGCGCATAAGGTTTTACGGTGCAACTGCTAGAGATGTAGGCTACCTTGCTGAGAGGTGGAGGGTGTTCGGTTGCAAAGCTGTAGATTTCGGTAATAGAACTACAGATATAGATTGTGGCTCTATAAAACGCATTTTTACAAACCTCTCCCACAAGCCTTGGCGGCTCGTCGAGCTCGCTTACACTGGGAAATTCAGCTCAACATTTATCCTAGTCGAATACGCTGGGTCAGAACACGTGGCAGTACCCTTCGTGCCGTTAAGGCTCGTTTACGATAAAAGGACGGGTCTCCTGCTCAGCGCCAGCTGCATCGGGAGAACGTGTCTACCTCCAGCACATCTTTCAAATTACTTATCGGATCGGTACATCAATGTGAGCTTAACCTTCCTCCCCCACCGCACTGAGATGAGACTCATTGAGACAAACGCGGTTCTTGAGCTCCCCGAGCTCGGCGGTCCTGGCCGAGCTGACGAACGCCTGCACTTGGCAGTAAGCGCTGCAGTTGCTGTTGCGGCTTTAGCGCTCGCTTTCCTACCGCCGCGGCGGACGTCGGGGCGGAGAGCGTGAGACTCCAAGCGTCGCTGCTGCTGTCGCTCTCGCTCCTCCTCGTGCCGCTCGTGTTCCTAAGCCACGCGTCGAGCCCGCCTCCGCGCGAGTTCTGGCTGAGCGAGAGGGGAGGGATAGTTGAGTACGGTAGCGGCGTCGGCGAGCGCGTTGTACGGGAGACGTTTCTAGCGCTCATTCACGTGAACGACACGGTTTACTTCGACATTCGATCATCGGGCTGCGAGGTTACGAGCTACCGGTTGAAAATAGTTCATGTCTCCAGCGGAGTTAGCTACGAATACGAGGGGCTCGGCGAGCCCGCGTTACCGACGTTTACGGCCAGCATGGGCGGAGTGTACTCGATGGAGCTTGAGGTGAGGTTTGAAGCTCGCGGTGACTATAACCTGCAAGTGGAAGCGAGGGTCGGGAAGGGTGGTAAGGTCGGTTACGCGAGGCTTTACCTTTACGAAGCCATCGTGGGGTGTGTGCTGCTGCTCGTGGTGGGTCTCTATGCCGCGAAGAGGTACAAGGAGATTCTTTGAGCTTGTGAAGTGGTATATTTCTTTCTTCAACCTTTGGGCGGCATCGGCGGCCCTCTTCTTCCTCTACTTGCTCCTCTACGACAGGTTCCGCGTGAACGTTATCAGCAACCCCCTGTGGGCTTCATCTCCGAGCGAGGGGGCTTGGGCTCTCCTTGTGGGGACGGCGTTTAGCGTGCTGGAGCCTATGGTAGCTACAATGCACTTGGCCTTGATCGTCGCTCTCCTCTTCTCTCTCGAAGAGGGAGAGGGGTTGTCCTACGTAAGGTACGCGGGCGGTACGGGTCGGCTGGAAGCTTACGCGGCTAAGTGGTTGGCGTCGTTAGCGCTCTTCCTGTCACCCCTTGTCGGCGCGAAGCTGGCGGTCATCCTTTCTTGGGATACGCGCGCTTCACTATTGCTACAGGGCTGGCGCTTCGCCGCGCTGCTCGCCGTAAGCCTAGCGGCTTACGCAACGTACCTTTTCCCTATTCTTTCCGCTCTAGCTGTTGTCGTTAAGAGGCCACTTTATTACCTAATCCTAGTATTTCTCGAACTATACGTTATCGAGGAGCGCTGGAGCCTTTTATCAGCGAGGTACCTCTACATGCACGCTGCGCTCCTTTTCCTGCCGACGACAGGAGGTGTCAGCTTCTTCAGCGTTGAACGCTCAGTGCTGCTGCCGCGCCTCGCGGCCTCCCTCCTCTGCGCGATTTTCACCGTACTTTGGTACCGGTTGAAGGGTGAGGTGAAGTGGAGGTAGTGGTCGTCGAGAACCTTTCGAAGCGCTTCGGCTTCACGTGGGCTTTGAGAGACGTGAGCTTGAAGCTGGGCGGGGGTTTGCACCTGCTCCTCGGCCCCAACGGGTCGGGGAAGACGACGTTCCTCAAGCTCGCGGTCGGGATGCTGAAGCCCACGAGCGGGCTCGTGCGCGTGCTCGGCCTCGACCCCTGGCGCGATTACGCTAAGCTGTCCGCTAAGCTTTCGTTCGCGTTTGAAGGGTTGCCGCTACCTTGGTGGGTGTCCGGTGAAACTTTCATCGAAAGACTGGCTTCGATGAGAGGTTCAATATTGCTGAGAAGTGTCGCGGAGGAGTTGGGAGTTACCGCTTACTGGCATCGTTTACCTTTCACGTACTCTAGCGGAATGGCGAAGCGGCTGCTACTGCTGCTCGCGCTCGGATTCGAGGCTGAGGTCTACGTACTAGACGAACCGTTTACGTTGCTAGACAGGGAGGCCGTGCGGCTTGTTTCAAGAAAGCTCAGGGAGCTCGCGGAGAGCGGAAAAACCATACTCGTCGCAACGCATTATGTGCCGAAAGAGCTGGAGGACGCCATCTCCACGCTTACGCGATTTGAGAACGGAGAGATAATTGCCCACGTTACGGGAGACGAGGCTAGAAACTGCTTGAAACAGACATCTTAGGGCAAGACCTCAGGTGAGCGCAACAGAGATTAGCTCGCCCGCCGCACCGTATGGGAGATGAGCCTCTTCGAGAAGTTCGCGAGGAAGTACTTCGAGGAGGCGGCGCTCGATCTCGCGAGGGCTAGAAGGGCCTTCGAGGCGGGCGACTACCCCCAAGCCGTCTTCTACGCTCAGCAGTGCGTCGAGAAAGGCGCGAAGGCGATGCTCGAGGCGAGGAGGAGGGTGGTGCTCAACCACGGCCCGGAGCTGATCAGCGCGTTCGTGGAAGCTTTCGAGGGCGAGTGGAGCCCGGAGCTCGACGACGTGGTGGGGGCGCTCGAGTACCTCATGGAGTACTACACGAGGGCCAGGTACCCCTTCGTGCTGAGGGGCGAGGTCGTGAGCCCCTCCGAAATCGTCACGAGGGAGGTTGCCGAGAGGGGTTTATACCTGGCCGAGAGGGCTCTCAAAGCGGTGGGGGAGTATCTTAGGCGGCGAGGAATTGTCGGCGGTGAAGAGGCTGCTCGAGGCTAGGGGGAAGAGGCTGCGCTCCCTCGTCGTGTTCGGCAGCAGCGCCTACGACCCCTCGAGGGCGAGGGACCTCGACGTCCTCGTTCTCGTCGATAGGCTAGAGAGCGCGCGGGAGAAGGCGGAGCTCGAGGTCGAGGTCGCTAGGCTCCTGAGGGGGCGCACGAGGAAGCCCGCGGACGTGCTCGTGCTCGACGAGGAGGCGCTCGAGGAGAACATGAAGCCGGGCGGCGTCGCCTCCGGGCTCCTCGCCGGATACCTAGCGCTCTACGACGAGCTGGGCTTGGAGGATCTGGTCGCGAGAGCCGCCGAGAGGATCGCATCGGAGGGCTTTATCCTGCAGAAGGGCGGGAGGAGGATCGACTTCGGGGCGCTGGCTAGGGCGAGGCGGCTAACCAGCCTGAAGCCCTCGCAGCGCTTGGAGGCGGGTAACGGAGGCTGAAATTCACGAAACGCTCACGCTGCATAGAGTTGACCGCACGTCTGCTCCCAGGCTCACCCTTCAAGCCCCATTGCCGCCTGCGCCTGAGAAGAAGTTTAAATACTGAGCATGAGAAGATCATACTGGTGTGCGTAAAACAGTACTGCTTCAGGTTCGGGTGCCAGAGACTCTGGTGAAGGAGCTGGACAAGCTGGTAGCTGCCGGCTACTTCAAGTCTAGGAGCGAGGCGGTGGCGGAGGGCATCCGAAGGCTGCTCTTAGCGTACTCGGGGGCCGCCGGCAGCGTCGCGTCGCTCGCGCGGCTGTACACTGAAGGGCTTCTCGAACGGGACTTCGAGCCCGGAACCCCTTTCGAGATCGACGTGGACGAGGCGAGAAGGCGCATCCTCGAGTTCTTCGGGACGGACAGCGTCGATGAGGTGGTGAGGAAAGTGAGAGCGAGAGCTTGATCGCGCTCGACACGGACATGCTGGCTGTCCAGCGCGCGGAGGGGCTTCTCACGTGGAACAAGTCCCACTTCGGGTCGAGGCGCTCCTTCGAGGTCTTGACGCCCGAAGAGTACCTAGGCGCCGCGCTTGGGTAAGCGGCTCAGGAAGCCCGCCGAGCCTCGCAGCTCGGCGTAGGCGTTGATCATCACCGCCGGAGAACGCTCGTTTAGCGAACCCCCTGTTAAACCCTGCGCCTCGCGGCGGAAAGGCGTAAAAGGCGGGCTTCGCCCCAAGAGAGAGACCGCGGGTGAAGGGCTTGAGGAGGAGGGTGCGGCTGTTGACGAAGGGGGAGGCAGCGCTCGTGGCGCTCAACGCCGCGCTGCTGCCGCCCTCGCTCTGGGCTTCAAGCAGGCTGCTCAGCGCGGCTGTCGCCACGGCGGTGGCTAGGGCTTACTGGCTGGCGGCGCTCGCGCTGCTCGCGAACAACTCGATCGCCGCGGCGCTCGTGGCCCTCGCCTCGCTTACCATGGTTCGCCTCGCTTGGGCTTGGGGGCTCAGCGAGGATGCGATCCCGAGGAACGCCGGGAAGGCCGCGGTCGCGCTGACGAGCGCGGTTTTCGCGCTCTCGCTCGCGATGCGCTCCAAGCTGGTCAGCCCCATCCTCTTCCTCCTACCCCACTTCTGGCTCGAGTACGCGGCTCTGGCGCTGGCCGCCTACGCCGGCTTCCGCCCCTCGCCCCGCCACCTGGCCCTCTCCTTCGCGGTGCTCGCGCTGGCCGCGGTGGCGGAGGTGGGGGTCGCCGCCCTGCGGCGCCCTTGATCGCTCAGGGGGAGGCGGGCTTGACCTCGAGCGTGTAGGGGTCCGGCACCGCCCCCCACTCCGGCCTGTAAGCGGCGTACTCCTCCCCGTGACCGTCGTTGATGTCGTAGAAGATCCAGATGCCCAGGTAGCGGCCGACGCCCCTGATCAGCGAGATCTTCCTGGAGATCCCGCTCAGCCACTCCTCGGGGCTCCTGGCCCCGTAGTAGCCTGTGACGACCATCTGCCGCTTGAGCAGCCCCGAGAAGGCGCTGATCGCGGCCTCCGAGTACAGCTCGGTCACCACGAGGAAGTCGACGCCCTTCTGGGCGAGCCCCCTCGCCACCTCGGCGTAGGGCTGGTCGAGCCAGCACGCGTAAAGGGACTTGAGGTCGCCGGGTAGGCTCTCGTAGAAGCTCACCACGTCGTCGGCGTTAGCCCTGTTCGACCAGCCGTACCAGACGGCCACCCTCCACGTCGAGTTGAGGCCCGCCAGGTAGCGCATGACGTCGAGGACCAGCCGGTTCATCGGCGTTCCCGGCGCGAGGTAGTCCTCCTCCCTCCCGTACTTCCACTTGGGGAAGACGGCCCAGAGGATCCTGAGCCCGCGCTTGCGCGCTATCGAGTCGAGGAGCGCGAGGTTCGCGCGGAACCGCGCCGCGTCGTCGGCCGGCACAACGACGATCACCGTGTTGTACACCTTGGAGATCGCGGCGAAGTCCTCGTCGATCAGCTCGGCGTACTCGCTCAGGTTCGCGTAGACGTAGAAGTAGATGCGGTCCCCGTAGCGCTCCCTCCACGCGGGCGTCGAAGCCCTCGAGGGGAGTATGTACGCGATCGCCCTAACCTCGCCCGAGACCGCCGGGTACCAGGCGCTCCCCGCCTGTGCCGCCGGCTGCTGGGCCGCGCGCAGGGCTTCCTCCAGCTCTTTGAGCTTCTCGAGGAGCTGCCGCCTGCTAGCCTCGAGCTCGCCGAGCTCCCTCCTCAGCTCGCTCAGCTCGCCGAGCACGGACGAGAGCTTCGCGGCTAGGTACGCGGCTGCGAGCAGTGAGGCGGCGGCCACGAGCAGCGACGCGGCGGCCACCAGCCTGGAGACCTCCACGCCGCTGCGCTCGGGCGAGAGGACTTGTGCTTTTCGCTCAGCGCCTCTGGCGTCTAGTTAGATAAGATTACTATATGACGCAGCCATGCACGTAGCTCTCTGCATTTTTCATAAGATATACTACCGATTAACACGTAAAAATCTGCGTTAACGCCAGCAAAGAGTAAGCCATTTATACATCGGAAGTTCTAACCGGAGCGATGGCAACGGAGGCGGTTAGAATGCCCCTATTAGGGGAGAAGGCGCCGAGCTTCACGGCGAAAACGACGCACGGTGTGATAAACTTCCCGGACGATTTCAAAGGCAAATGGGTGGTGCTGTTCAGCCACCCCGCCGACTTCACGCCCGTCTGCACGACGGAGTTCGTGGCGTTCCAGAAGAGGTACGAGGAGTTCCAGAAGCTCAACGTGCAGCTGATCGGCCTCAGCATCGACCAAGTGTTCAGCCACATCAAGTGGGTCGAGTGGATCAAGGAGAAGCTGGGCGTCGAGATCAAGTTCCCGATCATAGCCGACGACACGGGCGAGATCGCGAGGAAGTACGGCATGATCCACCCGGGCAAGGGCACGAACACGGTGCGCGCCGTCTTCATCATCGACCCCAACGGCGTGCTCAGGGCTGTCCTCTACTACCCGCAGGAGGTCGGCAGGAACATCGACGAGATCCTCAGGCTCGTGAAAGCCCTGCAGACCAGCGACAAGTACGAGGTGGCGCTGCCCGCGAACTGGCCGAACAACGAGCTAATCCGCGACCGCGCGATCATCCCACCGCCCACCGACGAGAAGACGGCGAAGGAGAGGCTCGAGAGAGCCGCGAGGAAGGAGATCGAGTGCTACGACTGGTGGTTCTGCCACAAAGAGCTCAAATAACGGTTTTAATATTTTTTCTCTTCTTTGTTCTTCATCTTCTCTCCTGAACAAGCATCTAGCGCAAGCCCTACATGGAGCAAGCTTATTCTAGGCGTAAGTACATGGCACCCCTATGGAGGAGCTCGCAAGGTTCGCTCAGTTGGTTGCGGAGAAGCTGGCTGGGAGGGTTCTGCTGGTGTCGGTTTTCGGCTCCCGGGTGAAGGGGAAGGCCGGGCCGCTGAGCGACGTGGACGTGGCGGTCCTCCCGGCTTCGCGCAGCCTCGACGAGAGGCTGCTGCTGGCGTGCGACCTCGCAGCTCTAGCTTCGGAGGCCTTCGAGGTTCCCGACGACCGGGTGGACATCGCGTTCCTCGACGACGCCCCGCTGTGGCTGCTTTTCGAGGCGCTGGCTAGGGGCGTGGTCGTGTACTGCGCTGACCGCGAGCTCCTCGCCAGCTTGAGGCTTAAGGCGGTGTCCGAGCACCTGGACTTCGAGGTGTTCAAGAGGAAGCTGAACCTGGAGGAGAGGTACCTCGAGGCTGTAAAGAGGGGGGTGAAGGATGGGTAAGGCTGCTTGGCTGCTGCAGCTGATCCGCGAGCACGTTGGGCTCCTCGAAGCGAAAGTGGAAGAGCTCGGCGCCGATAAGCTGATCGAAGACACGTTCCTGCTCTACGCGGTTCTGCACGCGCTCCAAGTGGCTTCGCAAGCCCTGATAGACTTGGCAGCGCATGTCGCCGCGGAAGCCGGCCTCGGCGTGCCAGAAAGGTACGCGGCGCTGCCCGAGCTGCTGGCCAGAGCCGGAGCCCTGGGCGAGGGCGAGGCAAACACGCTGAGGAGGATTATTGGCTTCAGGAACGTTGTAGTGCACGGTTACGCCGGCGTGTCGAGGCAGCTGGTGCGCGGGATACTGGCGGAGCGCAGGTTCAGGGACCTCGAGGAGCTGGCTTTGAGGGTTGTCGAGTGGGCGCGGGCGCGCGGGGTCGACCCGTAGCTAGCGCCGCAGGACTGCGAGAACTGGGGCGGTGAGTACCGGCCACAGGGCGGCGAGCGCCGGGGCGATGAGTATCGCGGGGAGCATGTCGCCGACCGCGACCTTCTTAACTTCGAGCAGCCGCAGCCCGACACCTAAAAGAAGAACCCCGCCGGCAGCGGTCATCGCCGCGATGGAAGCTTGGGGTAGGAACTCGCCGAGGAAGGCCCCCAGGAGGGCGAGCGAGCCCTGGAAGGCGAGGAGGGGTACCGCGCTGAGCGCCACGCCCACGCCCATCGAAGCCGCGTACGCGACCGAGACCGCGCCGTCCATGATGGCTTTCGTGAAGATGATGGTGTGGTCGCCCATCCCGTCGCGCAGCGAGCCGACGACAGTCATCGGGCCCACGCAGTAAGTGAGGAAGGCGGTCATCATCCCCTCCGCGACGCCGCCGCCCTTCGACAGCCTCCCGGCGAGCCCCTCGATGCGCTTCTCGATGCCGACCGCGCGCCCCGCGAGCGCGCCGAGCACGAGGGAGAACACGAGCACCAGCGGGTCGACCTGCTGGAGCGCCATCCCGGCGCCGATGGCCAGCGTGAAGAGGCCGACCGCCTCCCTCACGAGAGCCAGCGCCCTCTCCGGCACCTTCCTGCCGGCTAGGAGCCCGAGGAGCGAGCCGATCACGACGGCGCCGGCGTTCGCGAGGGTGCCCAGCATCCAGCGCGCCTTCAGCCGAACCTTTTAAGCGTAGCGTGGGAGGCTAGATCCCGGCTAGCGCCTTGGCCACCCACTCCTCCAGCTCCGGCCTCGGCAGAGGGTAGGCAAACACCGTAACCCCCCGCGCGCCGCTCTCCAGCGCGTAGCGGAAAGCCTGCTCCATCTCGCTGTAGCTTTTCATAAAGTCAGCCAGCACGCCCACGGACACGGGCAGCCCCCTGCCGGCGCTCGCCTTCGCCTCTTCGCCGATCCACTCTACGCTCCTCTCGTAGAACTCGTGGTAGAGCATCGGGTGGTAGAGGTCGAGGCCCCAGCTCGGCCAGTCCTGGAACACATATCTGAGAGCCACGCTGAGCGGGAAGACGGCGGCGCTAACCTCGAGTCCCGGGTACGCGCGCTTCACCCTGCTCGCGACGTGCTTAACGGTCTCCGTCACCTGCCCAGCCCTCCAGGCGATCCACTTCTCGTAGAGGTCGCTGCCGTAAGGGATCTCCACGGGGTCTACCCCTTCCTCCTCCGCAAATCTCTCCCTGCAAACCTTGCAGTAGCAGTAGTCGAACTCCGGCTTCGCCACGTCCTCGAGCGGCACGCCCGGGTACTTCCGCCTAAGGGCTTTGGGCAGCAGAGCGTCGGGCAGCCTGATGTAGTCGAAGTGCAGGCCGTCCACCTCGTACCGGTCAGTCACTTCCAGGAACAGCTCGGCTAGGTTATCCCTCACCTCGGGGCGCGAGGGGCACAGCCACTTGTAGTAGGGGACGTAAGGCGGCTCGTCCACGCAGGAGACCCCTAACCTGTTCACCACGTACCAGTCCCTGTGCGAGCTCTCGAACGCCGGGTTCGGGTAGCAGAGGCTTACGATCCAAGCGTGAACCCTCAACCCCCTCCTCTTAGCCTCCTTCACGAACTCCCCCACGAGGTCCCTGCCCCCAGCCTGAGGGTGCTGCGGGCGAACCCTGCTCGGGTAGAGCGGGCCGCCCACCGCGACAACACTGGGGAGAACCTCTTCGAAGCCCAACCGGGCGATCCTCTCGACATCGCTCCTCGCGTCGCGGCCCTGCAGGTGGACCCAGCAAGCCTTCCTAAACGACCCGCGCACGAGAAGCCCCTCCTCTCGGTTCTAAATTCCTCACGCTCTTTAACTTCGCCCCGTTTAAGCTCTCCCAAACATCTACTCGGTTAACCTCTCATGAAAGCGCCGAGAGCTTCCCAAGCTCCGGCTCTGTCTAAGCACACGTCGGCGAAGACGAAGACCCTATTTGCACCGGCTTCAGCTGCCCAGCCGACGGCTTCCACCCACTCGGCCGGCGGCATGCTCCCGGTGTTGGCCAGGCTGCCTCCGACGCTGGGGACCAGCTCAACGTTGGCGCCCTCGAGAGCCCTTTGCACGTCCTTTAGGGACCAGTAGACCCATATCGGCGGCTGCTGCTCGTCGCGGTGGTACACCATTGGGGAGAGGAAGTCGACGCACCCCTTCTCAGCCCACTCGACCCAATCGACGCCCATCAGCTGCTTCTGCCAGCTTAAGCCGGGGCTCACGGCCGCTCCCACGGGGATGTTCTTCACGCTCTTCACGGTGCGGTAGAGCTCGCAGGTGAAGTTCGTCACGACTTGAACCCTCCACTCGATGAACTTGCCGCGGTACCTTCCGCCCTCAACAACGTCCTCAGGCCACTTGAGGTCCGGAACCCCAAGCCACGAGGCGAAAGCCTCCCTCGTGAAGGGCCCGTAGCCCCAGTCCGAGTAAGGGGGCCAGCCCAAATCGTCCTCCCACACGACCCCGTCCACCTCGTACTTTTCCACGATCTCCCTCACGTACGATTCAACATACTCCCTAGCCCCGCTCACGGCCGGGTTCAGGTAGAGGAAGCCGGAGGGGGTCGCCTTCTCCAGGCAGCTCTTCCCCGAAACATCGTAGACCGCCCACTCTGGGTGCTCTTCCAGCACCACCCTGCTCGCTCGCCCGATCACTACCCACGCGTACACCTTAACCCCGCTCCTGTGAGCCCGCTCGACGAGATCGCGGAGGGGGTCGCCCCGGTAGCGCCGCATGTAAGCTTCGTTGCGAGGCACGATGCTCGAGTTGTAGTACGCGTAACCGGACGCGTCTATGACGAACGGTAGAACTATCGACGCACCCGCCGACTTGAGCTTGGCGAGGAGCTCGCCCCAATCGGCGGGCGACGACCTGTCGGGGAACCTGTACATGTACGAGTAAACGCCGAGAACCTCGGGTTTCTTCAAACGCCTCTGCTGCATGTAAATTAGGAGGACGGACGAGGCGATAACTATAGCGGCAAGCGCGAGAGCGAGGTACGAGCCTTTCACGGGGAGCTGTGTAGCACGGTAGGCTATAAGCCCGCTGGCGTCCACCGCACATCTTTCTAAAGCATCGCTCCCTGCTTGACCAGCTCGCGCCTCACCTCCTCCGCGCTCAGCCTCCTCGGCGGGACGCCGCTCGCCGCCGAGAGGGCTGCCGCCACCCCGGCGGCTTGGCCGGTCGCCATCGCGGTGGGCATCACCCTCACGGCTCCCAGCGCCGCGTGCTCCGCCGATATGCACCTCCCAGCCGCCAGCAGCCGGTCGACCTTCAGGGGCACGAGGGACCTGTAGGGGATCGTGTAGCTCTTGCCCTCGGGTACGGGTATCCAGAGCCCCTTCTCGCCCGGCTTCAGCGGGTGGACGTCGACCGCGTAGCAGCCTCGGGCGATCGCGTCGGGGAACTCGACGCAGCTCACCAGGTCCTCCAGCTTCAGGACGTACTCGCCCACGATCCTCCTCGACTCCCTCACCCCGATCCTGCAGCCGAGCTGGGCGAGGTAGCAGCGCTCGAAGCCGGGCACGCGCTTCTTGAGGAAGCGGACGATCGCGAGAGCCTGCCTGTAGGCTTCGAGGGTCGCCCGAGCCAGCTGGCGGGGGTCGAGCGGGTCCACCTCGCAGACCCTCGTGTTGTTGAAGACCGCGTAGCCCTCCCTGGGGAACGCGGCGAGGGGAGCGATGTAGCCGATCCCCGGGATCTCGGGGAACTCCCCCTCAGCCCTGGTCTCCGCGACCAGCCTGTACAGCCCGGCGAAGCTGAAAGGCCTCCCCTCCCCGACCGCCCTCCGCACGTGCTCCACGCTCACCCACGGGGCCGCCTCCTCCGGGTGCCGCTCGAGGTACTCGGCGAACCTCTCGAAGTCGATCCCGGCGACCTTGAACATCAGCGTGACCGGCTGGACGAGCCCATCGCTCTCCCTCCCCGCCGCGACGGGCGCCCCCGCCAGCGCGGCCAGGTCGGCGTCGCCCGTCGCGTCGACAAACGATAAGCCCTCGACCCTCAGCGCCCCCCGCTTCGTGCTCGCGAGCACGGCCTTCAGCCCTCCCGCCTCGACCTCGGCGCCCACCACGCGCGCGTTGAAGAGGACGTCCACGCCAGCCTCCTCGCACATCTCGAGGAGCACCACCTTGAGCAGCTCCGGCTCGAAGATCGCCGGCTCCCTCTCGTCAGCGCCGCCCGACTCGACCAGCCGCTTCAGGACCACCGCGAACACGCCGGCGACCACCGGCTTACCACCGCTAACCCACTTCATGAAGGGGGTGACGAGCGCCTGCGTGGCCGTACCCCCCAGCGAGCCGCCCGACTCGATCACGCACGCGCTCGCGCCCGCCCTCGCGGCGCCCACGGCCGCGGCGACCCCCGCCACGCCCCCTCCGGCCACAACGACGTCGTAGCGCATAGGGCTCGACCCGAGCGCCTGCTGATAGCCTTTACTCGGGCGCCTTCTGAGAAGCCAGAAAGGCGAAAAACGTATAGTTTTACCGCGGTTATGCTTTTGGAAACTATGGTGGAACTGAAGGTGAAGATCGGGCCTAAGGGACAGGTGCTGATCCCGAAGATCATCAGGGAGAGGTACGGCATCAAGGAGGGCGGCACCGTGATCATCGAGCTGAGACCCGAGGGGATCCTGCTGAGGGGCAGGCCTTCCCCCCGCGAGGTGCTCGGGTACCTGAGGCAGCGCGAGGAGAGGCTGCGGGCCTTGGGGGCTAGGGAGCCGCGGCTCGGTGAGCTCGCGGCTGCATCCCTGGAGGAGGAGTTCGATGAAGGTGTTTGTTGACGCGTGCTTCCTTCTCGTCTACCTGAACACCCTCACAGGCGAGGAAAGTTGCCGCAAAAACTTCGCGATAAATATTCACCAGCTTGCTTCAATGTGTACTCGCGATCCAGCGGGCATTTTAACCTTCCAGCGCCCTTCCTCAAGCACCGCCTCCAGCAACCCGACGTCGGCCTTGGCGTTGACCTTCGCGGTTGGGGGCACGAGCGAGGGTAGCACGGCTTCCCCCTCGAGGCCTTCGGGCAGCTGCACCCACAGCTTGAAGCTTCTATCCCCGCGGCTCCACCTGACCTCCACCGCGCCCTTGGGCGTCGGGAAGCGCCCGCGCGCCCATGTTAAGTCGGCGGGCTCGGGCGCCACTACCA
>JAPWTS010000045.1 GCA_028275925.1 Thermofilales archaeon
GGTTCAGGACCCCGGTTCCTCCTCACGGATCAGCAGCGGCAGGTGAAAGCGCGGGGAGGGGTATATCAGCCTGCCGCCCAGCGGGTCCGGCAGCGCGTTTCGTGAGAAGCTTCTGTGCCTTGCTCGCGCGCGCTGGGGCCCCCGCTGACCGCCGCCGCTAGGAAAGCGAGCGTGAAGGCAAGCGCGAGGGCGAGGAGGAGGCCCTGCTGGCGGCTCTCGGCTCCCTTGAGGCTCTCGAGCGCGGCGTCCAAGCCGGTTCCCGCCTCCTCCCTAGGGGCTTCGCGCTCCACCCCGAACGCCTCCCTGTAGAGCGACGCCACCGCCTCCTCCCAGCTCATCCCGGCCGAAACCCGCTTGGCGATCTCGCGGTCGAGGAACCTGCGGGGCTGCAGGTAGTACCTGCGGTAGTAGCTCAAAAGCTCCTCGTACATCCGCTTCGGGTCGCGCTCCTCCCCCACCAGCCTCGCCCTCTCTCCGCGGGATCGCCCTATGTGCTTTGCGCGCGCGCGAGCTATAAAGCCCCGGAGGGGCGGGTGCGCGGGCGCCGCGAAGCCGGTGGAGCGCGTGCAAGCGCAGCGGGCGAGGAGGGTCGAGGCGCTCATCGAGTTCCTGGGCGAGCTGATCAGGCGGGAGGAGCCGACGAGGGGGGAGGCGAGGAGGCTGCTCGCCAGGGTTTACGCCAGCCGCTGCCTGGAGCCGATCACCGGCTCGTCGACGGGGAGCGCGTTCGAGAGGGAGCTCGCGGTCGCCTACGCGCTGGCGGAGCGGGGTCTCGGCTGGAGCGAGGAGCTCGAGAAGCTGTCGCGCGCCTTCAGGGTGGAGAGGGCCTGCAGCATGGCCCTGAGCTCGATCCTCGCCGGGGCCGACCCGCTCCAAGCGCTCGAGAAGGCCGGAGCGAGGCCGACGCGCGCCTGGGTGGCTGCGCTGCTCGGGTACGCGAGGGCGCTCCACTACCTCGGCTACCTCGGCGACAACGAGCTCGCGGAGCTGTTCAGGGCGCTCGAGAGGTCGGGGGTCGGCGCCGAGGCCCTCAGGCTCAGCAGGAAGCTCGTGGTCGCGCACAAGCTCGCCCAGCTCATCGCCTCCGGTCACGTCTCCGGCAGGAGGAGCAAGGAGGCCAGGAAGCGGTCCCTGGCGCTGCTCTTCGGCGGGGGCGCCGGGGACAGGCCCTCCGACGCCCTCGTGTGGCGCGTCGCCGTCAACGTCTACGGCGTCGGGGAGCGCGAAGCCCTCAAGCTGCTCAAGGTGGACCGCGCGAGCCTCCTGCGCTCGGCGGCGAGCTCCGCGTCGCTGTGGTACTGCTGGGTCGCCTCCCAGCGCGAGCTCGAGGAGGCGGAGTCCAAGCTCGACCCCCTCTGGCAGGAGGCCCACAGGGTGGCCGCCGGCCGCGTCAGCGGCTTCCTCCCGGCGGCCGCCGCGCCGGTCGCGCTGGCGCTCCTCGAGCAGGCGGCGGCGGAGGGGCTCGACCCCGACGGGTTCCTCGCGAAGCTCGACAAGCTGCTGGGCGCCGGCGGGGACCCCCTCGAGCTCCTGCTCTCCTGGGACGCGCGGGGCTGGAGGCTCTCCACCCTCCTCCTCGCCACGCGCGCGTTCGAGGTCAGGCTGGAGCGCGGCTACGAGATGCTCGTCGTCGACCGCGTGGCCGCCGGGGACGCGCTGGAGCTGGGCGTGAGGGGGCTCGCGGAGAGGCTGCTGGCGAAGGTGAAGGAAGCGCTCCCGGCCGCCAAGCTGCGCGAAGGGGTGGCCGAGAGGTGGCTGAAGCTAGCGTCGCTGCTGCTCGCGCTGGACATCGTCGGTAGAGCGTGCGAGCTCGCGCCGCCCCCGAAGCGCGGGAAGCCCGCCGCGCTGCTGGCCGAGCGCGCCAAGGTGGGGGGCGTCGAGGTGGCCGTCGAGGTCCTGAGGAGGGGCTGGAGGAAGTACTTGGCGGCCAGCGTGTCCGGGAAGAGGGTCGTGACCGTGCGGCTCGGGGACCCGAGGAAGGCGGAGGGGAAGCTCCTGAAGGCGCTCGACAGCAACCTGCCGAAGAGCGTGAAGCCGGAGGTGAAGGCCGAGCTCCAGCGGCTGCTCAGAAAGGTCCTAGAGCAGGCGGCGAAAACCGAGCGGCTAAGCGGGAGCCAGCAAAACCGAGCCGAGCTCGGCGCGCCCGACTCAGCATAACAAACATTAAAATAGTAAAAAGTGTAGTTGAGTCTCAACAGCCGTAGGCTAGCGCGTCTATAGCTGGTTTCGCCACGCCGTTCTCGCGGAAGAGGGACATGGGGCCCCACCCGAAGTCGAGCGGCATGTCGGGCGGCGAAGCGACGCCCAGGCGCTTGGCCGCTCTCTTCGTCAGGTAGAGCTCGGGGCTCCAGTAGAACGCCGCGTAGACGCCCAGCTTCTTGCAGTAGAGGAGGAAGTCCCTCAGCCAGCGGGCCTGCCCCTCCAGCGTCAACGGGTAGCCGGGCGGAGGGTTGTTCATGAACCAGAACTGCCCGCTGACCCTCCTGCTCGGGTAAGCGTACTCCGCGATCGCTAGGCGAACCCCCCTCTCCGCGGCCACCTCCCTCAGCTCCTCCAGCCTGCTGAGCGGGGCGCCGGTGTGCGTCGGGTAGAAGCTGAAGCTGAGCACGTCGTACTCGACTCCGAACCCCTCCATCGCGTCGAGGAAGGCGCGCACGAAGCCCGCGTCGAACCACCTGCCCAGGTGCAGGGAGAGGGGCTTCGCGGTCAAATCCCTCAGCGCGCTGAACGCCGCTTTCAGGATCCTCGCCTCGAGGGGCCACACGCGCCGCCTCAGCCAGCCGACGTCCTTCCGCCTTTTCTTGTCCCGCGCGAAGACCCCGCAGATCCCGTAGTCGACCTCGTTCCCCACCTGGAAGTAGGCGCACCTATCGAGGAGCTCGCCGAGCGCCTTCACCACCTCGCCGGCGAACTCCGCCGCCAGCCGCGACCTCGCGTCGACGTCGAGCTGCTCCCACCCTCTCGGAGCGGGCTGCTTGTAGAGGTCGGCCCACCCCTCCGACAGGAAGATCACCGGGTGGAGCAGGTAGCCCGCGCCCGCAGCCTCCCTAGCAAGCTCGAGCGCGTAGGGCAGCCTGGAGGGCCCCTCCCGGCCGTACCACACCCTGAGCCTGAAGCAGGACACGCCCCTCTCCCTGAAGTACGCGAGGAGGTCCGCGACCTCCCCACCGCCCCTATCCCTCCACCCGAGGCCCTGCGCCCTCATCAGGGGGATGTAGTTCGCGTCGATCCCGTTCAGCACGCGAGCCGAGCGGAGCGCAGGGGAAATAAAGCCTGCACTCTACCCGATCCCAGTGATGAGTAAACAGTCGGCCGACCCGTGACGAGCCCGAAGTTAGCTGACGCGCGTTCTAGGGGTCCCTCAGGGGGACCCACTCCTCACGGCTCGGTGCCCAAAAGGGCGGTCATCCCCCGCTTCCCGTGGAGCCGGCGATAAAGGTCTTGCGCCCCATCGGGACGTTCCGATAAGTTTATTAGCGTTAACGTTTCAGAAAGGCTGTGAAGGTTGTAACGTTCCTTAGCGTGAAGGGTGGCGTGGGCAAAACCACGCTCACCGTGAACACCGCGAACGAGCTGGCGGAAAGGGTAAGCGGCTCCGAGAAGGTGCTCGTGATAGATCTCGACGCCCAAGCGGGAGCAACCGTCTACGTACTAGGTCACAAGCAGCAGGAAAACCTCGAGAAAAAGGGTAGCACCGCCTACGAGCTCCTCCACAGCACCCTGAAAGCTAAGGGGGCGGCGTCGGATCCGGAGAAGTTCATAATCGATGCAGGCGAGGAGTGGAGCTCTAGGCTCTACCTGCTGCCGGGCGACTCGAGGATCATGGCCATCGAGAGGGAGGCGATAGCGGAGGCTGCGGCGGGAGGTTTCGGGTGGATCGTCCTCCTACGCCAGCTGCTTCCCAAGCTCAGCGAGAGCGGCTTCAGCTACGTGTTCGTAGACCCTCCGGCCGCGTTCGGCGCCCTGGCTAGGATGGCGCTCGCGGCGGCCGACTACTTCATCGTTCCTATAGTCCCGGACGACTTCGGCCGCGTCTCCTTCAGGATGTTCGTCAGCGACTTCTTCAACGAAGCCGCATGGCAGATCAGGCGGTCGGGCAGAAGCGAGCTTCCCCTCTGCGGCGGCGTGGTTTTCAACAGGATCAAGACGAAAACTCAGGAGAGCATCGCGAACAGCATAGCCGAGGAAGTTTCGAAGAGCAAGCTCTACGGCAGCTATGCGATTCCGGTGTACAAGAGCAGGCTTCACGACTACATTGTTTACGTTAAAGCGCTAGAGAAACACAAGCCGTTAAGCAAGATGAAGAGCGAGGGCAAGCAGGCTATTGAGGAGTTCGCGAGATACTTCGACGAGTTTTACGACTACGTGGTGCGGGATAGAGTGAGGAGCCTTGGCTGATTTCTCAAGCGAGGACGAAGTTTACGCGTACCTTTCGTATAGGTTTCGCGAAAAGGGGTTGAGAGTCCTAGGCACGCGCGTCGGAGCCGGCAGGCTCTCGCCCGACATCGACATTTTAGCGGAGAGGGAGGGGGTGCGCATCGGTTTCGAGGTCAAGTACTTCAGGGCCCCCTCCAGGTTCTACGAGGGGCTGGGCGAGGCGCTGGCCCTGCTCGCGCATGGTCTCGACGAGGTCTACCTGATCCACGTCTTTGACTCGTCGATCGGTGAGCAGGCGCACGGAATGGCGCAGAAGGCGGCCACGCTGGTGAGGCTCACGCCGATCGGCTACATGGTCATGGTCGGCCGATCGGAACCCGAGGTCCTCGTGGAGGCGCGGGGCAACCCCCTGAAGGGCGGGCCAGAGGGGACCGCTCCGCGGAGCGGGACCTGGCCAAGCACCTAGGCGCTACGCTTTTCTCCCATCGCTCGCTGAGCGCGTGGAGCCGGAGGAACCGGTTCCGACGTGCGCCTACCGGCTCTGCTGCAGGTCGCGCTGGCTGCGCTCGCCGCCCTCGCACTGGTCTACGCAATAGTGGCGAGGGTGGTGTGGACCAGCGCTGGATGACCGAGAACTCGGCGCGAAAGACCCCAGCTGGAGCTCTCCTCACCACGCCCAGCGGGTTGCTCGCGTGCCTCCAGAGCCCCCCGCTGAAGCTCACGACCTGGATCCGGGGGGCGTCGATCGTGGAGTCGGTTACGATCGGCCCCTCCAGCCCCCAGGAGCGCGACCCCCGCCGCGTCCCTCAGCAGCCGCCCCCTCTTCGTCGCGTCAGCGGTGGAGACGTCGACGGGCCCCCCTCAAGCCCAGCTCCTCCGCGAGCCCCCCGTCGACCGCGAGCACCGGCTCGGGGCTGTGCGCGCCCCCGTTCACGAGGACGGTGAGCTCCCTGACGGCGCCGCTGACCGCTCTGACCCCCAGCTTCGCGCGCACGACCACGCTGCCCCACCCCCAGCACCCACCTCCCCAGCTTGACCTCGAAGCCGCTCACGCGCTCGGCGCCGCGCGCGGCCTACATCAACCTGACGAGCTTTTTAAACCGGCGTCCCCCGGCGGGCTGTGGGCGAGCGGGCGAGGGCTAGGGGCTTCGGCTTCCTGGGGGCGGTGCTCTCGGCGGCAGGCGCCGCGCTCGACGTCTCGACCACCCTCTACGCGCTGAAGCGCGTGCCCGGCACCCGAGAGGCCAACGTGCTCTCGGCGAAAGTCCAGGTAGCGCTGATGCTCGCGAACCCCTGGACCACGCTGCTCTGGGCCCTGCTGCACGCCCTAACGCCCCTCCTGCTCTTCTTCGCCGCCGACGCGCTGTACCCCCGGCTGAGGGGGAGGGCGGCCCCCCTCATCTACCTGGCTCCGGTGGCTTACGGGGCGGTCGCGTGGTGCGCCGCTATCAACAACCTCGCGATCGCGCTGGGGAGGTGAGATCCGCGCGGGAAGCGAGGCCGAGGCTAGCGCGCTGGGGGCGAGCGGCCGTCAGCCTTCGGGGAGACCGGTCACCGCTCGCCCGAAATCGGCACTCATCACCCCCGCAACCCCGCGGGCGGCGCTCTTCAACCTTTCCCGCCGACCTTCAGCGCCGCTTTGAGCGCCAGCCACGCGGCGGCGAGCGAGGCTAGGCCCAGGGCCCCCAGCCCCCCGGCCGCCTCCCCCGCGGCCCCCTCGAGCTTCGTGATCGCGACGGTGAGACCCCACAGCGCGTTCACCGCGCCGTGCAGCGAGGCCGCCGGGAGCACGCTGCCGGCCCGCTCGACGAGCGGCAGCATCAGCGCTGTTAGGAGCACGCAGAAAGCTGTGAAGAGCGGCACGCCCGCCCACCTCAGCACCGGGTAGTTGTGGCCCAGCAGCCCTATCGCCGTCGCGTGCCACAAGCCCCACGTTACCCCGATCGCTAGCGTGCTCTTCAGGTCGGGCCGCGAGCCCAGCCTCCTGAACATGTAGCCCCTCCAGCCGAGCTCCTCGCCCAAGGCGGCGAGCGCGTTGACCGTCACGGCAGCCGCGTAGGCGAGCGGCAGCTGGGCGAGCAGCAGGAGCCTCACGCTCCACTCGGGCACCTCCAACCCCAGCCGCGCGAGCTGCTCTAGGGTCATCCTCACCGGCTTGCCCAGGTCCACGAGGCCCAGCGCGAGGCCCAGGAGCGCGTACACGCCCACAGCGAGGTAGGCGAGGAGCGGGGCGAGAAGGAAGTACGCGAGCGCGCGCCTCCCCAAACCCAGGTAGCTCCTCAGCTCCCCGGCGACGCCCTTGCCGGAAACCTTGAGGGCGAGCAGGGCGCCAACAGTGGGCGTGTACATCCTGAGCAGGCCCCAAGCCAGAGCGAGCAGGGAGAGGGTCAAGGGGTCCGCGCAGCTCCCCCTGGCGTGGAGGAACCACGCGTCCACCAGCGCCGCCAGCGCGAACGACAGCGCGGCGAATACAGCCAGATCCCTCACGCGCCGATAGCGCCCCAGGCGGTTAAAGAGCTTCGCGCCGCGGCCGCACGCATAAATACGCCTGCCTCCCGTTTTTTCACGTGGGGGGCGGGCTGCTGAAGGCTGCCAGCTTCCTCGTGAAGCTCGGAGCCGCGATCACGATCACGCTGGGCATCGTGGACTTCGCGAGGGGCCTGCTCCTCCTCGCTTCAGGCGACGCGATGGCATCCCTCTTCGTGGCCGGGGGAGCGGTTCTCGGGGCGCTCGGGCTCGCGCTCGCAAAAGCCGGTGTCCCCGAACCTCCCGAGAGGTGGAGGCTCGCTTACGCGGCTCTGCTCGCGATCGTACTCGCCGTAACCGCAGGCCCCGCGGTGCTCGCCCTCCTGCTCGCCCTCTCCCTCGCCAGCCTCATCGCCATCCACGCGCACAAGAGCCTCCACCCGGAAGCCTACCGGGACCGGGAGGAGCCGGCGCTCGAGTGGAGCTGAAGGGAGCCGCGCCGGGTTAGGCATATAACTTCCGGTGCGGAAGCGGCTTCCGGGGCGGAAGTTGCTGTTCGACCCCCGGCCTAAGGCGCGGAGGGAGGACCTCTACGACTTCGACGCGGAGCTCGAGAAGCTGCTGCGCGCGCTGGGCGAGCCCATGGTGCTCGTCTCCGGCCTGCGGAGGACGGGGAAGACCTCGCTCGTGCTCACCGCCCTCAACGAGAGCGGCCTACCCTACGTGTACGTCGACCTGAGGGAGGGGTTCACCTCCACGAGGGAGCTGTACGCGCTGCTCTCGAGGAGCCTCAGCGAGTTCGCCGAGCGCGCCTCCCGCTGGAGGCGGGCGGGCGAGCTCCTCCTCAAGCTCCTCTCGAGGGTGAGGGGCGTCTCGATCATGGGCTTCCAGGTGTCGGTGAGCTGGTCGCCGAGGGAGAGGCCGCTCGTCAGCGAGCTCTTCGCCGCGCTCGACGAGCTGGGCGAGAGGTTGGGCTCGAAGGTGGTCGTCGTCCTCGACGAGTTCCAGAGGTCGCGGGGCAGCGTCGGCGCGGCGCTCCACAGCGCGATCGCGCACTCCTACGACTTCCACGCGAACCTCTCCTTCGTGCTCACCGGATCGGAGATGGGCGTCCTCTACGGGATCCTGAGGAACCCGGAGAACCCGCTCTACGGCAGAGCCTACGTGGAGGTGAGGACGCGGAAGCTCTCGAGGGAGGAGTCCGTGGACTTCCTCGAGAGGGGGTTCGCGGAGCTCGGGGTCGAGGTGGGGAGGGGGGAGCTGGAGCGGGCGGCGGAGGAGCTGGGTGGGGTCATCGGCTGGCTCACCTACTACGGCTACCTGAGGGCGAGCGGGAGGGGCGACCTCGAGAGGGTGGTGGGGGAGGCGGTCGAGCTGGCGAGGAGCGAGCTCGAGAACTTCCTGGCAACGAGGGTCAGCAGGAGGTACAGGATCGCGCTCAAGCTGCTCGCGCAGGGCGTCAGGGAGTGGGGCAGGCTGAAGAGGGCGCTCGAGGACGCGGAGGGCAGGGAGCTGAGCGACAGGGTCCTCCACGAGATCCTCCACCAGCTCAGAAGCCACTCGATCGTAGACGAGGAGAACAACTTCACCGACCCCATCGCCAGGAGAGCCGCCCTGCAGCTCTAGAGGCTCCCCGGCAGCGGGGCCTCTCTCCGGGGAAAAGCAGAATTACCGGGGCTCGAGCGGCGGTTCAGGGTCGGGAGGGTGCGGGTCAGGGCCCTGAGCCCCTACGCGGTCGAGCTGGAGTTCCCCGAGGCCAACGGCAGGCTGGTCTTCGAGCTGCACGTGTGCGGGAACTTCGTGGTCCGCGAGTACGTGGGCGGGGAGCTGGAGGCCGAGTACCACCTGCCCACCACCTACAGGTTCGACATCCAAGCGGGCAAGGTGGTGGCGGGGTTCGCGAGGAGGCTGGGGCTCGACCCGAGGGCGGTTCTGGAGGAGCTGAGGGGGAGGGCTGGAGAGCTCCCCGCGCTCTTCCTCGACCGCCCGCTCCTTCAGATCCTGAAGATGTTCTCCAGGATCGTCGCCCAAGTGCCCGAAGCCGCGCCGGAGGACCCCCTCCAGCTCCTCAGGAACGCCACGGAAGCCGGGTTGAGCATCGAGACCTTGAGGGAGTCCGTGAAGTTCAGGTACAACCTAGAGGAGGGGCGCTGGGAGCCCGCCGAGGTCGAGTGCAAGGGCAGGAGCTTCCCGCTCGAGGAGTTCAGGAAGCTGATCGGCGGGGCGCTCGCCGGGCTCTCGAGCCTCCCCGAGGGCGAGCCTGTCGAGGCGAGGTGCCCGGTCTGCGGGAAGAGGGGGAGGGTGGAGGCGGGGAGGCTGCGCCGCCACCTCGAGGGGCACCTGAGCAGGGTGGAGGAGGCTGTCGAGGAGCTCCTCTCGGACAGGGGCTTCCTCGACAGGGAGCGGGACGTCGAGATCGCGCTCAGGGTGGCGGAGCTGGAGGAGGAGTACGGCTTGAGCGTCGACGTGGACGAGGCGAACGAGCTGGAGCCCGGCTACTACGCGTTCAAGGTCCTCGTCGAGGGGTCCGGCGGCTGGAGCTTCCTCGAAGGCAGCCTCGAGGAGTGCCTCTCCGACCTCGAGAGCATCCTCGAGAGGGTTGCGGGCGACCGCGTCACCTGCCCCTTCTGCGGGCGCAGCTACCTGCGGGTGGACGCGGCCGAGAGGGGCGAGTGCGAGTGCGGGGCTGCGATCGTGGTGGGTAGGAGCGCGCGGAGCACCGACACCTACCTCAGCGACGCGCTCGACCGGCTGATCGAGATGGCGGCGGAGGACACGCCCCTGCTGGAAGCCGAGGAGGACGCGCTGGCGGTCCTCGCGGAGCACTTCCGCATCCACAAGCTCCTCGAGAACGTGGCGTACGCGGGGAGGGGGAAGATGGGGTGGCCCATGTACTTCGTTAAGAGGCCCGTGAGGCTCTCGCCCGCCGGGCAGCTGCTCGTCAACCACGCGCTCCACGCGGCCGCGCTCGACGTGGAGGAGGCGGAGGAGGAGCTGGCGGCCCGCGTGGGCAGGTGCGGGGAGAAGCTGTGGGGCTTGAAGAGGCGGGGCCCCTGCATCGGAGCCCTCTGCCCCCTCTTCGCCCGCTGCCTCCGCAGGCTAGCCAGAGGGGCAAGCAGCCTGGAGCTGCCGGCGAGGGCGAGGAGGAAGCTCGAGAAGACCGCCAGCCGGATCGAAGGCTACTACGAGAAGCTGCTCAAAGAGCTCGAGGAAACCCTGCGGGAAGCGCGGTAGAGCCTCCGCCGGAGCCACCCCCTTCTCGGCGGGAAAAGCGCCATCAGACCTTCCCCAACTGCCACTGAACCGCGCGAGCCTCCGAGAGGCTGAGAGAGAGGGTAGCCCGGCTTTCGCGCTCAGCTCCCGGAGACTCCACTGCATGCTCCACGAGGCCGGAGGCGTCCCGCTACCCGCGACGCTCGCTGCTGAGATCGAACCGCGAATCGTTGGTTAGATCGTATAACTTACAGCTCCCTGGAGAAGGGGGCGCGCGTCGGCTACAACCCCTCCACGCGCTCTCACATCCTCGCTCTCGCGAGCTTCTCGACCTCCTTCGGCGCCGGCTCGCCCAGCCCCCCTAGGAGAGCGAGGTACTCTCTCAGCGCGCTCCGAGCCGACAGCTTCTCGACAACCGATAGGATGCGCTCCCTCGAGGGGGAAAGCAGGATCACGCCGTCAACCTCAACCATGTAGAGCTCCGAGCCCCTCAACCCCCTCGAGAGGTAAACCCTACCCCTCGCGTCAACCCTCCTCACGCTCAGCCCCTCCACAGCCCCACCAGCGCGGTCCAGACCCGCGTTCAAAAGCTTTCCGCACCCGCGGCGGGGTCCGGCCCTAAGCCAAGGGCGCCACCTCGACGTGGCCGAAGCCGACGCCCCTCGACTTGCCGAGGCCGAAGCGCTGGGCGAAGCCGAGGAGCCTGGACAGCAGCTCGCGGCCCGAGGGGTCGAGGAGCTCGTACGAGACGTAGCCCACGAAGCCGCGCTCCACCGCCGGCCTCCCCTCCCTCACCGTGTAAAGGGCGGTGACCGGCCTCACCCTGTAGTCGAGCTCCGCCAGCGCGAGCTCGGCCCACCTCCGCACGCGCCTCGGGTCCGCGTCCAGCAGCCCGCGCAGCCTGAGGTCGTGGGCGAGCAGCGCGAGCGCGAGGGGTAGGTCGGGCAGGAGCCTGTACCTCCTCCTCAACCCCCGCTCCCTCAGCAGCGGCCCCCTCCCCGGCACCGGGAGCAGCGTGGGCGTGAGGAAGCGGACCACGAACTTCTCCGGGACCTCGAACCGGACCTCCGAAGCCCTCGCCACCTCCACCTGCTCCACCCAAGCCTCCATCTCCGCCGCCCCGAACCGGAAGCGGGCCGACGCGCGCGGCAGGGGCGGGGGCTCGCGCGCGAGGAGGGAGCACCTGCACTCCAGCCTCTCCCCCGCCCTCGCGATCAGCTCGATACCTGAGGGCTCACCCCTCCCCCGCGGCTCCAGCACCCTGAACAGCGGCCTCCCACCCCTGAAGAGCACCGAGAAGGAGGCTGCCCGCTTCTCCGGCGGCTTCGGCGGGAGGCCCGTCAGCGCGGCGAACGCGGTGCGGGTCACCTTGCTCGTGAACGGGGGGAGCACGCAGTCGCCGAGCGGCGCGACCACCATGCGGAAGGTGACGACCAGGGTCTCCACGCGCGCCCCAAGCGCGCCCGGCTATTAAACCGTTAACGCGCCAGCGCGGCTCGCCCCCAACTGCCTGCGTTGGAAACGCGCGTGCGTGGAGAGATGAAATCGAGAATTTCCAATTCTTTCCCAGTTGCTGCAGATCTATGGCGCGACACGCGCCACCGCGGGGAGGTGAAGGCTTTCAATTCTTTCCCAGTTGCTGCCGACGTCCTCGAGATCCTGAGGGAGCACGCTAGGAGGAACTTTCAATTCTTTCCCAGTTGCTGCCCGCGACGGGCGGCGACCAGGCAGATGGAGCTACAGGCACTTTCAATTCTTTCCCAGTTGCTGCCTGGGGCCGGGCGGGAACCGCACTTCGATCGAGGAGACGAAGTTGGCCTTTCAATTCTTTCCCAGTTGCTGCAGGATATCTTCAACAAGGTTGCGCAAGGCTGGCCGCAGAGCTGCTTTCAATTCTTTCCCAGTTGCTGCTCAGGCAGCACAGAGCAAGGGGCTCGACGCCGCCTTCCTGAACTTTCAATTCTTTCCCAGTTGCTGCCAGCGTTAGGGAGGCGCGCTAAGTCAGCGGCCCCCCTCTATTTTCTCTTTCAATTCTTTCCCAGTTGCTGCTGGTAGCGTTTAGCCAGCTCGGGAGCGTGCTTCCAGAACCATTCCCTTTCAATTCTTTCCCAGTTGCTGCGGGTCACCGAGATCAGCCTCCTTGATAGGATGCTGCTCCTACTTTCAATTCTTTCCCAGTTGCTGCTGAGCCCTGGCTTGACCCCGAGCGCGTCCGCAGGGCGAGGACTTTCAATTCTTTCCCAGTTGCTGCGAGGACGACGTTCCTGCGCCACCTCCTGGCGCACGCAAGGCTTTCAATTCTTTCCCAGTTGCTGCCTCAAGAACCCAGACTTCACCTACACGATAGAGGTGGGAGCCGACTTTCAATTCTTTCCCAGTTGCTGCTCAGCCGATGGCGTGTACCATGCGAGACCAGCCAATGCTCCTTTCAATTCTTTCCCAGTTGCTGCGAAGGGGGGCACATGGTCGCATGGTACTTGCAGAAAGTGCCTTTCAATTCTTTCCCAGTTGCTGCTCAGGGTGGCGCTCCCCCGCGGCGCGGCGGGCGTCAGGGTCACTTTCAATTCTTTCCCAGTTGCTGCCCACGCCTGGATCGCGTTCTTCGGCACGCTCACGGAAGCCGTCTTTCAATTCTTTCCCAGTTGCTGCCGGCGACTCGATGAACTGCGTGGTCTGCCCCTACAAGCCTTTACTTTCAATTCTTTCCCAGTTGCTGCGATATCGTTGGATAGCATCCGCCAGAGCGCGGCCCTAATCGCGTCTTTCAATTCTTTCCCAGTTGCTGCGAGAGGAAGGTGACCAGCGCGGTCGAGACCGCCAAGAAGATGAACTTTCAATTCTTTCCCAGTTGCTGCTGGCGGAGGACGAACCGCGTTACAGTCCTAGACCCGGCGTGCGCGCGTACCGGATGGTCTTTCAATTCTTTCCCAGTTGCTGCCCGAATGTTATGTATATAACGAACGGTTCCCCGCCTCAGAGCTTTCAATTCTTTCCCAGTTGCTGCTCACCAAGCCGAAGCTGCCTTGGGGGCTCGTCAAGGTGGAGCGGCTTTCAATTCTTTCCCAGTTGCTGCCTCTGCGCACTCTGAGAGCCCTGCTTCAGAATCCAGAGCTTTCAATTCTTTCCCAGTTGCTGCCGCACCTCGGCCACGAGCTGCGCGCCAAGGTCGCGGTGATGGAGAGCTTTCAATTCTTTCCCAGTTGCTGCGCCGCCGCAGCCGGCGCCGCAGCCCGCGGTCCCCGCGCTTTCAATTCTTTCCCAGTTGCTGCATAAGACCCCGGTAGATAAAGGTGGCGCGGGAGAGGAGCATGTCTTTCAATTCTTTCCCAGTTGCTGCCACCCTGATGCCCCCAGAGGTCGCCCGCCGCGTCATCCCCGACGTCCTCGACTTTCAATTCTTTCCCAGTTGCTGCGAAGCGGGAGGCCACGCCCTCCCAAACCTCCAGCGGTAGGAGTATGCTTTCAATTCTTTCCCAGTTGCTGCCGTGGTGGGACAAATCGGATTGGTCCCCCGAGGGCAGCTTTCAATTCTTTCCCAGTTGCTGCAATGGAAAGAGTGGTGGCAGCAGTATAGTAGTAGTATATTATATCTTTCAATTCTTTCCCAGTTGCTGCGTGACGACGGCGAAGATCGCGGACGGGGCCGTGACCACCGCGAAGATCGCTTTCAATTCTTTCCCAGTTGCTGCACCAAAACAACTATCGTACCGTAGATGATCGCTTCCGTGCTTTCAATTCTTTCCCAGTTGCTGCAGGGGGGTTGACGGAGCGGCTCCGGAACCGCGCCTCTCTTTCAATTCTTTCCCAGTTGCTGCCATGGCCAAGCGGAGGGTACGGGCCGGTCAAGATAGGTTTCTTTCAATTCTTTCCCAGTTGCTGCTTCATTTAAGGTGCCGAAGGAGCTGTTGAATGAGATGGATCTTTCAATTCTTTCCCAGTTGCTGCATTTCGATTTTCTCTTTTGGCTGCATCGATAGCTTAGCGTCTTTCAATTCTTTCCCAGTTGCTGCCGAGCCCCTAGCGCGTAGCTCCCTTATAAGCTTTTCTTCAGCGAACTTCGAAGTTCATGAAAACTCACCCGCACTGCCTCCCGGCGCATGCACGGATTCGTGGAAACTCTTTCCCGATTCCCGGCGGAAAGAGGGACAATGGAGGGAAAGGAACGGAGTTTAACGAAAGCATTGAGGAAAAGAACTTCCGGTCCGAGAGCGGAAAGGTTAGAGGAGGGGGAGGGGTCGGGAATCGGCTACGGAGGGGCTCTGAACGGCTCGACGAGGCGGAGCCGGAGGTCGAAGAGTTGCGAGGCGCGCAGCCCCCTGACCTTGAGGCGGAGCAAGCTCGGCTCCCTCGCGCTCTACCTCACCTGACGGCGGTAAAGCCGAAGAGCTGAGACCTATAGCCGCGAGCTTCGGCTTGCAGCGTGTCCTTTACTGTTCCCGAGGTTGGTTCCTTGCTTGCTTTTACGTTGCCCCTTCTTGCGTGACCTCGCGAAGCACCTTCTTCACGAGCTCCCACCGCTCGCTCCTCACCCTAGCCTCTAGCATTTTCTCCGTCAAACGCACCTCGATGACGTCCGTGTGGAAGCCCGCGTGTGCGATGAAGTCCCTCTTGAATACGCTTTCATCCCCCTTGCTCTCCTCCGGCGCGAATCCAAGCTGCAGCACATCGCGCCTTACCCATTCATCGCCTCTGAGCTTTAACCACTGTTCCCTTAAGTCGTCGAGCTTGGAGATTTCCCGGTTCACGAGCTCGCTAACCACTCTGGAGCCTTTCACGAGGTCCCTCAGCCTCTTTAGCTCGTCGAACGTGACAGTCGCCCCCTCCAGCGGGATGGGCTCCTCGGTGTGCCCGAGCAGCTTCCTAGCGCCCTCGAGCACAGCGCGAGCGTGGACGAGCGCCCAGAAGCCAGCGGCGAACCTCGTGCCGCTCGAAACCCTTAGGGTACCAGCTTCGCCGCTCTGCGCTACCCTTTTGCTTCTCCAGCATTCAACCGCCTTCTCTATTACGCCCTCGAGCTCGTTGAGCGGAGCCGATTTCGCTAGAAGGGCCAGCTGGAGCAGAGCGCCAAGCCTGAAAGCTCCGAGCAGGGGGAGGGCCCATTCGCTTAAGAGGCAACGCGCGCTGTCGAGGTCGCAGCCTCTCGTGTCGGTTAAGACCTTCAGCGCCTGCTGCTCCCTGTAGGAGATGTAGCGGGTTAGGTCCCACGGCTCGAGCGCTCTCTCGAGGATGAGGTTGTAGCGGAGGCT
>JAPWTS010000046.1 GCA_028275925.1 Thermofilales archaeon
TACGCGGAGATCAGCTCGTACACCTTGTCTTCCAGCTTCTGGAACTCGGGTGAGCGCCTGTCCCTCGGCCTCGGGATGTTCACCTCGACGATGCCGGCTATCTTCGCGGGCCTCGGGGTGAGGATGACGAGGCGGTCGGCCATGAATATCGCCTCGTCGACGCTGTGCGTGACCATGATGATCGCCCTCACCGTGGTGACCCCCAGGGTCCACAAGTCCAGGATCTCCGACCGGAGCGACTCGGCGGTGAGCGGGTCGAGGTTGGAGAAGGGCTCGTCCATGAGCAGCACCGTGGGCTCGACCGCGAGAGCCCTGGCGATGTTCACCCTCTGCTTCATCCCCCCGCTC
Source organism: Thermofilales archaeon (assembly GCA_028275925.1). Taxonomy (GTDB): domain Archaea; phylum Thermoproteota; class Thermoprotei; order Thermofilales; family Thermofilaceae; genus JANXEW01. The sequence goes on from JAPWTS010000046.1 coordinate 349, forward strand.
AGCTCCCTGGGGTAGAAGTCCTCGAACGCTTGGAGGCCGACGAGCGAGAGGTACTTCCTCGCCCTCTCCCGCGCCTCGCTCCAGCTCATCCCGTTGGCCCTCAGGGGGAGGGCGACGTTGTCGAGCACCGTGAGCCACGGCAGGAGGGTCGGGAACTGGAAGATGAAGCCCACCCTCGCCTCACCGCCGTGGAAGACGACCTTGCCCCCATCGGGCTTCTCGAGCCCCGCGATGATCCTCAGCAGCGTCGTCTTCCCGCAGCCGGAGGGGCCGAGGATCGCCACGAACTCCTCGCCTACGTCCAGCGTGATCCCGTTGAGCACGGGGAGCACGCGTCCGTTCTGCCTGAACGACTTCGTCACCTCGACGAGCGAGAGCACCGGCGTCACTCCCCACCACCGTACCTGCGCTCCACGAGTTGGAATAGCTTTCGCCACAGCGTCTTGTTCACGGCGACGATGACAAGGGATAGGAGGAGCGCCGAAGCCGCGACTCCCGCGGCGTCGCCGGCGGCGGCTTTCTTGTTCATTAAAGCCCCTACGCCGCCCAAGTCGATCACGCGATCGCCGAATGTCGCGTACTCGGCTGCTATCGTCGCGTTCCAAGCCCCACCCCACGCGCTGAGGGCCCCGGCGGTGAGCGAGGGGAGCAGGGAGGGCGCGAAGACGGCTCTCACGTACCACCAGCCCCGGATCCTGTAGACGCTCGCCATCTCGTCCAGCTCCCTCCTCAAGCTCGCGAGGCCATAGACGATGAGGTTGAAGTACAGGTACCAGAGCGACCCCTGCAGCAGCACGATCGCCGCTACGAGGTGGGGGCCGAGCGGGCTTCCGAGCGCTAGGGCCGAGAGCAGGGGCCACCACACCACGGCCGGTATCGAGGCGAGGACCTCGCCCGCGAGCGCCACGAGCGCAGCCGCTCCTGCGCGCGTGTAAGAGAGGTAGGCGGCAGCGAGCGAGAGGGCGGCGGAGAGCGCGACGATGAGAGCCACCCTCGCCAAGCTCACCGGCAGCTGCTCGGCGACTTCGACGAACAGCGGCAAGAGCCCCGACGCGTCAAAAGGCTGCCAGCGCGCCCCCCGCAACGCGGCGAGCGCCAGGACAGCTACGGCGGCTGCGGCCGCGAGCTTCGCTGCTAGCGGGGGCGCGCGCAGCCTCCTCTCAGCGCTCACCAGGGCGTTGGCCAGCGCGCTCCAAGCCGCGCTGACGAGGCGGTGCAGCGCCGCGTAGGTCGCGTGGACGGAGAGCAGCCTCCGCCCGAGCACCTCCTCGCTGGCGGGGTTCAGGAACAAGACGTACGTGGCTAGGATCTCGGCGAGCAGAGCCGCGACCCCGGCGTAGAAGCTCTCAACGTCACCTTTCTCGAAGGATTCCATTATGAAAGTGCCGATGCCGGTCAGCCTGTACTCCGCCGCGCCCAGCGCGATGATCTCCGAGGAGGTGAGGAAGAACCAGCCGCCCGCCCAGCTGATCAGCGTGTTGGCGACTAGCGAGTTCCGCGAGGCGGGCGCGCAAATGTAGAAGAACGTCGCGGCCCGACCGAGCTTGTAGACCTTCGCCATCTCGAACAGCTGGCTCTCCAGGCTCTTGATCGACGTGTAAACGCCGAAGATGAGGTTCCAAACTTGGCTCGTGACTATCAGGAAGACGGCCGCGGCTTCGGCGCCCACGCCGGGCGGCAGAACGCGCACGAAGAACGCGAGAGCGGCGGGGAAGAAGCCGAGGATGGGGATCGACTGGAGGATGTCGAGGATGGGGAGGAGCGCGCGCTCCACAGCCCTGCTGCGCGCCATCGCGGTGCCTAGGATCAGCGCCGCGATCACGGATAGGAAGTAGGCTGCCAGCATCCTCGCCAGGCTCGCGCCAGCGCAGAGCATCAGGTACGCCGCGTCGATCACGCTCGAGCGCCGCTCGCGCCAGGGGCTTCCGGCTTAAATGCTTCGCGCAAAGTAAACCTTAAAAGTCGTCGCGCTCAACGTGACGAAAGGTGGTGTAGGGGGTGGATCAGAGCGATAGAGGCAGGAGCGGGAAGCTGCTCCTGCCTCCCGATGTGACCCCCGACCACGTGCTCGGGCTGCTGGAGCTGCTGCGGAGCTTGGGCAGCGGCATCGACTCGATGTACGTAGGGGACGCTCTAGGCGAGGACGTGAACCTGCTGCCGCACGCCATCGACGTGGCGGAAGCGCTCGAGCTGATCGTTCAGAGGGGCGGGAACCTAGAGCTAACCGAGAGGGGCAGGCGCGTGGCGGCCGGCAACCCGAAAACCGTGAAGGAGCTGCTGCGGGAGGTGGCGCTGAAGCTCGAGCCGATCGCCGAGATCGTGGAGCAGCTGAGGAAGAAGAAAGAGCTGCTGGCCGAGGAGTTCGAATCCATAATCAAGAAACACTATCCAACGAACTTTGAGGAAGCGATCAAGAACGTGCTGGTGTGGGGAGCTTACCTCGGTCTATTCAAGATGGACGAGGACGACGAGAAAGTCGTACCCATCAGGATCCCGCACGCGAAGAGCGCGCGCAGTTAGCGACGCCCCTCACCCTTCAGAGGAAGGCGTCGAGCTTCGCGCCGGGGCGCACCAGCCGCTTCAGGATGCGCGACTCGGCTAGGATCCTCTCCACGCTCGTTTCCAGGCGGCCGGCGAGCTCCCTCAGCAGCTCGCTCGCGTCGCGCGGGAGGGCGACGGGCGGCGACGACAGGGCGTGCCTCACGCTCTCCCGCACCTGCCAGACCCCCACGGGCGCGTAGTAGCTGGGCGTTACCTCGCGCACCGCCACGACCGTCGCCTGCCGCCTCACCCTGCTCAAGTGCTCGAGCACGGGCAGGCGCATCGCGTAGTAGCCCCCGTCGGCTTCCGGGTTCCGCGCCCTGCCGTCCCACAGCTCGTAGTTCACCGAGACGTAGGGCTCAGCCGAGCGGACCCAGACGCTCCTCGGCAGCCACACCTCGATCATCTCGAACGCCCACGGCCCCGGGGCGAGCACGATGAGGTAGCGGTTGCCGAGGTACTCCGCGTACCTCACCTCCAGCGCCGGGTACTCGGGCGCGCCCCTCACCCTCTCGAGGAGGAGGTCGCCCAGCATCTTGTCCACAGCCGTGATGGCCCACCGCGTCGGCACCAGCCTCCTCGCCCTCTCGCCCAGCATGCCGAGGCTCAGGAGCCTCGTGATGTAGTAGTTGTCGGCGCCGGCCCTGTAGAGCTCCGCAACCGCGTCGCGAGCTTTCGCGTCCGCGTCCCCCACGATCTGGTCCACGCGCCTCGGGACGACGGGGTTCTCCACGACCCGCATATCCCTGAGCAGGCCTCCCAAGCCCACGGGCGTGACGACCCCGTCGAAGGTTAGCCTCGGGGCGGGGGGCTTCTCGAACCTGAACTCCGCGTCGACCGGCTTGACGGAGAGCGCCGCCTCCCTCGTCGCCTCCAGCAGCCGGCTCCCCCCGCCCCTCGCCTCGGTCACCCGCAGCTCGAAGCGCGAGTAGGCCGTGGAAGCGCGCAGCGCGATGATATCCTCCAAGCTGAGCCTCCCCCACCAGCCCCTGTAGTCCTCGTACCGGGCCGCCTCCTCGCCCGAGACCGGCGCCGCCACGGGCCCCAGCCTGACGACCGGGTAGCCGTACTCGCCCACGAGCACCGAGGGCGGCGTAGCCGCCTGCAGCTCCCGCTTCCCGAGCAGCGCGGCCGCCCTAGCGCTCTCGACGATCCTCATCGCGATGGGGCAGGCTGGTCTCCCGCACAGCCTCCTAGCGCCCTTGCACTTGGCGCAGAGCGCCGGGTCAACCCTCGACGGCAACCCGAACCCGCGGGTAGGGGCGGGGGCAAAGTATTTGAGCTGTCGCTTGAGACGAAAGGGCGTGGAGACCGTAGGCTACCACTACGTCGTGGAGGCTTCAGGCTGCGACCCCGAGGTGCTCGGCGACGTGAACAAGCTGCGGGAGCTGCTGCTCAAGGCCGCTAAGAACGCGAGGATGGACGTGAAGGGCAGCTACTTCTTCAAGTTCTCGCCCACCGGCGTGAGCGGCACGCTGATCGTGGCGATGTCCCACATATCGATCCACACGTGGCCCGAGCACGGCTACGCGGCGCTGGACGTGTACGTCTGCGGCACCGGCTCTGACCCCGAGAAGGCGGTGAACGAGATCCTAGCGGGGCTGAAAGCCAAGCACGCGCACATAACCGAGATACAGCGGGGTATAAGGGACAACGACGAGTATACTCACGTCATCGTGACTTGGGAGGTCTAGGAAACCGCAAAGCATTTTTACCAGCGAATCCGCGCTCGCTATCTGAGCTCCCGGTGACCACGTCGGAGCTCGTCGCTCGAGCCGAAAGCGTGCTCAGATCGCGCGGTTTCGCCGTCAACCGGAACGCGCGCGTGCGAGGTTTAAGCGGCTTCCTCCACGGGTTCGCTCTCCTCGCCGAGAAAGGTGCTTTCTCGTTGCTGCTGGATTTCGCCGATAAACCTTCCGATATCCTTGCGTTCCTCGCCAAATCCATGGACCTGAGAGGCTACAGCGCGTTCATCGCGGTCAGAGAGGACGTGTTCGCCGAGCTCGCGCCAGCGCTCGGAGGTCACGCTAGGGGCAACATCATCGTGTACAAAGATGCGGAAGAGTTCGAGAGAAAGCTGGAGCAAGCTCTAGGCCGGAGCGCTTAGGCTAGAAGCGCTTGAGCCAGCAGCGCGGCTCCGATCGCGATAAACGCCAGCGACGAAGCCGATCTGAGGGCTTTCTCCGGCAGCGCGCGGGATAGAGCGGCTCCCAGCGCCGCCGCCAACCCCATCAGCGCCGCTGCGGCGGCGGAAACGCCTACGACGACCTCCGCGAAAGCGCCGGTCGACGCCGCGAGAGCCAACGTCGCCAGGTTCGTTTTGTCGCCCAGCTCGGCCAGGAAGACGAGGCAGAAGCCCCTCCAGAAGCTGCACTCGCGCTCGAGCCGGTCGCCCCTCCTGAGCAGCGAGGCGAGCCCCGCCGCGATGAAGGCCGCCCCGGCGGCCGCTCCCACGAGCTCCAGCGGCAGCGCCACCCGCAGCGCGCAGCCGAGAGCGGCTGCCGCGATGTTGGCGGCTACGAAGCCGAGCGTCGAGGCCGCGAAGGCCGCGAGGGGGCGGCCGCGGGCTGAGAGCGCGATCGCCGCCAGCTGGGTCTTGTCGCCCAGCTCCGCCGCAGCCACGGCCGTTGCCGAAGCGACCACCACTTCCCAGCGCAGCACCTCGCGGCCGGCTGCGGAGCTCTTATATACCTCTCGGCGCCGGAGAGCGCGTGGCGAGGCCCAAGATCGGTCTCCAGCTGTTCTCGGTCCGCGAGGATTGCGCGCGCGATCTTCCCGGGACTCTGAAGGCTGTGGCGGAGATGGGCTACGAGGGGGTCGAGTTCGCCGGCTACTACGGGCGGAGCGCGAGGGAGCTGCGCGAGCTCCTGGAGAAGTTCGGGCTCGAGCCGGCCGGCACGCACATCGGGATCGACGCGCTGAGGGATCCCAGCATCGACGAGACGGTGAGGTTCAGCAGGGAGCTCGGGCTGAAGTACCTGATCGTCCCGTGGATCCCCGAGGACATGCGGAACAGCAGGGAGGCGTGGCTCAAGACGGCCCGCTTCTTCAACCTCGTAGCCGAGAGGTTGAAGAGGGAGGGCATGTACGCGGGCTACCACAACCACACGGAGGAGTTCAAGAGGTTCGACGGGGAGACGGGCTGGGAGATCTTCGCCAAGGCGACGGTCCCCGACGTCGTCCTCCAGCTCGACGTGGGCAACGCGATGCACGGCGGCGTGACGATGGACCAGATCCTCGACTTCGTCAGGAAGTTCCCGGGCCGGACCAAGACGATCCACCTGAAGGAGTTCTCGCGCAAGGACCCCAACGCGCTGCTCGGGGAGGGGGAGGTCAGGTGGGCTGAGCTCCTCTCCGCGTGCATGAAGGTTGGCGGAACCGAGTGGTTCATCGTCGAGCAGGAGTCCTACAAGTACCCGCCCCTAAAGTGCGTCGAGCTCAGCCTGAGGAACTTGCAGAAGATCCTGGAGACCCTGTGACGGGCCGCTATGAGCAGCGCGGAGATGGTGAGAGCTCACATCTTCGTCAGCGGCGTCGTGCAGGGGGTCGGCTTCCGCTGGTCGATGCAGAGGGTGGCGAGGAGGCTGGGGGTGAAGGGCTGGGTCAGGAACCTGCCGGATGGGCGGGTGGAAGCGGTGCTCGAGGGCCCGAGGGACAGGGTTGAGGAGCTCATCGAGTGGGCCAAGCGCGGACCATCGTGGGCTGTCGTCGAAAACGTGGAGGTGCGCTGGGAGGAGTACAGGGGCGAGTTCGCGGACTTCGAAATCCGCTACTGAGCGCGCCAGGTTTCTTTTTGCGGCGCGCGAAAGAGGTTAAAGCCGCAACCGAAATTGCATCGCGATGGCCAAAGCCCCCGGCGAGCGCCGGAAGGTGCACCCGGCTTGGCTAATACTGATCGCCTGGCTGATCTTCCTGGTGGTCATACTAGCGGCGACGGGGCCGGGCTTGCGCAGGCCGGTCCGCTACGTGAAGGTGCACGACGGGAGGCACTGGACCTGGTACGCGCCGGAGGACGTGTGGTCGAGGTACGGGGAGCAGATCTCCAGGTTCTTCGACTACGCGGATAGGGTCTACGAGGCGCTGCGCGAGGACTTGGGCGTCGAGCCGAAGGAGCGCGTGTACCTGCTCGTGCACCCGGGCGGCGCGGGCTTCGCCGGCTTCGCGGCGGGCGACATAGCCGAGATCCGCGCGCTTACCGGCCGCAGGAGCCCCGGCATCGGCGTCGTTTACGACGCGTTCGTCAACGAGGCGTACGGGGTGAGGGGCTACTGGGCCTACGTGCTCATCGCGCACGAGGCCACCAACCTCTTCACGGGCGAGGGGGTGACGGGCGGCTGGCCGTGGGCCGACGGCACCGACATCTGGGGCAGGGGCAGCCCCTTCCCCTACGCGGTCGCCGTCCTCGTCACCGAGCAGCTCGGCCTCGCCAACGTCTCCAGCACGCACTACAGGATCCTGGACCCGCGCGATAAGCCCTACGTGGACCTCTTCATCGAGCTCGTGCGCGGGAGGGGGTGGGGGTGCATCAGGCGGATGTTCAGGCTGATGCTCGAGGACGGGGTCAGGCTGGACGCGGAGGGCGCGCCGATCTCCCGGGAGCCGCTGAAGAGCCACTACGTCTTCCTCTACCTCAGCCTGGGGTGCGGCGAGGACCTCACGGACACGCTGATCAAGCACGGGCTGAAGGTGGACCGCGACCTGATGGCCAAGCTCCTCCAAGCGTACGCGAACCGCGCTTGCGACCCGGAGGCGTGGAGGCGGGGCGACTACGAGAGAGTTCTCGGATGCTCGAAACCCTGACGGGCGCGCCCGAGCGAGCGAGCGAGGGCGGGGAAAGCTTTTACAGAAGCGCGGCACCGGTAACTACGTGGAGTACAGGGTGAAGTACGACCCCCTCGCCGACGCGCTGTACATCAAGGTTAAGGAGGGCGAGGTCTCCGATAGCTTGGAGCTGAGGGAGGGCTTGATAGTCGACCTTGACGATAAGGGGGAGGTGATAGGGATAGAAATATTGAATTTTTCAAAAACTAAAATCGATATGAAAGAGATAATAATAAAGGGTATTGAAATATTAGTAAAAGATTGACAGAAAAGATAATTTTTACGTTGCATGCCATCGAGAGAATGAAACAAAGGAGAATATCAATAGAAGAAATCAGAAATTGTTTAAAATTTCCTGATAAAATGATAATTGAACATGGTATCTGTAAATGTATTAGAAAAGTTGATAATAAGGTTATAATAGTTGTTTTTAGAAAGGAAGATAATAAAATAATAGTAATTACAACCTACAAATCTTCACGTGTAGCAAAATATTTAAAATAAGTGGCGCGCACCTATGCAAACACGCAGAAAACCTGTACGGCTCCAGAGGCGTAACAGTTATGACCCGCTATGAGCGATGCTAAGAGGCACCTCGAGTTGATCTGGAGAGTACCTAGAGGAGGAGAAGGCGCTCAACCCCAAGACCCTCACGCCCGACTTCGACGCGCGCTCAGCATCCTACCGCGCAACCCGCCGCTTTTCGTCTCCACGTTTTCTTCTCTTTTCCGAGCTATAATGTCAGCAAAATGTTGATGGAGAGCACACATAGACAACATATTTGAAAACTATTTGAATAAGAAGTTTAACGATTGTTACGCTTTGCTATCCTTTTTCCTAATTCGAATCAGCAATATTGCGCCGGTCACCGCAACCGCAGCGAGGGCGACCGCTATCTCTGCGCGGTACGTTCGAGGGACCGAAACCTTGACCGCGCTCGATGAGGGCTTGTAGCCGCCGCCCCCAGCGAACGCCGCGGTCACTTCCCACTCTCCGGCGTCCAGGGCGAGCTCCGCCCTGAACATCCCGTTGGCGCCCGCGACCGCCCGCGCCTCAACCAGCCGACCCCCGGAGACCGCTCTGATCGCGATGGTCGCGTTCGGGAGCGGCGGCCTCAAAACCCCCTCCACGACGACCCTACCGCTCTCCAGCTTCGCCGAGACGGCGAGCTCGGTGGGCAGCTCGACGAGAGCGGAGGCCTCCGCCGCGGCCGCCTCGTGCACCGGGTCCCCCACCCAGTAGGCTCTCACCGTGTACTTCCCCGGCTCGCTCGCGGGGAGGGACCAGTTGAAGGAGCCTTTGAGGGCCCGCACCTCGGCCGCGATGGCGCGCCCCGAGGGCGTCGTCGCGATGAGGGTCAGCGTCGCGTTGACCGGCGGGTTGAGGCGCCCCCTAACCTCGACGCGACCGTCCGCCTGCCGGGCTTCGAGCGCCAGGCTGCTTGGGAGCTTCTCGACGTAAATCGTGAACTCCCTACTGCAGCCGGCGTAGTCCGCCAAGCCGGGGAACGTGGCGTTGAGGGACCAGGCGCCGGCTTCGTCGGGCGTGAAGCGCACGCTCCACTCGCCGCCCGGCCCCGTCACCGCTTCGAGCAGCAGCTCGCCGCCGCCGGGCTTCCTAGCGCGCACGAGGACAGTGGCGTTCGCGACCTCCGGCTCCAGCCTCCCCTCGACGACGACCTCGCTGAGCGCGGGGGCCCGGCTCGGGTACTTCACCTCGAGCTTCGTCCGCTTCACCCAGGGCAGCGGCAGCGGTTTGAGGAAGCCCTTCACCCTCGCTATGCTGTCGCCCTCGCGGACCACCGCGTACTCCCAGTAGTAGAAGAGCGGCGTGGCGGAGGCTTGCGCGGCCCACTCCCTGAACTCCCGGACGTAGTCCCTGTGGCACACGCTCTCCGTCCTGACGGTGACTATCGTGTACCAGGCCCAGTACTCGGAGGGGGCCGACGTCCTGATCGCGTCGAGTGGGTCGCCGGTCCCCGCGTGGAAGGTCAGGTCGACGGGGAGCCAGCCCCACGGCGGCACGTAGACCTCCGCCCAAGCGTGCGCGTAGTCGACGCCCACGAACGCCGCGTAGTAGTGCGCATCCGGAGCCCATACGACCCTCTCCTCCCTGTAGTTGAAGTCCGCGACGAGCGCGGTCTCGAGGTACGCGGGGACCCCCAGCGACCTGAGCGTGAGGATGAGGAGGTTCGCTTGGTCGTCGCAGTCCCCCTTCCCGCGCCCCGCCTCGAGCGCTTGGGGCGGGAGCGTCTCCCACGGGTAGCGGGGGCCCGGCCCCACCTCGTAGTCGACCTTGCCCCAGATCCAGTCCACCAGCTTCGCCACGATGGACAGCACGCGCCTCTCGCCGCCGACGACCCGCCTCGCGGCTTCGACGATGTAGCGGGCTCTCGCGTCCTCGTAGGTCCACGGCCCCTCCGACCTGGTGAACTCGGCCAGCTCGCGCGGGATGTCGCTCAGCGTCCCCGAAGCCGACTCGTTGATGGGCGGCGCCCTGAACCTCCTAACGCGAACCTCGCTCACGACCTCCAGCTCGGCCGTGCCCCGCGGCGGGAGCTGCGCGCTGCATAGGGCCACCAGGTAGGCGCTCCCGCACTCCCCGCCGGAGACTTCCAGCCTGCAGGGGGCCGGCGCGCCGGAGACGCGGACGGTGGCGTTGGCGAGCCTGGACAGCTGGTAAGTGCCGTTCGAGGGCAGCTCGACCGCGAGCGGGGGAAGCGGCTGCGCTAAAGTGGAGTTGTTGGCTACCGTGAGCCTGACCCAAACGTACGCCTTTACGTCGTAGGGCTCGCCGCCTGCGGGGAAGGCTAGGAGCGCGAGGAGCGCTAGCGCGGCCGCCGCGGCCGCCCTACGGGTACTCAAAGCTCTCCCCAGGCTTGAGCACGACGACCTTGGTCCTCGTCGTGGGCTCGACGAGCCTCTTGAACTCGCCGGGGTCAGCTCTGATGAGCGGGAACGTGTTGTAGTGCATCGGCACGCAGACCTTCGGCCTTATCAGCGAGACCGCCTTCACCGCCTCCCTCACCCCCATCGTGAAGTGGCCCCCGATCGGCAGGAGCGCTATGTCCGGCTGGTAGAGCTCCCCGATGAGGGCCATGTCCCCGAAGAGACCCGTGTCGCCCGCGTGGTAGACGCACGCGTCGGCGCCCCTCACCACCGCGCCGACGGGGACGCCGCGCGAGCAGCTGTGCACCGCCGGCACGAGCACGATCTCGAGGTCGGCGACCGCCAGCGGGCCCCCCACGTTGCCCCCCACCGCCTCGACCCCCTGCTCCCGCGCGTGCTCCGCCAGCTCGTACACGCCGACCACCTTCGCGCCCGTGAGCTTCGCCAGCTCGATCGCGTTGCCCATGTGGTCGCCGTGGTCGTGCGTCACGACGATGTAGTCGACCTTCGCGCCGCGGTAGTCGGAGGGCTTGGCGGGGCTCAGCGGGTTCTCCAACCACGGGTCGAAGAGGACGCGCTTAACCCCCCCGTCCAGGCCCCTGAGGGTCACGTCGAACGCCGCGTGCCCGAGGAACCGGATCGTGGCCACGGGCTGCGGACCGCTCGGGCCGATAAAACCGTTTCTCCTAGTAGGGGTTGCTGTAGTCGACCACGTTCAGCGGCTCTTCGCCCCTGAGGTACCTGGCCACGTTCTCCGCCGCGAACTCCAAGCACCTCCTCCTGGCCTCCCGCGTCCAGCCGGCCTTGTGGGGGGTCGCGACGACGTTGGGTAGCTTGTGCACCCCCAGCCTCGAGGGGGCGCTCGGGTCGGGCGGGTAGCTCCACCAGACGTCGAGCGCGGCGCCGGCGATCCAGCCCTTCGTCAGCGCCTCGTAGAGCGCCTCCTCGTCGACCACCGCCCCCCTCCCCACGTTGACGAGGTAGGCCGTCGGCTTCATCGCCTTGAGCACGCGCCTGCCCACCGCGCCCCGCGTCTCCGGGGTGAGGGGGAGGGCCACGACGAGGAAGTCGGCCTCGCCCGCCACCTCCCCCAGCTCGCTCAAGCCCACGACGCGCTCGGCGTACTCGTCGGGCTCCGCCGGCCGCCGCCGCCGCACGCCGATGACGCGCATACCCAGGCACCTGCACATCCTCGCCAACTCCCGCCCTATGTTGCCGTAGCCCACGATCACAACCGTCTTCCCCTCGAGGTCGTCGAGGAAAGTCTCCTCGCTCCAGGGGACCCAGCCGCCGCTCTTCACGCGCTCGCTCAGCTGCGCAATCCTCTTCGCTAAGGCGAGCATCAGCGCGAGCGCGTGCTCGGCCACAGCCCTCGCGTTGCAGCCTTTGGCCGACGCGAGAACCACGCCCTTGCTCCTCAACAGCTCCAGGTTGAAGCCGTCGACACCGGCCCAGGGAGCTTGGACGAACTTCAGCCGACAGGCAGCCATAACGGCCTCGTCCGGTAAGCGCCCCACCGCCGCTTCGGCGTCGACGATCTCCTCGAGCAACCTGCTTCCGCTTGCGGCTACGACGATCGCCAAACCCTTCAGTCTCTCTTCGAAAATCCTGAGTTCCCACCGCTTAGCATCCCACGCCAGCACTACCTTCCTCTCCGCCACGGCCCCCAAGCCGGGAGGGGGCGTTAAAGGGCACCGCCCCCGTCCTCAAACCGGCGCGGATCTGCCCGGCGCGGGCTCGGCCGCCCCCGCGACCTGTAGGCGCGCAGGGCCTCCGGGTGCTCCCTGAGGAACTCCTCGTACGCTGCCCTGCTGAGCGCGTCCGCCTCGGCGTTGAGCTCCCTCGGAACCCACTCGAGCTCGACGCTGCGGAAGCGGCGCAGGAGCTCCCTAACCCTAGCGTAGAGGGGGGCGATGCGCGGGCTTTTTACAGCGTACTCCCCCCTCAGCTGCCTGATCACCAGCTGGCTGTCGCCGCGCACGACGAGCTCCTCGCCCGAGAACCCGTTCTCGATGAGCCACTCCAGAGCCTTGATCAGCGCCGTGTACTCGGCCACGTTGTTTGTGACGTCGTCGCCGAGGTAGCCGGCGCCGACCACCCCCCTCCCAGCGTGGACGCGCTCGCCGCCCCTGTAGATCACGAAGCCGTAGGCCGCGATGCCGCCGGGGTTCACCGGCTCGCAAAGCCCGTCGAAGTACACTACCACCGCCATCTCCCCCTCGAGCGCTCCCTCAGCACTTGGATTAGCGCCAGGAGCCTGCGCAGGTTCTCCATCTCCCCCTCTATCGTGCTCTGCAGCTCGTCGATCCTGTTGGCGAGCTCCATGGCCTCCGAGTGCGCCTCGCGCACCCTCGGGTAGAACCGCTCGTACAGCTCCCTGTCGAAGGAGCGTGCGAGCTCGAGGAGCCTCAGCAGCGGCGGCAGCTGAGCGTACGTGCTCTCGAGCCTCCTCCTCAGCGCCCGAAGCTCCCTCTCCTTCGCCTCCAGCTTCTTCAGAGCCCTCTTGAGCTTCTTCTCGAGCCGGGCGGCGCGGGAGCGCCGAAACACGCGGCTCCTCGGCGGCTTCCCTAAGATAAGGCTTTCCGGGCGCGCAGCGCCAGCTCGAAGGCTTTGGAAACCGCCTCCTCCGGCGTGTCAGCCGCCTCGACGGCGTAAGCGCCGATCCGCTTCCCGGCGAGGAGCTCGGCCACGCCGCCGCTCGGGCGCAGCGCCACCACCGGCTTGCCGTAGGCCAGGGCCAGGCCCACCTCCGACAGCGTCCCAGCCTCGCCGCCGACAACGATCACAGCGTCGCCGGCGAGCACCGTCGGGGCGTTCCTCGCGTTCCCGAGCCCCGTTGGCAGCGCCACGTCCACGTAGGGGTTCGCCTCCTCCCGGGATTCGCCGGGCAGGATCCCCACGGTCAAGCCCCCTGCCTCCTTCGCGCCCCTGCAGGCCGCCTCCATGACGCCGCCCCTCCCTCCCGTCACGAGGATCCCGCCGCGCTGGGCGACGAGGCGGCCGACCTCCTCCGCCATGCGCAGCGCGCGCTCGTCGGCCCTCGACCCGCCCACCACCGTCACGTAGATTCTACTCGAGGAGCGAGACTTCATCGACCTCACCGTCGCCGTCCGCGTCAACCCCCTCGACAACGTGGGCGATGAACCTCTCGTCGTGCGCGTTCGGCTCAGCCAGCCGCCGACCCAGCTTGAGCAGCGCCGTGAAAGCGGCTTTCGTCCCCGGCAGGTGCACGCCGGCGAGGAGGAGGGCGAGGCCCCCCTCCGGGGTTTCGACGAGCTCGACTACGCCGCAGTTGTCGTCGCTGTAGACCCTCCCGCTGCACCTCGAGACGAGGGCGAAGCCCCGCTCCGGGTCGAAGCGCACGGGCAAGCTGTCGTTCAGGCGCGCTGCCACCATGTTGGCCGCCGGCCCGCCGACCACAATGATGTTGGTGGAGGACAGGTCCAACCTGGGGTCCGTGTCGAGGGCCACCCTCAACCTGGCTCTCGAACCGTAGGAGGCGCCGATCGCGTAAGCTAGCTGGGCGGCCAGGTAGTGGTCGCGGCCCCTACCCCTGAAGGGCCCGTGCGGCTCGGGGCTCCCCAGCACCATAACCACCTCCCTCCCCTCCGAGAAGAGGCGGTCGAGGAGCGGGGATACGACAGCCGCGGAGCCCCCCTCCCTCCTCCGGAAGAGGACGGCTACGCCGTCGGCCGAGAGCTTGTACTTGGCTGCCACAGCGCCCCGGCGCCGCTCCAAGCTCGCTTCCTCGATCAACCCGGCCTCCCTCAACTTGGCGACGTGGTAGTACACCAGCTGCTCACCCACACCCAGCTCCCTCGCGATCTCAGCCGGGTAGCGCGGCCGCTGGGCTAAGAGCTCTAGGACGGCTAAGCGGAAGGGGTTGGCGAGCGCCTTGAAGGTCTCGGGATCGCCTATCGCGAGAAGGCGGGCGACCACCCTCCCGTCGGGGTCCACCGCGTAGAGCTCCTCGCTCATACGCTAAAAACCCCTTTTTAGCGCTATTATATCGATTTTCGGGCTTTGCTACGGTGCGGGGCCGTAAAAACCTCAATTTTTCGAGAAATTTTTAACGAAAAAGTTAAGAAATACTAGGTAACCGGGCTGGTCGATGCAGGTTGCCGTATTCGAGGACGGGGCTGCTGAAAACTTCCTTCCGCTGACTTACACGAAGGCGGTGTTCGACCTGAGAGTGGGGCGCTTCACGCTCCTCGAGCGCGTGGAGCGCCTGTTCGGGCGCGTGGAGTACGCGTACGTGAGGCCTCACTTGGAGGAGTTTTACGCGCTGGATCGAGGGTTGGAGGCGGCCGAGGATTCCGACCTCGAGCTTCTGCTGGTGAACCCGAGGTACGTGCTCGACGACGGCGCGATGGAGGAGCTGCGCTCGCTCGGCGGGTCCAGCGGCTGGTTCGTGCTCGTCCACGGTGGCGATTTGGTGGGCGCGAAGCTGCCGGGAGCGCTCGCGCACGAGGCGTCGCGCCTCGGCTTCAACTCCGAGCACGTGCTGAAGGGGTTTGGTGGGAGGGTTCCTGTCCTGCGCTTGGAGAAAGCGCGGGCTCTATCGCACCCCTGGGAGCTCATCGAAGCGAACGCCGAAGTCCTGCCGAGCGACCTGAAGGTTTCGGAGGGCGTCGAGGGCGACGTCGACGAGACCGCGAAGGT
>JAPWTS010000047.1 GCA_028275925.1 Thermofilales archaeon
CTGGCGCGGCATCAGGCACATGCTGGGTCTTAAGGTTAGGGGCCAGAGGACGCGAACCACCGGGCGTACCGGAATAACGGTTGGCGTGAAGAAGCCTAAGAAGTGAGGCGCGCGTGCGCAAGGGTTAGCGCACGCGCCATCCAGGTTACCCCGCCTTTACGCGGGGTTACTGCTCTTCACGTTGACCGCTATGACTTTGCTCGCTGTGGGTATGAAGCTGAGCACTCTGACCCGCATCGGTACTTTGCCTCCGCCACGCGCCAGGATGTTCATCGCCGCGTTCACGTCCGCGTGCATTACCTGCCCGTGGGGGCACCTGATCAACCCCCTCGGCCCCCTCACCACCTCGCAGCCGTGCCTCGCGCAAACCTTCGATGTACCATCTTCGGGGATCTCGAACGCCGGTATGCCGCGGTTCTCCGCCGCAACCGCTATGCGCTGCTCCAGCCTCCGGTAGCTCCACATGTTGCTGTTACCTTTACCGGGCTTATCCTGCGCTACGCCGCGCGGGTAGCCGAGGAGCAGCACAGCCACGCCGAGCTCCCCGCACAACCTGACCAAGTGCGCCGCCGCGTTGGCGAACAACTGGTCCCTGCGCCGCCTCCTCCTCTCGTAGAAGCGCCTCCGAACCTCCTTCAACACGGATCTATCCACTTCCTCGAGCCTGGGATCGGACAGCATCCTGTCGACCTCGGCGATTTTCTTCTCGAAGTAGAAGTAGTCCGCCTTCAAAGGCCCACCCCTGTAAAGCAGCGCCACGCCCTCGCCGCTTTCATTCACAGGCTCCGTGACGAGCGCGATCAAGCGCTCCCTGCCAAGGTCGACGCCGGCCTTCAAGCCGTTATTGAGCTTACTCTCCAGTGTTACCTCCACGCTCACGCGAGCGTACCAGCGCTTCTTCACCGGGTCGTACACAATAATCAAGCGGCCCTGCTTCGCCCCCTGCTTCGTAAGCCAGCGGGGCTTCCCCTTGAAGGGTACTTCGATGTTCCAGTAGCCGAGGTGCAGCACCCTCCTCTCCAAGTCGATGCGGTAGTTGTCGAACCTCACCACGACGATCGGTACGCGCTGCCCGTCCCTATCCTTCCGATAGCCCGGCGGGCGAACGCGCTGCCACGGCTCCAGCCTCCCCTCCTTCGCCGCCCTCAGCAACCCCACAAAGCCCTTCCATTGATCGCTGATCAACCGGCAAGCCTCGTGGAAGTTCGCGCTGCCAAGCAGCTTGTAGATCTCGAAGTAATCAGTGAAGCGGCGACTCCAAGCGCTCATCCAGCTGTAATCGATGCCCCTTCCCTCGAAGAACAACCTCCTCCGCCTAGAGTTCTCCATGTTAATGAGGCGAGCTGTAGCGTCGCCCACGCGCCGCAGGAAATCTTCCAGCTCGGGCGTGGTGAGCAAGCGGAAGGTGTCCACCCTTTGCACGCGCGCTTTCACCGCTTGGGCCCACCTCCCCCCGCTGGTGCGGGGGTCACCAAGCTGCTCCAAGAGGAGCCGGGCCCAAGCGTTCAACGGGACAACCTCCAGCTCAAGGGCCCGAGGCTCAAGCCCCCTCACCGCGTGCCCTCCCACCGCGTTTTCCCCGCGCGGCACGCTCCTAAGGCGAACCGAGGGGCTTATAAATTCGATGTTGAGAAGCCCGAAAGTAATCTTTTCTAAACGGAAAGTTAAAGAAAAGGATAGAGAATACGCAGGTATACTATAGAGGATGCTCCAGCGGAGCTAAGCTGGGCAAAGGGGTGAGGAGCGTCAAAGAGTGGCGCGCACAACAACAGTCCGCGCGCGCATACTAGAGCAGCGGACGTGGAAAAAGTTATAGCACGACGCGCTAGAAGGGGTTCTCGATGTCACGCGCAAGGGTTAAAAGAGAGCCGGCGCGAACGGGGGCGCGCGATGGGAGATCCCAAGAAGCCTAGGAAGAAGTGGGAAGGGCCCTCCCACCCGTGGCGCAAGGACGTACTGCAGCAGGAGCTTGAGCTGGTGGGAAGGTACGGTCTGCG
Organism: Thermofilales archaeon; assembly: GCA_028275925.1. GTDB lineage: Archaea > Thermoproteota > Thermoprotei > Thermofilales > Thermofilaceae > JANXEW01. Next base: position 1,998 of record JAPWTS010000047.1, read on the forward strand.
CAACAAGAGGGAGCTGTGGATAGCGAGGACGTTCCTCAGGAGGATGAGGGCTAAGGCCAGGGCTCTGCTCGCGCTTCCAGAGGGGGAGCGGGAAGCGCGCGCCCGACCCCTGATCAACCGGCTCTACCGCTTAGGCTTGCTTCAAAGCCCTGAAGCGTCGCTCAGCGACATCCTGAGGCTGACTGTGGAAGACGTCCTGGAGCGAAGGCTCCAGACAATAGTCTACAGGAAAGGCTTAGCCAGATCCCTCTACCACGCGCGACAGCTGATAGTCCACGGTCACATTGCCATAGGGAACAGGCGTGTCCGAAGCCCCGGTTACCTCGTGTCGCGCGACGAGGAGCCGCTCGTAGGCTACTACCCCCTATCCCCGTACGCAAGCGGCAGCTCCGCAGCTGCGGATACAGCTTAGCGCGCGGTTTAAATGGGTGGTGAAAGGGAGGCTCTCGATGTCTGAGAAGCCCAGCGAGGCAAGGGAAGAGGTGGCGGGGGAGGAGCAGAAGGGAGCGCCGCAGGGCGTTAAGAGGAGCGAGGTGGGGATAGCCTGGATCTACGCCAGCTACAACAACACGATAATCCACATAACCGACCTGAGCGGCGCGGAAACCATAGCGAGAGTCTCGGGCGGGATGATCGCTAAGGCGGATAGGGACAAGCCGAGCCCCTGGGCGGCGATGCAAGCTGCGGCGCGCGCGGCGAAGATAGCGTTGGAGAAGGGCATAAAGGTCGTTCACGTCAAGGTGAAAGCTCCGGGAGGCTACGGACCGAAAACCCCTGGCCCCGGGGCTGGACCCGCCATACGCGCGCTCGTAAGAGCCGGCCTCATAGTGGATCGAGTGGAAGACGTGACGCCGCTCCCCACCGACAGCATCAGGAAGCCGGGCGGCAGGCGCGGGAGGCGCGTGTAGCGCGCGGTCAGAGGAAGGTCCAGCGGCTGCGCGAGCGCCACCTTTTCCCTACGATTTTGATCGGTTCGCCGCAGAACTTGCACCTGTTGTCCTCGGTCAGGTTCCACTCGTAGATCTCGAACCCCATCCTCTTCACGACCGGTTTGCCGCACCTAGGGCAGTACGTGAACTCCCCGCTGTGACCCGGCACGTTGCCCACGTAGACGTAGAGCAGCCCCTCTTTCCTAGCCAGCTCCCACAGCTTAACGAGCTTCTCGACGGGCGTGGGGGGCCTATCCGAGAACTTGTAAGCGGGGAAGAACCTGCTTATGTGGAGCGGCGTGTCGGGGCCCAGCTCCTCCAGGTGCCAGCGAACCATTTTCCGGAACTCCTCCTCGTCGTCGTTGACTCCGGGCACGACTAAGTACGTTGTTTCGACGTGCACCCCCCTTTCTTTCATCAGCTTCGTGGCTTCGAGCACGGCGTCGAGCTTCCCCCCTATCACCTTCAGGTAGGTGACAGGGTTGAACGCTTTCACGTCCACGTTCGCGGCGTCGACGTACTTCGCGAGCTCCTCCAGCGGCTCTGGGTTTATGTGCCCGTTCGTCACCAGGACGTTGAAGCCGCCCGCAGCCTTCGCGAGCCTCGCCGTGTCCTCGACGTACTCGTACCATATTACGGGCTCGTTGTACGTGAAGGCGAGGAACGGCACCTCGTAGCGCTTCATGAGCTCCACGATCCTCTCGGGTTCAACGTAGTCCAGCAGCTCCTCGTTGGGTTTCGCCCGCGAAATGTGCCAGTTCTGGCACCAGGGGCACCGGAAATTGCAGCCGACCGTGCTGATGCTCAGTATGGGCGCGCCGGGGTAGAAGTGGTAGAGCGGCTTCTTCTCGATGGGGTCGATGGCGATCGAGGATAAGAGCCCGTACACTAGGGTTACAAGCTTACCCCCTTCGTTCGCCCTCACCCCGCACAGCCCCACTCGCCCAGGCTCGAGGACGCAGCGCCAAGGGCAGAGAGTGCAGCGAACCTTTCCATCATCCAGCTTTTCGTACCAGCGAGCCTCACGAACCCCCTTAACCACGCAGGAAAAGCGTGCTTCCAAGCAATAAACCTTCCCCAACGCGGAGCACGCAGCCCAGCGTCGCGAACCCCGTATACGCGAAAAGCGGAGAAGGCAAGAGTGGTAGCCCGGCGGGGATTCGAACCCCGGCCTCGGGGGCCAAAGCCCCGCCTCAGCGCGCGGGGGAACCGCGCTATGCTTGCCGCTACACCACCGGGCTAGGACCTCTCATCCCACCTTCCCCCTTAAAGTTTTTCGGGGAGGGGGTTCACCCCATCAGCCGAGCGCCCTCTTATTACGGTGCTACATGAGCTCGAAGGCTCCCTCGAGCCTCCGGTACACAGCGCAGTACTTTTCGTACAATTTTTCGTAAGCCTCAGCCAAGCGGGGGTCTGGGTCTATCACCCGTTCAAAGCGCACCATGTTTTCGGCGGCGGTTCTAACGTCCCCGTACTGCTTCGCGCCTACCGCTGCTAGGATTGCCGCGCCTAAGCTCGCGGCGTCGAGGACCTTCGGTACGTGAAGCGGCATGCCAGCGACAGAGGCCTTTATCTTGTTCCAAACCTCGCTGCGCGCCTCTCCACCCGTGAGGGAGAGGCGCTTGACGGCGACGCCGAGCTCGGCTAGAAGCCCGAGAACTCCCCTGTAGTGGAAGGCGACCCCCTCGAGGATCGCCCTGATGAGGTGCGCGCGCGTGTGTGCGTGGGTAATCCCCACGAAAGCCCCTTTGGCGCGCGGGTTGAAGAAGGGGGCCTTAGCCCCCCAGAGGTACGGGAAGTACATGACCCCCTCGCTACCCGGGGGGATCTCGCTCGCCTCCTCAATCAACACGTCGTACGGCGACACGCCGCTCTTTCTCGCCGTCTCAACTTCCCAGTGACCTAGGTTGTCGCGGAACCAGCGCAGCGACTCGCCCGTCGCGTTCACCACGATCTCGTACTCCCACTTGCCCGGAACGACGTGGACGCACGTGTCCACGCGCCCCTTGGGATCCGGCCGCGGCTGGGAAAGGGGGGCCTCGAAGCAGGTACCAGTGCCCGTACCGGCGTTCACCTCCCCCTCGTCCAGCGCAAGCGCGCCTAGAGCCTCGCACGGCCTGTCGCCGCCACCCGCCACCACCACCGTACCCTTCTTCAGCCCGGTTACAGAGCTCGCCTCGCCCGTCACCTCGCCCACGACCTCCCACGAACCCTTCAGCGGCGGGAGAATGTCGAGGGGGATCCCCAACTCCTCGCACAGCTCCTGGGACCACTCGAGCTTGCGAACATCGAGGAGCATGGTCCGGGACGCCATGCTGTAATCCGTGAAGATGGCGCCCGTGAGCTTGTACGAGACGTAATCTTTCGCGAAAAGAATTTTGTTTATGCGTTCGAATATGGAAGGAACCTCCTCCTTAAACCAGAGGAGCTTTACCGCAGAGAACATCTGGTCGACAGGCAGCCCCGTCACCTCGAGCACGCGCGCGGCGCCCACGCGCTCCCTCACCCAAGCCTCCTGCTTACCCGCTCGCGAATCCAGCCAGATTATCGCGTTCGCTAGGAGCTCCCCCTCGCGGCTGAGGGGCGCGAACGCCTCGCGCTGCGAGGTTAAACCCACAGCCTCTATGTTCTCCGGGCCGACCTTCGATGCAACCTCACGGAGAGTTTCCGCGGCCGCGCGCCACCAATCTTCAGGGTTTTGCTCAGCCCAGCCGATGCGGGGGTGCAGCACTTGGTACTCCCTGTACGCGGAGGCGACGGGGTTCCCATCGAGATCGTAGGCGACGGTCTTGCAACCGCCCGTGCCCACGTCAACGCCTACTACGAGGGGTCCGCGCATCGCGGATGATCGCGCGCAACCGTTATTAAACAGTAACGTGGTGCGCGAGCTGCTTTTAAATAGTTCTTCAGCCCGTTCGCCGCGTATGATCAGATTGAGGGAACTCGAGAAAGTGAAGCTGCGCGAAGGCGTGCTAGTGCAAGGGCTCCCCGGCATAGGTTTGGTCGGGAAGCTCGCGGTCGATTACGTGGTGCGCGAGCTTAAGCTGCCCAAAGTCGCCGAGGCGTACATCGACGGTCTCATGCTGCAAGCTAACGTAGCGGTCTTCGTGGACGACGAAGCGGTAATCAAGCTGCCAACCTACGACTTCCACCTCTTCCGGGGGAGCAGGCGGGATGTGCTCTTCCTGACCGCGCCGGCGCAGCCGGTTGCTTGGATGCAGTACGAAGTGGCCGAGCACGTGCTCGACTACTTCCAGTCGATCGGGGGGGTGGAGGTGGTGGGCGTTTGCGGCACCACGATGGGGGAGGGCGAGGGCGTTTACTTCGCGGCAACGAGCAGGGAAACTCGAGAGGAGCTAATCAGGCTGGGCTTCAAGCCGTCGCCGGGGGGCGTGATCACCGGCGCGTGCGGTCTCTTGCCGGCGCTCGCCTACCTACGGGGCATGAAGGCGTACGTCCTGATGGGGTACGTGACGCAGCCCGAGCTCGACCCGGTGGCCGCTAAACACCTCGTCCAGGCTCTCTCGCGCATCTTCGAGATACAGGTAGACACGCGCAACCTCGACGCGCTGATAGAAGAGGTCAGGAAAAAGGAGCGTGAAGTTTCGGAAATGATGGAAAAGTTCAGGGAAGAGTTGGCTGAGAGAGCGAGGACGCGCGAGGGCGCTCCACCCTTCTACGTTTGAGCGCGCGTGATGCGCGCCGACTGCTCCTTCAGCAGCTTAACGATAGCTTCCCTCAGCGCGTCGGAGATTGAGGGGAAGACCCCCTCTTCGACTAGCAGCTTTAAAGCTCTGTACTGCTCGCGCGTAAGCCTCAGCGAGATCCTTGGCATATCGAACAATTTTGCGAGGTTGCTGAAAAACCTCTCGTACGCTCATCACGGCGCTGGCTAGCGCTCAGAGCTCCAGACCGTCCTCACCGCTCGGCTGGTAAGACCTGCGCGCTCTCGAGATAAAAACTGTGCCTTGATGCGAAAGGGCGAGCGGGGGTGGCCGGGGATTCGAGTGAGGTTGCGCGGGCGCGCGCAACGTTTAAACGCGCGCTCGCTTGGCTCTGCGAGATGGTGCGCCGTTGCCCCGAGTGCGGTGGTGAATTGATGTACAATAGGGACACTAAGCTGTACGTCTGCAGAGGGTGCGGTCGAATGTTCACTCGCGACGAGCTTGAGGCGGAGTACGAGAAGCTCGCGGAGGAGCGAGGTCAGCGCGCGAGGAGCCTTGGGGTTCGCCGGAGACTATGAGCGCTTTCACGCTGTTCGTCGTTGGGCCAGCCGGGTCCGGCAAATCCAGCTTTGTCGCCGCGTTCGCGGAGTGGCTCGACAGCTATGAGATCCCCTACCTCACGGTGAACTTGGATCCAGCCGCCGAGTACACGCCCTACACGCCCGACGTTGACGTGAGAGCGTACGTCACCGCGAGGGAGGTGATGGACGAGTACAGGCTGGGCCCCAATGGGGCGATAATAGCGTCTGTGGATCTGATGCTCAACTTCGTGGGGAACCTCAAGGAGGAGATCGAGGAGAGCGCGAGCGAAGGTTACGTGATCTTCGATACGCCGGGCCAAATGGAGATCTTCGCCTTCAGGAAAACGGGGGTTGCGATCGTGAAGGAGCTAGCGGGCGAGCGCGCGGGCATCGCGTTCGTAGTGGACGCGGCGCTTTCGAAATCCCCCTCGGCATTCGTTTCCCAGATCTTCCTGGCGTCCTCCGTCCACTACCGTTTCAAGATGCCCCAGCTCAACGTGTTCAACAAGGTGGACCTGCTGAACGAGGAGGAGCTGGAAACAATGGTGAACTGGGTAAGGGACCCGTCCGTCCTGCTCGAGGACCTGGAAAAGGAGCTGGCTGGCGAGGAGAGGGTAATGGCGAGGGGGCTTCTGGAATCGGTGCGGAGCTTCCTCGAGTCGTTCTCTGTATACTTCGCTTCGTGCAAGATGCGACGAGGCTTGGACAGCGTATGCGCAGAGCTGCAGAGGCTTTACCGAGCAGGGGAAGATTTCGAGATTCCCGAGTACCTGAGGGAGCGTCAAGCTTGAGCGCGCGGGGCGCGATACCAGCGGCGGAGCAGCGCGGTAAGGCGCGCGCGCAAGCGCTAAATAGCGGGTGAAGCCCTTCTGGGCAGGTATGCCCAGAGAGGTTCCGCGCGCGGTTTTAGTGCTGTGCGTGGACCGGGACAACGACGTGGGCGAGGTAGCGGGACTGCAGACTCCCATCGTGGGCGTGGAGGCCTTGGAGCGCGCTGCGGTCGAGTTTGCCGCTAAACGCCCTGAGGATTCCGACGTAAACGCGATTTTCGCGGCGTTGAAACTTTACCGTGAGCTTAAGGAGCAAGGGATCGCTAACGAGGTGGAAGTCGCTCTCGTTGCCGGTCACAAGGACGAGGGGGTTAAGGCTGACATGCGGATCTCTGAGGAGCTCGACATGATACTTTCAAGCAGGAAATTCGATGCCGTGGTGCTCGTCTCCGACGGGCCGACCGACGAGCTCGTGCTCCCGCTCGTGCAATCCAAGATACCGGTTCTCTCCGTGCAGAGGGTTGTCGTCCAGCAGTCGAGGGGCGTTGAGGAATCCTTCATGCTCTTCCTTCGCTACGTGAGGAAGCTTTTCGAGGAGGAAAAGTACAAGAAGTACGCGCTGGGCGTCCCCGGTGGTCTTATCACGCTTTACGTTTTGCTTACGCTGTTCGTGCCGGGCTTCGCTTGGCCGCTGCTTGTGGCGGCACTGGGTCTCGCGCTGCTAGTCAAGGGCTTTTCGATCGATGAGTACATTGCGAAGACTTACAGGACGTCCCCGATACTGCTGACGGCGCTCGTAGCCTCAGCTTTAATCGTCCTCTTAGCGCTCGCGTCGGGCCTGGGCGGCGTGAGCTCCCTCGGCGGTGCGAAGGGGTTGGAGGTGCTGGGGTACTTCCTCCTGACCAGCCTGGGTGAGCAGGTGCTCGTGCTGGACTTGCTCTTCGCCGCCGCCCTGCTCCCGCTCGTAGCCCAAGCCGTGGAAGCCGCGCTGGGTAACAAGCATGTGGGCGCGCGTGAGGCGGTCGCGACCGTGCTGCTCGTCATGCTGAGGCAAGTCATGTTCGAGTACGCGAGGCTGCTGGTGGGCGCCGGGAGCATTCTGAGCCTCCTGCTGTGGGTCGCGCTAGCGATCCTTGCGCTGGCCGCCGTCGTGGCGATTCTGCCGCTCTTAGGGTACTCTAGGGCGCGCGGAAGCCAGTGAAGAGGATGCCCCCCCTCTGCGTAGTGGTTTCAGGCTCCCAGCCGCGGCTTGGCGTGAGCGAGGTCGAATCCGCGGTGGGAGCGCCCTTAAGGCTGCTGGACGAGAGGATCGGGCTCGTAGAGGTCGAAGAGAGCGCGCTTGAGGGGGTTTTGGCTAAACTGTACGAATGCGTACTCCTCCAGGAAGCGGTCTTAGCTAAGGCGTGGCGTGCCAACCCAGCGGAGGATCCGGGCTTCTACGCCGAGCTCGCCGCTAGCGGCGAGTGGTCAGAGCTCTCGGGTAGGAGCTTCGCGGTCTCCGTCAGGAAACTGGGGGGTTACCCTCCGGCTAGCACTGTAGATCTGGTGGCGGCGGTGGCGGAAGGCATCCTCAGGAGGTGCAGCGCGCGCGTGAACTTGGAGGAGCCGGATGTCAGGGTTCGCTTGGTGGTGTCTAGAGGAGTCGCCGTTGTCGGAACCTTGCTCTTCAAGCGGCGCGGGGACAGGTTCAGGTTCCGCTCGAAGCGCTACAAGCCCTTCAAGCACCCCGCGTCGCTGACGCCGGAGGATGCTAAGGTGCTGGTGAACCTCACCGCTTGCGGAAGTTTGCTCCTCGACCCCTTTTGCGGGTCGGGGAGCGTGGTCATCGAAGCCTGCCTCAGCGGGCTCGAGGCGGTAGGTCTAGACGTGGATCGTAGGGCGGCAAGGGGGGCTCGTGACAACATGATCTTCTTCTCATGCGACGCGCGCGGGCACGTGGTCGTGGGGGATGCGTGCGTGCTACCCTTTAGGGACGGCGCGTTCGACGCGATCGCTACGAACCCACCCTACGGGAGGAGCGCGCAGCTGCGCAGCGCCAGCGGGCGCAGCGCGAGCGAGTGCCTGCTGCGGGAGGGCTTCAGGGTGCTGAAAGAGGGGGGGCGCGTCGCGTGCATTTCGCCCTTGAGCCCCGAGAGCGGCAGCGTAGCGGAAGGCTACGTCGTCCGCGTGCACGGAGGGCTCGCGCGCTCTTTCGTGGTGAAGGTGAAGGGGGGATGCGCGCGTGAGGGTAGTGTTCCTGGGAACAGGGTCGTCGACGCCCACTGAGGATAGGTGGCTCCCGAGCGTGCTGGTGAACGTGAGGGGCGAGTACTTGCTCTTCGACTGCGGCGAAGGGGCTCAGTACCGCGTGCTCAAGGCGGGGCTCAGAGTGAATAAGCTGGTGGCGATCCTCATATCTCACATGCACGGAGATCACCTTTACGGCTTGCCGGGTCTCCTAGAGTCCCTCGAAGTGTGGGGGAGGCGGGAACCGCTCCACGTTATCGGGCCTCCGGGCATCGCCGAGTACGTGGAGGCGGCGCTCGCGCGAAAGAAGCTGGCTTATCCGATACGCGTCGAAGAAGCGGTGCCCGGGTCCGTGCTCGAACGCGCGCACTACCGCGTGCTCGCTGTGCGCGTTGAGCACGGGATCGAGGCTTACGCGTACGCGCTGATCGAGGAGGACTACCCGGGGAAGTTCGACAGCGCGAAGGCTGAGGCTTTGGGAGTACCCCCAGGTCCCCTAAGGCGCAGGCTCTTGCTAGGGGAGCGGGTGGTTCTACCGGACGGCAGGGTCGTGGAGCCTCAGGAGGTCGTGGGCCCCCCTAGGAGGGGTTTAAAGCTCGTGTACAGTGGGGATACAAGGCCTTGCCAAAGCCTCGTAGATGTTTCGAGCGGTGCAGACTTGCTGATACACGAAGCCACGTTTTCGTCGGAGCACGAAGCGGAAGCCCAGCTGAGCTTCCACTCCACTGCTGCCGAAGCGGCGGAAGTCGCTTCAAAATCTTCCGTTAAGCTACTAGTCCTCACGCACTTCAGCGGAAGGTACAAGAGCGTAGACGCGCTGCTAGCCGAGGCGCGGGAGCGGTTCAGGAGGAGCTACGCGGCCGAGGACATGCTCGCGATCGAGTTGAAAAGATGGGAGGGAGATTGGCTGGTAGCGCTGTTCACGCGTCAACGCTAGCTATAGTGCGCGCTAGGGGTCGGGAGGGGACGTTACCTCTTCAACGGGGGTTCCTTGCACAGTTCGCGGCGCTAGCCACAGTATAGCGGTGTGGGGGTCTTCGCAACGGACTTCCACAACTATCGGACCTAGAGGGCTCTCGCCCAGCTCGTACGTGCAGAAGCTGATCACGCCTACGTAAGCCGCCTGCTTGTTTAAGTAAAATGTAAAGCCGCTCCGCGTGAGACCGTTGAGCATGAACTGCCGCGCTGCGTCGAGTATCCTCTGCCCAAAGAGCAAGCGCCTAAACTTGCCCAAGCTGTTCTCGTCGCCTTCTCCCACCACGTACAACCGTTCACCTTCTCTCTCCTCCCTAAGCTCCACGTCGAAAAGGTTGCGTATCGCCTGCTTGACCTTTTCGCAGCTCTCCGTTGGTCTAACTTCAGCTCGAACATGAACTTTCATAGCATCTACGCATCTACGCTGCTATACTATCCTAACTCTGTTGACCTTCTTATTCTGCCACGAGTACCTCCTCATCCTGCTTGAGCGTCCGAAGCCGCACGCAGCGCAGTAGTGCTTCCTCACATTGTAGCTGTGCCTGCCGCACCTGCGGCATCTTATGTGGGTTTTCTTCTTGCCCCGTTTTCCGAACGAAGAGGTACCCTTAGTCACCCGCCACCACCTCGGCTCACGCTGCGGGGCTTATTAGGATCACGTTATCTCCCCTTATCAGAACCATGTCGAACTTGCGCGAACGACCTTCTTTGACTTCCTCGGCGTCCTCGAGGAGCAGGTTGAGGTGCTGGTCGAAGCTCTTTAGGATGCCGCGCAGCTCCCTACCCCCTTTGAGCTTCACGAGCACCTGCTTATTGAGCGACCCTTTAAGCAGGGCTAAAGTCGACGTCATCGTTTTGCACCGCGCGTACTTCGCCCGGCCTTATAAAAGCTTGCGCAACGCGCGAACGATGCCGAGCCGATGGTCGCAGAACAAGCTGAGTGGGGGCCGCGCATGCTTTTATAGTCCCGAGCCTGGACCCTCTGCGCGTGAGCGGTCAGGAGAAGCGGGAAGAGGGAGCAGTAGCCGAGCCCGAGGTCGCAGCGCGGACCGCGCTGAAGCAAGGCGACATAGTGCTAGTCGAGTACACGTTGGTCGAAAAGGAGAGCGGTAAAGTTGTGGAGACCACTTCCGAGGCTGTGGCTAAAGAAGCGGGAGTGTACAGCGAGGAGAGCAAGTACGGTCCCAGGTTAGTGGTGATCGGCTCGGGCGAGCTGCCATCAGGGCTTGAAGAAGCTCTCGCGAACCTGCGCGAAGGCGAGGAGGTAGAGGTTACGCTCCCGCCGGAGAAGGCCTTCGGTAAGAGGGATCCGAGCAAAGTGCGCGTGATTCCCGCTAGAGAGCTCTCGTCGCGCGGCGTGGTGCCTAGGGTTGGAATGGTCGTGGAGGTGAGGGGCGAGCGGGGCGTGGTGCTGAGCGTTGGAAGCGGTAGGGTGATCGTGGATTTTAACCATCCATTAGCGGGGCGCGAAGTTGTGTGCAGAGCCAAGCTGGTTAAAGTACTTAGGGAACCTTTAGAAAAAGTGAAGGGTTTGCTGGAACGCCGCATTGCGGTTGAGGACATAGGGGTTACCATTGAAGGTGACACAGCCACGCTCACCTTGCCTTACCGGCTACTCTACTCTAGTGAAAGCTTAGCCGCTTTGGAGGAGTTCGCTAGGGACGTTGAAATGTACGTGAAAGAGGTGAGACGCGTAGTGCTCACTTCAACCCTCTTTGAGCGCGCGGCTGCGGAGCAGAAGGGGACTGGAGGCCTTGAGGCTGCTGGAGGAGGACAAACGGCTTAAGAAGCTTAAGCTTCAGCTGGAAACCCCGGAGGACCTTTACTTCGCTTCTCTCCTCATCGACGAAGGGGATGTGGTAACCGCGTGGACTTCCAGGCAGCTCAAAGTGCAGAGAGGGGTTGGAACCGAGAGAGGCGATAGGGTTAGGGTGAAACTCAGCGTGAAAGTTAAAAAAGTTGAGTTCCAGCGCTTCTCCGACACGTTGAGGGTTTTAGGGGTTATCATCGACGCGCCCGAGTGGCTTGAAGCTCGAGGCGCGCACCACACCATAGGCTTAAGGCCCGGCGACGAGGTCGAGATAGTGAAGTCCTCCCTCCTCAAGCATCACGAGCGCATTCTGCAGCTAGCGACGCAGAGGGTGAAGATCGCGGGGGTCTTAAGCGTTGACGTAGACGAGGTCGCGGTCGCGCTCATAAGGCCGCAAGGGTTAGAGGTGGTTTCCGTCATCCCGATGCCGAGGCCTCGTAAGGAGGGCAGCTTGAAAGATCAGCTGCGCGAGAACATGAGGAACCTTATCCCCCAGCTAGCGGAAGAGGTGAAGAGCCGGAAGGCCGACATTCTCCTCTTCGCGGCTCCAAGGCTCGTTCGCGAGGCTGCGGAGGAGCTCCTGGAGCACTTAAGCCTGCCTGTGCGCACCATCGAGACGTCGGAGGGGGGTCTTGCCGGCCTCCACGAGCTGATGCGGAGGGAGGACTTAAGGGGTTTTCTTAAGGAAAGAGCTCTTCTGGCGCCGAAGCAAGCGTTAGAGGAATTAATAAGGAGACTGGATAAGTATCCGGAGAGAGTGGCTTTAGGCGCAGAGGAGGTCTCCCGAGCCCTATCCGCGCGCGCTGTCGAAACCCTTCTGGTGCTCGACGAAGCGCTGCTCAGCGGTGAGCGCGAAAAAGTGCTGGGGATCTTAAAAGAGGCGTCCGAAACCGCGAGAGACATCGTCGTCGTACCCCTAGAGCTAGAAGGAGCTGAACTGCTGAAGAGGAGCGGTGGAGTCGCTGCCCTGCTCTACTTCGCTGTGCCAAGGTATCAAGTAGACGCGTGAGCCCCTGCATCCCCGCCCCCTTCTGGGGGCGCCCCCTTGCGGGAGCTTCCTCGCCCGCCTCGCGGCGGGTTCACCCGTCACAGCTCGGTCCGCGCGCTAGGCCCTTCAGGGGGCGGGCCGCGATGGCGGAACCCCGCCCCCTCGAGAACGGGGCTTGCGCTAGCGAACTCTTCAAAATTTGACGATGAAAAGAGTGAAAATTTTTAACAGGAAAAGTTAAAGAGAAAAGATAGAGAATACGCGAGCACGCTATAGGGAGTGCTCCAGCGGAGCTGGGCGGGCGAAAGGCGCGGCCGCGCGCTCAGGCAGATGGGAGGAAGGTGGAAGGAGAGGGAGGGTAAGGCTGTACTGGTGCGGGGGCCGGGATTCGAACCCGGGCAGGCCTACGCCAGCGGAGCTCTGACGCGCACGCGCCCTCAGTCCGCCCCCTTTGACCTAGCTCGGGCACCCCCGCCGCTAACAGCGGCGCTTTATCACCCTTAAAAACTTAGTGTGCCGTTTGCAGCGGGCTCGTGGACTAGCTGCTCAGCGACGCGACCCAACCCGTTCCCCGCTCAAGCGAGGGGGTTTGCGGTGCGCGCGCGCCCGCGCGGGTAGCCCGCGCTTTTCTGCCCCCTCTGGCCCGCCCGTCACCGATCCGGCGGGCCCACGGGGGTGAACCCCTCATCGCTCGGGGCCCGATGCTGGGCCCCTCGGCTCAGCCCCCGGCCTCATCCCGGCGTCCGCCGGGTGCGCCCGGCGCGCGCACGGGCAGCGGGGCGGCGTCAGAGGCGCGACCCCGCCAACTCGCCGGCCCTCATCCGGGGCTCCCGGGTCGTGCACTGTTAATTAACGGCTTCAGCTCCTCCGGAAGCTGCAGTTTTCGCAGAGGCCACTTCGGCATCGGCAAGCCCAGCTCCTTAACCCAATGGTAAAATGGTACGAAGTCCCTGTCATCGTAGAATCCGCACCTTGTGCAGTAGGCGATTCTCGTGCGTTTTGTGTACGCTATCTTGAGCTTCGAGCCGCAGTATGGGCACTTCGTCGATGGATAACACTCGAAGGTGGCGTAGACGCCGAACCATTTAGCCAAGTTATCAGCAACATTCCTTAAAGAAAGCAAAGTCTTCTGTAAGT
>JAPWTS010000049.1 GCA_028275925.1 Thermofilales archaeon
GTGAATCCTTGCCGCGTAATCGCCGTGGGGGAGCGTTAGCGGGATTTCGAGGCAAAGCTCTTCGCTGGGCGGTACGCGAAGATCCTCAATAACCGCTAACGCAACCACCTTATCCCCCGCTAGGATTTCAAGGGTCAGCGTCGCGCGCTCTTCCTCGCCTGAGGGATTCCTCACAAAGAGAAGCGGGAGAACGCCTTGCTGGCGGGAAGCCAGGATTATTTCAATGACAATATTGTTCGAACAAAATTCGCTTTTTTCTTTAGCCAAGAGTTTCAGCTCAGTCTTTTCTCTCCAGCACTATTTCGATCGACGATACCATCCGCTCTTTGCCGGGCTCGCCCACTTTCTCGCTGGAGATCTTCACTGAAGCGATATCGACCTTCTCTCCCATAAAGCGCTTTACGACTTCAGCCGCGTCTACGGCCTTCGAGATGGCCCTACCCCTAGCTTTGAGCACGACTCTCTTGCTGCCCAGCGAGAACTGCGTCACGGCTGCTAGCACGTAGTTTGCGACCGGCTTCTGACCCACTAATATCGCAGCTTCGCTCGCCATACCGCGCTCACCTGTGCAGGAGGGCCTTGTCCCCTAGGGTATTATATTTTTTCCTGCTCCCACCTCCTTTGGCTTCGCGAGCGTTCCAACCTGCTCGCGTGCCCCTATTCCTCTTCGACCGCTGCGCTGTAGTAGTACTCTCCGATGCTCTTGAGGTACCTGTCTAAGCGGGAACCTTCCTTGTTCACTCTCGGTCTCAGGGTATCGGGGTCTCGCCTGAAGGTTATCGAAAGCTCCCTGAGCAGAGTGTTAAACCCTTCCCGCAAGCTTAGCGGTGACGACGCTCTACCCTTCACTCCGGGCTCACCCGTGAAAACGATGATGGAATCGGCAAGGAAGTCTTGGGCTACGAGATCGTGCTCCACGACGATCGTCGTAACGCCTCGATCCTGCGTGAGGTTCCTCACGACCCGCGCGACTGCGTAGCGCTGCTCGATGTCGAGGTACGCCATCGGCTCGTCCAGCAGGTAGACATCGGCCTCTCTGCCTAAAGCCGCCGCGATCGCGACGCGCTGCAGTTCGCCGCCGCTGAGCTCGGAAACCGGGCGATCCAGCAGCTTGTGGAGCCCCAGCGGCAGTAGGAGCTCGCTCTGGATGAAGCTTGAGCCCACGTTGACCCCGGCCTTCGCCAAGACCTCGCGCACCGTTCCTTCGAGCTCGCCGCGGGGTATCACTTGGGGCTTGTAGCTAAGTCTGGCGCCGGGTTTCGCGGCGACGTACCCTTCATCGGGCTCCAGCTCGCCGACGAGCATGCGGACGAACGTCGTCTTCCCTATGCCGTTGGGTCCGACGACCCCCACAACCTCGCCCGAGTAAACCTCCCCCTCCTCCACAGCCAGCTCGAACCCGTTCAGCTTCTTGCGCAGACTGCCCCACTTAAGGATGACCGCCTCGGGCTTCTGGACGCGCTCAGGGGGCTTAACGTGGAACTTTATCTCGTAGTCCCTGAACCTAACGTTCTCCTCCTTGAGGAACCCTCGCAGGAAGACGTTGATCCCCACCCGCGCGCTCCTCGGCAGGCTGACGATCCCGTAGGCCCCGGGCTCGCCGTAGAGCACGTGGACGTAGTCGCAGAGGTAGTCGAGCACCGCCAGATCGTGCTCGACCACTATCACGTACTTGCCGCTCTCCGCTATCCGCCTAATGGCTTTAGCCACGCGCAGCCTCTCCCGCACGTCGAGGTAGCTGGACGGCTCATCGAACAAGTAGACGTCGGCGTCCCTAACTAGCGCGGCCGCTACAGCGAGCTTCTGAAGCTCGCCACCGCTCAAGCGGGCTACCTCCCTGTCCCACACGTTGCTCAGAGCGAGGGCTTCCTTAACCTCGGCGCTCAGCCCCCTCTCGTCAACCCTCCTCAAAACGTCGGCCACCGAACCCTTGACGTACCTCGGTATCACGTCGATCTCCTGGGGCTTGCGCACCGCCCTCAACCGCCCCTCTGCGAGCTTCTGGAAGTACGGTTGCAGCTCCGACCCCCTGAAGAAGCGCAAGACCTCGCTCCAATCGGCGCCCTCCGGCTTCCCAAGGTTCGGCTTCAGCTCGCCCGATAGCAGCTTCAGCGAAGTGGATTTGCCCACACCGTTGCTCCCTATGATCCCCACGACGGCCCCCTGTTTGGGGATGGGCAGCCGGAACAGCTCGAAGCCGTTGACGCCGTACCTGAAAACCAGCTCCTCTCTCAGCCTCTCGGGGAGGTTGACGATGTGTATAGCCGCGAAGGGGCACTTCCTCACGCATATCCCACAGCCTATGCACAACCTCTCGTCTATCACCGCTCTTTTCAGCTCGCTGTCCACCCACACGCACTTGGACCCAGCCCTGTTCACTGGGCACGCGCGAACGCACTCCTGATTGCACTTGTCGGGTTTGCACAACGCGCGCTCAACTACGGCTATTCGCACAGCGACCCCCCGAGCGCTGCCGGTAAAAACCGCTTGCGCGAAGCTCGCTAAGACCGCGTCACTCCTCTTCGCTCTCCATAGATTCGAGGAAGACCTCGTAGTACTCTTTTATAATTTCCCTCTCTTCTTCTATTTTCTCTTTCTCTCTATTCCTAATACCTTCCACCACCAGCAGCTTCTCTTTCTTATCCTCCGTTACCTCTCCTCTGACCATGTAACCTTTCTTCGAAGATGCCTCTTTTTTGTAACCGCACTTCCTGCAAACGAGATACGTTTTGCCCTCCGAGCTAACGGGCACCAAGAGGGACCCACACTTAGGGCAGAACTCCACGCTTAACCCACCCCCTGCGCAGGGGGTTTTGCTCTGCCCCTCGTTTTTAAACGTTGCGCGTCGCTCAATCCTAGCTGCTGCGCTAAGCTTTAATAGACCCTCAGTGAGGACACACAACGGTGACGGAATGGCGCAAAAGCCCGAGTATGTAGTGGTTACGGAGGATCTCCACAAATACTACTACCTGCGCGGCGAGGTCGTGAAAGCCCTCCGCGGGATCAACTTGAAGATAAAGTACGGCGAGTACATCTCGATACTCGGGCCCTCGGGCTCGGGCAAAACCACGCTCTTTAACATGATCGGCGGGCTCGATAAACCGACGCAAGGCAGGGTCATACTGGATGGGCGCGACCTCGCGTCGTTAACCCCCAGGCAGCTGGCCTGGGTAAGGTGCCACCGCATCGGGTACATCTTCCAAACCTTCAACCTGATCCCCGTCCTGACGGCTTTAGACAACGTAATGGTCCCGATGATATTCGCCGGCGTCCCCCGCCGCGAGCGGGAGGAGAAAGCCAAGAAGCTCCTCGAGAGGGTTGGTTTGGGCGACCGCTTGTACCATAGGCCGACCGAGTTGAGCGGTGGGCAGCAGCAGAGGGTTGCGATCGCGCGAGCCCTCGCCAACGACCCCGCCATCATACTGGCGGACGAGCCCACCGGGAACCTCGACCTGCAGACGGGCTTGAGGATCGTTCACCTCCTGAAGGAGCTGAACGTGGAGAGAGGGGTTACCGTGATCACCGCCACCCACGACCTGAAGATGATCGACGTGAGCGACAGGATCGTGTGGATCCGAGACGGTATGGTCGAGAGGGTGGAGGAGAGAGCGGCAATCGAGCTCGGCGCCGAGGAGCTCCAGCTATAGCGCAGATGCTCGATAGGTTCAACCTCTTAGCTTCAACGTACAGGAGGAGGGAAAACGACTTAATCAGCGAGCTATGGTACTTCCTCAGGGAGCTGGGAGACAAGGGGGTGAGGGCGAGCCCCACGGGCTTGCCGGGCCTCGTCGTGCTGCTCTCCGAGCTGGACCCCGTCTTCGTAGTCGAGAAGGTTGCCGAGAAAGCCGCGCAGGAGCCCTGGTTCTTTAGGTTCCTGCTGAGGATAGAGCCGATAGAGATGTGCGTGCCAACCGACCTCGCAGAGATCCGGCGCGCAGCCCTCGAGCTGGCGTCGAAGAAGCTATCCGCGAGCGACACGTACCGCGTAGAAGTCAGGAGGAGGCTCACCGACCTCAGTAGGGAGGACGTTATCTCGGCGATAGCATCCGGTTTACCGAATAAGGTTAAACTGGAGAACCCGGACAAGATCGTGTTGGTGGAGGTGATAGGTAAGGTGACGGGAATCTCGGTCATCGAGCCACGGCACATAGTGTCCATCCAGCGCGTGCGCCGGCAGGCTTCACTAGGCGCGAGCTCCGAACCCGGTGATATCTAACTAATAGGTTTTTATCGGTTATCGAGCTACAAAAGCCATTGCCATGCGCGAGAGGATGCACTTCTCCACCGCTTCCGCTAAGCTCGAGGCGCGCGTGGCGCGCAGCTCGCGCTCGTCTATGCCCAGCTCCCTGATCGCCCGTTTAGCCGCCGCTTCGTCGCGTGAAAGGGGCTCCACGCTCTCGGCCACCCTCTTGAGAGCTTCGAGCGCACCGGTGCAGCGCTGGGACTCGTCGGCGACTATCACCGCGTGCAGGGAGTTGTCGCTGGACGATGGCTGAAACATCCTAAGCGCCTCCGCGATCTCGTTGGTGGTTGCGGCGAAGAGGAACGCTTCCACGTGGAAAGACCTGGCGATGTTCCGGCCGGTGCGGAAGGCTCGAGCAGCGTAGTCGACCGCCGCTAGCAGGTGAGCCGGCCCTACGGCGAACTCACGCCTAAACAGCACGATCTTAATCCCTCCGACGCCGCTTACGGCTTCGGCGACGCTGTCCCACGGCAGCCCGGCTCCAAGGTTCAACGTGCACGCAATCGCGCAGAGGCGCCCGCGGTCGAGCTTGAACACTCTCATAGGCGCGCGGTCAGCTTGTAGACTTCGTCCAACGCTCTCTCGAGGTCCACCCTCACGCCGCGCTCTTTCAGCACCAAACCGGTAGCCGCCACGAGCGCCACGAGGTCGCGCAACGGCACGTAGCCCATGAGCCCCACCCTCACTATCCTCTCCCTCAGCTTGCCCAAGCCTCCGGTAATTTCTATCCCGAACTTGCCAGAGAGGGAGCGCCTGAGCTCCACCGCGCTCACGCCAGCGGGCGTAGTGAAGGAGAGGACAGTCCGGGACCTGAACTCCTCTCTCACGAACGGTGTGAGGTTCAGGGCCTCGAACGCCCGGTAGAGCGCAGCCGCGCGCTCCGCGTGCATCGACACCCACTTCTGAACCCCGAAGGCTAGGATCCTTTCCAGCGCGCGTCTAAACGCGTAGAGCAGAGTCACAGCCGGCGTGAATGGGGTTTCTGAGCGGGCCGAGTACTCTAGGTACCTCCGCAGGTCGAAGTAGACGCTCTTGGCTTCCTTACTCAGCTTCTCCCGAGCCTCCTCGCTCAAAACCACGAAAGAGAGGCCCGGCGGGGCTTCCAAGCACTTCTGCGACGCACCGGCCAGCGCGTCGATGCCCCACGCGTCCACGTGGAGCTCATCCCCGCCGACGGCCGACACCGCGTCAACGAGGACTAGAGCCCCGCGGGCCTTCGCCTCCCTGCAGAGCTCCTGCGCGTAGCTCAAGCGCACGCCCGGCGACGTGTCGTTGTACACGAAAGCCACCACATCCGGCTTGAAGGCGTCCATTCGAGCGACTACGGTCTCGAGGTCGGGCGCCGAGCCGAGCTCGGCGCTAACCTCCACGACCTCCGCCCCGTAGACTCTCAGCGCCTCCGCGAACCTGGACCCGAACTCCCCCGCATTCACCACCAGCGCCCGCCTCCCCGGGGCGAAGTTTGCCGCGAGGGCTTCGACCGCGCCTGTCCCTGATGCGGTTAGCACGACCACCTCGTTCTTCGTGGAAAGAACTTCCTTAACCTTCCTCTTTACGTCTTCGAACAGCTCGTGGAACTCCTCACCCCGGTGGTTGATCAAAGGTTTAGCGCTCTCCAGGAGGACTTCCTCCTCTACGTCAACTGGCCCCGGTATGAAGAGTTTCTTTTTCCAGCTCACACCTTAAGGGAGCGCGTAATACATAAATCTTTGCCCGGATCCACCTCAGTGCGATCCTTGAAGAAAGTTTAAGCGGCACCGCAGAGTAGTTAGCGGGTGGCCCCCGGTGGCGCGCGAGCCGGTAATAACGCTGCTAACGGACTTCGGCTACAGGGATCACTACGCAGCCGCGATGAAGGCCGTGATCCTGTCGATCTGCCCGCATGCAAGGATCGTGGACATCACGCATGGCGTGCCCAAGTTCGACGTGAGAGCTGGTGCGTACTTGCTGAAGGCCTCCTACAAGTACTTCCCACGCCACACGATACACGTAGCCGTCGTCGACCCGGGCGTCGGCACCGAGAGGAGAGGCATCGTTGTGAAAACGAGGAACTACGTGTTCGTAGGACCCGACAACGGCGTGCTGGCGCTTGCCGCCCTCGAAGACAGCGTGGAGGAGGTTAGGGTCATCGAAAACGGTGCGCTGACCTTACCCCGCGTGTCGCGCACCTTCCACGGTAGGGACGTTTTCGCCCCCGTCGCGGCCCACCTGGCGAGGGGGGTTCCCCTAGCCGCCGTGGGACCGCTAGTGCGCGATGGCTTCAACGTGCCCGAGTTCGCGGAGCCCAAAGTGCATGGGCGCGCGCTGGAGTGCGAGGTAATCTACATCGACGATTTCGGCAACGTCGTTCTCAACGCTAGAGAGGAGCACCTGTTACAGGTGGGCGCCAGCTACGGGGCGACCTGCAGCGTACTGGTCCGCGGGCGGGAACTCGCGATGAGGTTCTTGCCGTCGTACGGCTACGCCGGCGAAGGTGAGCCCCTTCTTTTGGTGAACAGCGAGGGGCACTTAGAGCTAGCTGTAAACAGGGGTAGCGCCGCCCAAGCTTTCCAGCTGAAAACAGGCGACAAGCTGATCGTGCGCTTTTTAGCCTAAGAGGGTTTGAACCCGATGCCTTCAGCTTCGACTTCGAACAGGCTCCCTACCCGCTCGACGCGGAACCGGGCGCCCGAGAGCCGCTCGCAGAGCCAAATCGCGGTTTCAGCGTGGCTTGTGAGCTCGCTTGAGGCGACCCTCGAGCTTCCCTCGGCGAGCGCCATGTAGATCACCAGGTTGTCCAGCGCGTAGGGGTCGACGGGCGCTCCGCTGCGCAGCGACTGCAGCAGCCTCTCGGCCGCCTCGCGACCGACAACCTCAGCCCTTTTCCCCTTCTCGCCGAGCGCGTCGCCGCCGACGATTCCCCTCTCGAACTTCGCCCACAGCACGATGCCGCTGCCCACCCCCACCGCCGGTGTTTCGACGTCGATCTCTATCTCGCTCACGTAGCCGCCGTAACCCTCCCTCCTGAGGAGCTCGAGCGCGGCTTGAGCCTGCCGCTCGGCGACGTGCCTCGGTAAGCCCGAAGCGTACGATACGCCTCCTACCTCCCTGAGCTCCCCCCTCTCCACCAAGCGCACAGGTTTGAGCGGGTAGGAGGGCTCCACTCGCACTTCCACGAGACCGCCCCCCTGCGGGTAGTAACCCCGCCTCAGCAGCTTCAGCTCGGCTTTCACGCCGAACTCCCGCAGGAGCGGCAGAAGGACGTGCTGGAAGTACGGTATCGGAGGCGCCCACTTGACGTCCGTCCCCCCCTTAACAGTCATCCGCACCTCACCGCTCGCTGCCGCCAGAACGGGGAGCGTGGCCTGGAGAAGCAACGATATGCTCCCAGCCGTCCCTATGTCGATGTCGAATGAGCCGCCCCGCGGCCTACCGCCCGGCTCCACGTAGAGCTCCGTAGAACCCACCGCCAAGCCCTTCACCCGGGCGCCGGAGACTTCCGCTATCGTTTTCACCGCTGTGAGGTGCTGCGGCCGCAAGCCGGGGTTGTCGCGCTTCGCTCTTATGTTGTATATCCTCAAGCTCTTACCCAGGAGAGCCGCCAGCGCCACGCTGTACCTCAACAGCTGGCCGCCCCCTTCCCCGTACGATCCGTCAACCTCCACGAAAGCTCTAGCGCTCACGGGTGCTCCCTACCCCCGCCGCTTTTAAGCGCGCCTCAGCTCGGAGCCCGCGCGCGACCGCGACCACCCGCTGGAGCACGGTCGCCGCGGTGAGCGCGAGCAGCGCGTACGCGATAGCCCGCGCCGCGGTCGGGTCCACGGTTCGGGAGGCCAGCGCGGCCGCCTTCGCCAAAACCCTTTCACCTCGCTCCATTAGGCCGACCCCGCTGAGGTTCACGCCCAAGCTTTCGGCTCTGGCCCTCGTGTAGCTCACGAGGAGCTCCGAGGCGAGCAGAGCGTACGCTGCCTGGAACCCTAGCACTCCGTAGAGGAGAAGAGCGTACGTGTGGAGCGCGTCGCTAGCCCTGTCCACGGTCGAGTCGAGGAAAGCGCCGAACCTTGTAACTTTGCCGGTCCTTCTAGCGACGTAGCCGTCCAGCGCGTCGAGCAGCGCGGAAAGCAGAAGCAGCAGCGCGGCGGATAGAGGCGGTAGGCCGAGGAGCGCCGCGGCGACGACCGTTGCGGAAAGTACCAGCGAAAGCAGAGTGATGGCGTTGGGATCGAGAGGGAGCCTACCGCCAAAGACCTTGTCCAGTACGGCTTCCATTAGGCGCTTCAGGCGGGACAGCACGGCACCCTACCCTTTCCGCGCTTGGAGGAGGATTATCGCCTGCGCTAGATCCCCGCCCGTCTCCTCCAACGCCCTCCGAGCCTCCTCCAGCGAAACGCCGGCCTGCTCCGCGACCAGCTTCACGTCCTCCTCCGTCACCTCAACCTCTCCCGCGCTTTCGCGCGCCTCCTCGTGCTCCTTACCTGTGACCTGGTAGATCCTCTCGCCCTGCGCTTCGATCACCATCACGCGCGGCTCCTTCAGTACTAGCCGCTTGTCGGGGAGCACGAAGATGACTTCCTCGCACTCGATCTCGGTGACCTTCACGCCCATCCTACGCATCAGCCGCTCCAGCTCCCTCGGCGAGACGCGCAGCAACCCGCTTCACCTCGGCCTCCACCAGCTCTTTGAAATTAATAACGTTTTCCGCGGCAACCGCGAAGCTCGCGAAGCCACCCGCGTCGAAGACTGCCGCGACGCGATCAACGAGCAGCGAGTCGCTCGACGCCACCGGGTAGCTCCTGCTCAACGCGATCAGGCTGTTGTCAGCCCTGCTGCTCACCAGAACCTCTCCGCAGTCGACGTAGGAGGGGAGCAGCCCCCTCACGACCCTAGCGAACTCGCCGCTCCTGCTGACTTGAGCGTCAAAGACGAACACCACCTCTCTCACGCCTAACCTCGAGAGGGTTGAAAGGAGTACGCTGAGCGCAGCCGCAAGGAGCCGATCCACCGCCACCTTCCGGACCGAGGCGGAGAGGTCCCTCACGAGACCGTCCATCGCCAGCAGAAGGCTGTCACCGATGAGCGCTGACTCGACCGTTGACAGCACGTTAAAACCGTCGACCGCCAGCTTCTCGGGAGGGTTCGCCACGATCTTCGACGCGCGCTGGGCCAGGGTTTTCGAGTCGAAAACGCTCCTGTACAAAGCGGCCCTCTCGAGCCTGCTGAGCCCCCACCTGGACGTCACGAGATCCAGGGAGATCTTCCTGTCGTAGCCGCGCTCTAGAAGGTAGAAGAAGTCGGCGGCCGCGCTCGCCAGCCTCTCGCTGACCTCAAGCTTTAGCGGCGAGGGCCTCGAGGAGGGCATCTCGCAGAGCTTCGGGGAACTTCCCGGGGTTCTCGACCCTGCCTGAAACGAGGTCTGGGGCGCCTCCCCCTCTGCCGCCCGCGCGCTTGGATATCTCGCCGCTCAGCCGCCTGGCGTCGAGCCCCTCTCTCACGAGGCTCGCGTCCACTTTAACGGCGTACTCGCCTCTACCGTTCACGAGGCCGACGACCGCCCTCTGCAGGCGCCGGGCGACGCGGAGCGCCAACTCCCTCACGTCCTCGAGCTCGACGACGCCGGCGACGAGCTTAACGCCCGCCACCTCCTCCGCTTTGCTGGCCAGCTCGCTCGCAGCGATCTCCAGCAGCGTTTCCCTCGCCTTGCTCAACTCCTTAGCTAGGCGGTCGCGCTCCTGCGCGAGCTCCCTTACGGACGCCGCGGCTTCTCCAGCGTCGACGCCGAGCTCCTGCGCGATCTCGTTTAGCGCGTCCTCCATCTGCCACACGTGCTTCAGGGCGGCGTCCCCGACCTTGAAAACTATCCGGGAAACTCCATCCTGGATCCTCTCCACTTTGACTATTTTTATCAAACCAACTTCGCCCGTCCGCGAGCAGTGGATACCGCCGCAAGCCTCGACGTCCCACCCTTCGATCTCCACGATCCGCAGCTTCGGCTCCGGGACCACACCGCCTTGGTAGAGGACGAAGCCGTACTTCATCTCCGCCGCCGTTCGATCGGCGAAGAACACGTTGACGGGCCTGTTCTCCATTACTACCCGGTTGGCCAGCTCTTCTATCGCCCGAAGCTCCTCCACCGTTATTTTCCTGTGGTGGGTGATGTCGAGCCTGCTCTGCTCGACGCCTTTCTGGGCCCCAGCCTGCCAGACGTGCTTGCCCAGCACCCTCCTAGCCGCGCCCAACAGTATGTGGGTTGCGGTGTGGTTGCGCATGAGCGCCAGCCTCCTCTCGCTGTTGACGCGCCCCCTTACGCGCGACCCCTCGGGAGGAAGCTCACCTTCGCATTCGTGCACGACGACGTCGCCCACCTTGAAGACTCGAACCACGCGGCAAGAACCCCCACCCCACTCCAGCGTGCCCTCGTCGTGCGGCTGACCACCGCCCTCGGGGTAGAACGCCGTCTGGTCGAGGATAACGGCGCTCCCCAAAACCCGCAGGACTTTAGCCTCGAACTCGAGCGCGCGCGGGTCTTCGTAATACAGCTTCCTGGTGGGCGGGAGCCCTTCCGCCAACTTGAGCAGCGCCTCATCCAGTTGAGCCGGCTTCCTAGGGCTGGCTTCATGCCTGGAGGCGAGCATCGAGTAGAAGTTGGGGGGCACCTCCACAGTAAGGTCGAACTTGGATGCTTCCTCCGCGACGAACTCTGGCGGCAAGCCGTGGGACTCGTAGAGCGTGAGCAGAGTGTCGACCGGCACCGCACCCACCCCCTTAGCTTTCAGCTCTCTCGCAACCCTCTCCACAACCTTTCTACCGTGGTCGAGCGTTTCCTTATACCTAGACTCTTCGTAGTGCACCATATCCAGTATCTCGTCCTCGAGCTCTTCGTACTCGGGGAAGTCGCTGGCCCACGCCCTGATCTGCATCGCAACGACCTCAGCCAGCGGGATGCCCAGACCGAGCCTCCAGAGGTGCCTTAGGGCTCTCCGGATCAGCAGCCGTGCTAGGTAGCCGGCCCCGACGTTCGAGGGGACTACGCCGTCTCCGAGCATCCACATGATCGACCTCGCGTGGTCGAGCAGCGCGTAAAGGGAGTGGTAGGGGGACACGAGCTCCCACAGCTCCTCCGGCTTCATCCCCATCGAGCGCGCTATCTCCCTAAAAGCCGCGAACGCCCTCTCGGGCTCCTTGAAGTCCAGCTTCCCCGACTTGCGGGCTAAAGCCTCCAGGATCCTGGGCTCGAGGGGGGTTAACCCGGCTCTCGCGCGCAGCTCCTCGACGAGGCTTCCGAAAACCGCGTCGTACACCGTGGGAGTCCCTTTGAGGAACCACAGCAGCCTCTCTAGACCGTACCCGGTGTCCACTATCCGGTTGGGCATCTCGATGAGACGACTGTCATCCGCAACCTTGTAGTGCATGAACACGAGGGTGGCGAGCTCCAAACCCCTAGCGAGGACCTCGTAATCCTCCCCCGCGTTACCGCCGCCGCTCCACCAATCGAACTTGAACGTTATCTCCTTCGGCGGTATTTTGAATACATCTGTTAACACTTCGAATGCATATTCCACCGTTTCGTTAGCCCAGTAAACCTCCTTACCTCTAATGTTGAACGCGTGGTGCGCCATCATCTCGAAGCCTGTGAGGTGCCTCCCGCTCCTGCCGACGTTGTCCACGTCTGTCAGCCGGATGCTGGGCTGAGATATGACGAGCGGGTTCGCCGGTGGTTCAACGATGCCCTCGGTCACCCACGGTTGGAAGTCGTAGATCGACGCTCCCACCAAGTACACGTCCTCCCTCCACCGGGCGACAACCGGGTAGCGGCGCACCCTGGCGTGCCCCTTCCGCTCGAAGAACGATAGGAAGGCCTCCCGCACGTCAGCCGGCCTCTCGAAACCAACGGCACCGCGCCGACCGATGAACTCGTAGTCAACGCACGGTTGGTCTCCGCAAACCTCCCTCTCGGGGTCGAGGGTCCAGAACTCCTTACCGCACACCTTGCATTTCTTCAAAACAAAGCCATGCTCCCTGAAGAACGGCAAATACAGGAACTCCTCCCTCCCCATACCTATCCCCCCGAAGTCGGCTTAAGCTTCTGCACCGAAGGCTTCGCTTTCATGCAGGCCTGTAAAAGAGAGCTCATGCAGGTCCCCGCCACTGCCTTGACGGAGACCGTTGAACGTATTTATCTTTTCTCCCCCTTAAGCGGCTTTCAGGCTATCGAGGGGTTCCGCTGTTTCAGCGCGTTTAGCAGCACTGTCGCTTCCGCGTAAGCTCTCGCGATTAAGCGCTCGACCACGCCCGGTAAGGGCAGGGCGAGCGCGGTCGCCAGCGCCTCAGCCTCGAAGCGGGCTCTCGCGAACAGGAGCCCCAGCACGTCCGGTATCGGCAGGCACGCGTTGAGCGCTAAGTTCACGGCTTTCTTGTGAGCGTCGACGATGTAGTTGGCGTAAACCTCCGGTTCGAGCTCCACCTCCTCCAGCCTAACCACCTTGCCGTCGACAACTACAGCCTTGATCGGTATGCTGATCTCGATGGGTTTCAGGCCGAGCTTGCCGAGGAGCTCGGCGAGCTCGGGGGTTATCACGTCGCCCCTCTTAGCGACGACGGTGTCGGTGGCGACCCATATCGTGCCTTCCTGAACTCTGATCGGGATCTTCAGCTTGTTAAAGAGGCTCATCGTAGGTCCAGGCGCGATCCCGGTGTTGCCTGCTGGGACTACGATGTCGCTAGTGGCGACGTCGCCCGGCTTCGCGGCGCGCGTCATCTTGTACTCCTTCCTCAGGGTCGTCACCAGCGAGAAGGGGTTCTCGTTCGTGAAGATCACGGCGTTCTGGCCCGATAGCAGCTCGCTGAACGCCGGTGTCAGCTTCCTAGGCGAAGCGTCCAAAGCCTTCGCGAACAACCTGTTCTTTATGACTTTCAACACGGCGCCACGCTCCCTCAGCTTACGCCTCATTTCGTGAAGAGCCTGCGCCGGGATTCCGGTTATGTCGCTCACCACCATGTACCTGTACTCCGAGAGCAGCCGCTTGTACTCCTCAAACCTCCTCACCTTAGCGGCGGGGTACGGCTTCCTCCTAGCGTACCCGAGTACCGCTCCAGCGGCCATCTTAAACCACCCTCACAGGGGGACCCATCGTCAGCTTTACGTACACCCTCTCTATGTTCTGCGGTTTAAACCTGTTCAAGAGGAAGTTCAGCACCGCCATCGCGTTCTCGGCAACTTCTTTGGGGTTCTGGTCCTCGGTGCCTATCCTGCACATTATGAGCGGCTGGTCTCTGAGGCGCACGCGCACCGACCTCTTCGCCCTGTCTATGAACGCTTTAAGATCGGCCGAGGGGGGCACTGGCTGGGGCATTTTGCCGCGAGGTCCCAGGTACCGGCCTATGAGCCTGCCTACGACGGGCATCAGATCCGCCTGCGCCAAAAAGGCGTCGAAGGCTTTAGCTACCTTCTTCGCCTCCTTCTTGCTCCCCGCGATCTTCTCCAACTCCTCTCTAGTTATGACGAGATCCGCACCAGCCTCCCTAGCCTTCAACGCCATGTCGCCGTCGGCGATCACGGCCACCTTCGATAGCTTACGAGGCGGAGGGTTCGGCAGCGCGACGAGCTCTGAAAACCTGTTCTCGGGCTGCCTCGTATCCACATCCCTGAGCTTGATTATCAGCTCGTAGCTCTGAACAAAGCGGCGCGGCTTAGCGATTTTCTTCGCCTCCTCGATCGCTTTCACTAGGCTTTCCATCCTCAGGCTCACGCGACCCCACCCCCTCCTCCCTCGTACTTGCTTATTACCTCGTCGTACGCGCCGGCCTCTATCTCCGCGAGCACCTCCTTCGGAGTTTTGCCATCGATCTTCACGCCCATGCTCTGGCAGGTCCCTACAACGCTCTTGACAGCGGCTTTCAGCGTCTTAGCTCCAATATCTTTCCTTTTCAGCGCGGCTATCTTTACAACGGCTTCGAAGGGTATGCTCCCTATGTACTCGCGGCCCGCCTGCCCCGACCCCTTCTCCGCCTTCAGCTCCCTGATTATGAGCGCGGCTGTCGTCGGAGTTCCCACTTCCACGTCGAAGGTTTTCCTTTCAACGTTAACGGTCACTTTCACCGGTACCCTCATTCCAGAGAACTCTTTCGTTAATTCGTTTATCTTTTTAACCACCTCCAATACGTTTATGCCTAGCGGTCCGAGCGCCGGCCCTATGGGCGGTCCGGCAGACGCTTTCCCGCCCTCGACCAGGAACTGGAACGTCTTGACATTAGACGACACACTGTCACCCCATTACGCGAAGCCGCCCTCCCCCATCTGAACTTAAAAGTGTTGC
>JAPWTS010000050.1 GCA_028275925.1 Thermofilales archaeon
TGGTCCTGGCGGACCACGGGCACCCGCTCGCCGACCACGGCAAGTTCCTCAAGGGCACCGACCGGCTCTACAGCGAGCTCCTCAAGGTCCCCTTCATGGTCAGGCTGCCCAGCGGCAAGCACGCGGTTATCGACGCGGTGGTCCAGTTCCCCGACCTCCTGCCGACGCTGCTGGAGCTTCCCGAAACCTACGCGCATCCGCTGGCCGGCAGGAGCTTCGCCCGCGTGCTGGAGAAGCCGGCGGGGGAGCACAGGAGGTGCGCGGTCGCAGGCTACTTCGAGGGCGCGGACAGGTGCGTGAGGGACGGGGAGTGGAGCTTGATCCTCAGATCGGACGGGAGGCACGAGCTCTACAACCTGAAGCAAGACCCGAGGGAGAGGGTGAACCTCTTCGAGGAGCGGAGGGACAAGGCTGAGGAGCTGGCTAGCGCACTAGCGCTCTGGTTCGCCGGTAGAGCGAGACCGGTGAGGCAGGTTCAGGCCAGGTACGAGCTGGGGAGCGCGGGCTAGGCGCGCTTCAGGGCCTGGCGCCCCAAAGCTTATCTATGAATGAAGCAAGGTACCGTGGCGTGGGCCGCATGCGCCCAGCAAGTAGGGTGGCGTGGGCGTGCTTAATGCCGGTTCTCGCGCTACTCCTTCTCGCCCGCCCCGCGCTGGGTCAGCCGCCTTCAATCAGCGTCTCCGTGACCCCCTCCGCGAAGGGGGTCGAGTACGCGATTGAGCTGAAAGCCGAGCGAACAGTCGACGTGGTCGTAGCGGCGAGCGTTTACGTGCCGGGTCGCGGCTGGGGTAACTGGACGGAGCTGTGGAGGGGCCGGATCTGGGCGGGCGAGACGAAGGTTCTCAGCGGGTGCGAGGAGAGCGAGCCGGTGGGGTTCGGCAGCTACGTGCTCCACGTTAAGCTCTACTACTACACGGCCAGCGACTTCGAGGTCGTAGGCGGCGAGAAGTACTACGCGGACTTGGACATCGTCATGCCCGTGGAGAGCGAGAAGACCCAGCAGCTGGCCCTGCAGTGCGCGAGCCTCAACTACACGTGCTCCCAGCTGCAGAGCGCCTACGAGTCTCTGCAGGTCGAGTGCTCCCGGGCCTTCAACGAGCTCAGCGAGGCGCGCGTGGTGGCGGAGGCTTCCCGCTTCCTGCTGATCGTTGCGGGCGTCGCCGCAGCGGAGGGCTGGAGGAGGGCGTTGAGGAGGGAGGCGAAGCCCCCGCCGTCGACCGCCGCCGGAGGCGCTCCGGCCCCCGCGGTGAGCTGGGAGTGGCGCGAGGCTGGGGCGGGCGAGCCGAGGGGCATGCCCCTCGCTAAGGTCCTCGCGCTCTTCGCAGCCGGCCTGCTGCTAGCGCTGCTCGCTTCGCCGCTCGTGGTGCTCATCCTGCCGCCCCTCGCGCCGCTGTGGGTTTCGGCCTTCGCCGGTTTCGCGGCGAGCGTGGCCGCTTTCGCCCTCGGGGCCCTGCTAGTGGTCAAAGGCGGGAAGCCCCTGCCCCTGGTCCTGGGGATGGCGCTGACCGCCTTCGCCGCCGCTGCGGTAATGTCCAACGTGTGGTTCCACCTGTCGGCTTACGGCGTGCTCAAGCTCCTGGAGGAGAAGGCCAAGCTGGAGGTCACCGAGCACTACGCGGGCGTCGTGGGGCAGCCGATCCGGGTAGGCAACTGGGAGATCGCGCTCGTCCGCGTTGCCGAGGTGGAGTACGTGGAGAGCGAGGGGGACTACTACGCTGCCGGGGAGGGGGAGAAGGTGGTGGTCGCGACGCTCAGCGTCAGGAACCTGGGCAGAGAGGTCTCAAGACTGGGTAGCAGCACGTTCGTCTTGGTGACGGACGCCGGCAAAAGCTACGAGGAGGAGAGCGTCTACCGGCTCAACCTCCTGGTCAACGCGAGCGAGGAGGTTAAGGGGAAGGCCGTGAAAGTGAGGGAGCTGGACGCCTACCAGGCGCTGGCGCCGGGCACGGGCACCGAAGGCGACCTCCTGTTCCTCGTGCCCAAGGGCGAGAAGCCGGTGAAGCTGTACGTAAAGCTGGAGACGGGCTTGCTCAGAGCCGCTCAAGTGGAGATATCCTTGGAGCGGGGTTAAGCGAGCCCCCCGAGCTCGCGCTACCCTCAGGCGACGAAGCTGCACGGGCACGCGCCTATCGCGCCGCGTTTTCCGCACGCTGCGGTTTTAACATCTAAGAGCTGGGAGGTCGGCTGCCCGCGCCGCTCTGCGAAGAAATCGAAAATAAAAGTTAAAAGAAAAGAGTTTTTCTACCCAGCTACTCTGGTGGCGGTATGGACCTCTTCAGCAGGTCTACGTGCTCGTCGGTCAGGGACGCTTCCCTGTACGGCGTCAGGGAGGCTTTTCCCTCGGTAAACTTCACTCTATTGAAGATGAACTTTTTGGAGCTCAAATCGGCTGTGAACACCCTCACTTCGGGGAGGCTTTCCAGCCACTGCCGCAAGCTCGGGTCGGATAGCACCGTGGAAAGCTGCTTGGTGGCCAGCCAGGCTCTGACGTGCACGGCGAGGGCTCTCCTGTAGCCGGCGTTGGCTAGGGCTTTGAGGGTTTTGACCGTGGTCTCGTTAACTGTGGAGAGCTTCTGCTCGCCCCCGAAGGCTATGTACACGATGTCGAAGTCCGCCGATGCGATGGCTCTCGCGGTCTCGTCGATTTTCTCGTCGTACGCGAAGACGGCTGCGAGCCCATCCCTGTAGCCGGCGTAGTACGTGTAGGAGGTTACCGCGGCTGCAGCCATTGCGGCGCAGACCCTGTCGGGGTAGGCGATGGCCGCGACCCTCCTGTACCCGTCGAAGAGGTGCTCTCCAACGAGCCTCCCGGTTAGGCTTCTGAGGTACAGCTCCTCCGGGAACGGGAGCAGGGACGCCTTCCCCGGCATACTTTCTCTTGACGGTGTCATTGGAACGGTTTATAAAATTAGCGCTCACGAAGCATCGCGCGTGGCGGTAGGCTTTCCTAATCAAAACGAAGTCGGCGGCTCAAGTCCCGGTAAAGTTTATGCAGTGGCATCGCGCGCCTCTCTGCGCAGCGTTGTGGAGGAGGTTGAGCGCTGGGAGAGCATCTACAGGAGAGCGAGGGAGCTGGAGAAGCAGGAGCTCAGGCTGAAGGACGGCATCTTTGGAAAGCTGCTCGGAGAAGAGCGCGAGGAGCGGCGCCGAGCCGACCTGAGCGAGCGCTAGAGTTTTATACTATCTTTCCATAGTACATTCCGTGAGAATCCAGGAGGTCAACGGCTACCTGTACGTTACGCTCTGGGACAAGCAGCTCAAGAGGCCCAGGAGGTTCTACCTGGGAAAGAGCTCGGACCCGCGCGTGGCTGAGCTGCTCAAGGCTGCGGTGGAGCTCAAGGTTCCGCGGGAGGAGGTGGAGGACTACCTGGCGAGGCAGGTCGACCCAGCCGCGCGCACGACGAAGCCGGAGCTCGCCGTCCTCTCGGTCGTCTTGGGTGTCCTCTCTTGTCGGTGGAGCGGCGGTTCAAGAGCGCGCTGAGGCTGGCGGCGAGGACCGTCAGGAGGTTCTTCCCCGAGTACGCGGTCGTCGGGAGGTTCGCGAGGAACTTCTACGCCCCTCCCGAAACGACGCTCGACGTGGACTTCCTCGTGGACCTGGACGACGCGGAGAGGGTGGCCGAGTTCCTCGAGTACGCGTCCGCCAGGTTCGAGGTCTACCCCTTGGAGGTGGGGCACTGGCAGTACAGGCTGGTCGTGAAGGGGTTCAGGTTCGACCTGGTGAAGCCGAGGGGTTACAGGTACGACGCGGAGGCCGCTTCGAGGAGGAGGCTCGTGAGGATCGAGGGGGTCGGGGAGCTCGCGCTCCTGTCGCCGGAGGACCTCGCGGTCCTCTACCTCGTCTCCTCCCTCGACCGGGGCGTGAGGGACCTCATCAAGGCGAAGGACATCGTCGCCTACTCGAAAGCTCGCGGGGACTTCAACGAGGAGTACTTCCTCAGGAAGTGCGAGGAGAACAGGGTCAAGCACCTCGGGCTGGCGCTCCTCATGGGCGAACGGGCGCGCCCAGCTTGGTGAGCGTTTGCGAGCGTGCTTTCCGCGCTGTTTTTATAAGGCTGTGCTTGCTCGTAATCCGTGCCTGTGGCGAAGCTACCCCTATCTCGCCTATCCCTTTTCCTGGTCTTTCTAGGCGCGGCGCTGGTCGTCAACGGTGTTAGGTTGATCTACTACGAGGGGGTGAAGGTGTACTACTGGTCCGACGTTGTCAATATCCCGGTGTACCACTTCGAGACGGATTGGCCCGGCAACTACTCGAGGGAAGCGGATCTCTCCTTCGTCGTAGCATGCACGAGGTGGAGTTACGTTTGGCCCGCGAACGACATCAAGTGCCCCGAGATCGACTTCGCCGAGCCCAAGAGCTTCGTCACCCCGGTGACGTCGACGTACTGGAGGACCAGCTGCAGGGGAGGCGACACGCTGTCCCTGTACATGAGGGGGTGGAGGACGATCGACCCGAACGCGACCCCATACGTGCGGGTGGAGCTCAAAGGCTGCAGCGACTCAGGGTGCGAGACGCTGCTCTCCGAGGAGGTGGTGTTGGAGAACGTAGATTGGGGTCTAGGGTACAAGGGGGAGTTCAAATTGAACAAAAGCATTTTCGGTTACAAGTACCTCAACCTCACCCTCATACCGCGGGAGCGCACCGTGGGGATACACGAGTTCTCGGCCTTTACGAACGTGCACTGCGTCTTCAACTACAGCCTGACGCAGCCCACAGTTTGGTTCAGCAGCGTAAAACTTTACCCTTACTTCCTGCACTGCCTGGAAGGCGTCGACTACTCGGGGCTGGTGAACGGTTTAACGCTCTCGCTGACCGGTCTCCTCCTGATGCTAACCGGTATTTACGTGAAGCTCTACGACATCGGCAGGCAGCTGGGGCGGGGAGCCGCGCAGCAGCCGGTTGAGACCGGATCCACGCGCTAGCCGAGAAGGCGGCCGGCTTCGACCACGTGCCACGTACTTGAGGACACGGGCTTTTAACGCGGGAACCGATCGGCTAAGCTAATAAGGCTCCGCCCTCCGGCAAGCTCGTGTCCCTCGAGCTCATCGCGAGCGTCGCCGGCGCCGCAGCCAGCGTGGCTGCCGTGGTCGGCGCGGCCTACTCGCTGGGGAGGAAGATCGCGCTGCTCGAGGCCCGGCTGTCCCAGCTGGATGACCGCGCCACCAGGCTCGAAGGCCGCTTTGCCTCCCTCGAGGGGGAGGTCGCCTTCCTGAAAGGCGAGATGTCCGCGCTGAAGGGGGAGGTTTCCGCCCTTAAGGGGGAGGTAGGCGAGCTCAAGGCGGGCTTCAGGGGCGAGCTAGCCTCGATGGAGGAACGCTTGAGGGGGGAGCTCGGGAGCGGGCTGGCTGCGGTGAGGGAGGAGCTGAGGAGGGAGTTCAGGAGCGAGCTCGCGTCGCTGGAGGAGCGGCTGAAGGGCTACATGGGGGAGCGGGTCGGCCGCCTCGCGAGGGCCTTCGCCGGCTACCAGGAGTTCATGCTCGAGTACCTCTCGGTGAAGGGGCTGCTGGAGGAGAGGGAGGTGAGGCTCGCGAAGGGCGAGGCTCGGAGGCTGATAGAGCTCGCCGCCAACCCGTTCACCAGGGAGGAGTGGGCGAGGCTGAAGCAGCTGCTCGACAAGGAGCCCGAGGAGCTCACGCTCGAGGAAGCGTACGAGCTGCGCGACCTCGCCCGGAAAGCGATCGAGGAGTACGGCGACCGCTACGAGGCCTACGCGCTCCACGTGTACGCGTCGATCGCCGTCGGCCTAGCCTACAGGAGGCTCGGCGAGAAGCGGGAAGGGGCTGGGCGCGGCGGACCCCAATGAGCGCCGTGCTCGCGCGGCTCGGAGCGTGAGAGCTGTGCGGTAGCCGGCTGAGCTCCCGCTAGCACTCCACCCTGAAGCTCTTCGCGGTTTCAACCATCGCTTTCACGCTCTCGGGGTTCGCGCGCACGGGTATGTCGCAGCCGGAGGCGGCGATGTGCCTGCGGCCGCGGGAGGCGGAGAGCATCGCGAGCGTGTACCTCCTAACCTCCTCGGGGCTCGAGAGGAAGAGGCTTGTGGGCACGTTCCCCATCACCACCCCGTCCACCTCCGCGAGCGCGCGCCCCACGTCCACCTGCGCGTCGATGCTCAGGATCCGCGCCCCAGTGGTGGCCATCAGCTTCAGGATCCTGTTGGCGTCACCGCACACGTGCA
The DNA here is from genome assembly GCA_028275925.1 of Thermofilales archaeon. Taxonomy (GTDB): domain Archaea; phylum Thermoproteota; class Thermoprotei; order Thermofilales; family Thermofilaceae; genus JANXEW01. The sequence goes on from JAPWTS010000050.1 coordinate 6,177, forward strand.
GAGCCGGTATCCCGCCCCGCTTCTCCACGGCGGCGAGCGCGCTCCTCAACGGTTCGAGGAGGAAGGCCTCGAAGTGCTGCGGCGATACGAGGGCCGCGACGGGCTCGAGGATCATGACGCAGTCGGCTCCAGCCTCGCCGAGCGCGCTCGAGTAGAGCTCCACGAGCCTTCCGGCGCTGTCGACGAGCTCGGCGAGCAGCCGCGGGTTCGCGCGCGTGAGCCTCAGCACGCTGACGGCGCCGAAGAGGCTGGCGGCCAGCGTGAGGGGGCCGGCGGCGAACCCGCAAACCGCCCTACCGCCGCCCAGCTCCCTGAGGATCCTCACGCACTCGAGGAAGGCGGGAACCCTACCGCTCGAGAGGAAGGCGCCCTCCAGGTCCCTCAGCCTCCCCGCCTCGCCGAGCGGCAGGTGCTCCTTCACGGAGGGCGGGATCGAGCCCCAAGCGACCCGAGCACCGAGAGCCTCGGCCTCCACCGTCAAATCCATCGGGGGCGAGAGGAAGTCGGAACCGTAGCCCCCCAGCACCTTCAGCTGCACTTCAGCCATAACCCTCGCGTCCCCCGCGAAGAGCTTCGGGTCCGCGCCGGCAACGTGAGCCGAGTGGTATCCGGCCACCGGGAACGCGAGCACCTCGCTCAAGCAGCCGCCCGAAACCAGCTGCCAGAGCTTCTCTGCACGTCTCACGGGGTTCCGCCAGCCCCCCTCGCAGCGGTTTATGAGCCTAGCGCGCCTCGGCGGGCTACACAGCTGTGACCACTCTGACGCCGAGCTCCCTGCTCACCGCGTCCGCCCTCCCGGCTATGCCCGCGTCCAGCGTGGCGAACTCCTCGCAGCCCGCGGCCCTGCAGGCCACCAGGTGGAGGAGGTCGAGGGTTCTGAGCTTCAGCGCGGGGGCCCTCTCGAAGGCCTCCCTCAGGACTTTGTTGAAGTCCAGCCCCGCGACTCTCGCCCCCACAGCTCTAACCGAGTACACGGCCAAGGGGAGGGGCTCCCCCAGCCCGGCCCTCGAGTACACGGAGGCGAGCTCGGCGAGGGAGAGCATCGAGACGAACCTCTCCCCTCCCAGCCCCTCCACGAGCCTCACAGCCCTCTCGTGGTTCGGGTCCGCCTCGTCCACGTAGGACACGATCACGCAGGTGTCGATGTAGACCGCACCCCCCACGCTACGCACCCCTCCCCTCCTCCAGGAGCCTGCTCAAGCCGCCGTGCCTCAGCCTGAACCCCCGCCTCTCCAGCTCCTCCGCCCTCCTGTAGATGCTCTCCCAGCGCTCAACCTCCTCCACCACGCTCCGCAAACCCTTCTCGATCATCAGGTTGAACGCGTGGGACCTGCTCCTCGCCAGCCCGAGCGCAACCATCCTATCCGCAAGCTCCACAAGCTCCCTGCGAACCTTGATCGTCACGGCGACGCCCATGGGTACGCTAGGTACACCTGGAACACCAGGTATATCAGCCTACCGCTAGCGCCGCAGCACCCCGCGCAAAGCGGAGGCGCAAACCGCAGTCCTCCCGCGAGACCGCCGGGAACCCTTCAGGGCGTCCCACCCAGCGCGCGAGCGGGCGGTTCAGATTACGCAGCCGCGGAGACCGCGAGCGGGGAAGCCGCGAAGCCCGCCGCCAACTCAGCCGAGAACGGTCGAACAGCCTCGACGTAGTCGCGCGCGGCGGATCTTGCGGAAAAACCTTCGCCGGCCTCGACGGCGCGCGCGTTTTCGCGTCTCGATGCGAAGCGGCCGCGCGCCGGCCGTCTCACTTCGAGCGTTCGAGCTCCGCGATAAACCCCTTCGCGTCCAGCGACTCCGGGTACTTCTTCAGGTCGGAATCCTCTGTCACCAGCTTCAAGCCGAGCTTCCTAGCGGCGTACAGGTAGGCCGCGTCGTAGAAGGTGAGCCCCTCCGCTACGGCCAGCTCTAAAACCTCCCCCATCTCTTCGCTACCCACCCTGACGACCCCAACCCCGCTGAGCACCTCTCCGAAAACCGCCGCCAGCGCCTTCGGATCCCTAACCCTGCGGGCCCTGCACTCCTTCCAGATCGCGTTCCCCACCTCGTAAACCGTCAGATCCAGCACTGCCACGAGCGGCAAGCGGTCGAGGAGTTCTTCCCTCAGCTTGAGAACGAGCGGTTAAAGGGCTGAAGCGTCGACCAGGTACCTGGCCATTAGCGCCCCCTCCTCGCCTCCTTCACGGCCTCCACCCACTCCTCGACGGTCACGTCGCAGCCCTTCAGCGCCTCCTCGAGCAGCCTCCTGAACCTCTCCTTCTTCACCCTCCTTACCTCCTCCTCGAGAGCCTTCTCGACAACCGCCCTCACGTCAACCCCCAACCTCAAGGCTTCCTCCTTCAGCTCTCTCCCAACCCGGACAGACAGCACATCCGTGGACACGAGAACGTTTACAGTGCAACGTATATGAAAATTGCGTGTACGGCGCCGGGGAGCTGGCAGATCGCGCCCGGGGGAAACGCCGCCGAAGCGGCCTCGCCGTCGGTGGAGGCCGCTCACCGCTCGCCGACGCGCAATCCGCTCATCGGCGCTCAAACGCGCGGGCCCCAACCTTTAAGCCTTCCCAGGCGCGCCGCTCGCCGTAAACGGCTCGCGCTCCGCGGAGAGGCGGCCGCTCTGTTTTACCGGGTTCCAATAGTTTCGGCGCACTATCCCCGTGCGGTTTAAGAAGGGTGTGGAATCCTATTTCCGAGATTGCAATGCCGCGTACGCCGGCAGCTTACGTTTCCAGGCTGAACGCGGCTTTGAAGGCCTGCGCCGAGCTCGCGGCGTCGGAGGGGTTCGTGACGGCGCAGCGGCTGGCGGAGGCGCTGGGCGTGACGGAGAGGATGGCGCGCATCTACCTGGTGGACCTGCTGGAGCTGGGCGCGCTCGAGTACGCGGGGGGAGGCAGGTACCGGCTCTCGGCGGGGAGCGCGGGGCTGCTGGAGCGGTGGGAGGCGGTGGGCGAGGAGCTGTCGGTGGAGGGGGTGGTGCTGGGCGACCCGAGGCGCGAGGCGGTCTCCTACATGCTGGAGAAGGTGTACAGGATCAGGGAGGTGGTCGCCGGCTTGGGCAGGAGGGAGGAGCTGAGGAGGAAGCTGCTCTCGCTGCCCCCGCCCGAGGGGTTCGCCGGCGATAAGCTGGTCTCGAGCTCGAGGGACCTGGAGCCGGGGCGCGTCGCGTTCGTGGCGGGCGAGGCGGCCGGCGCCAAGCTCGCCAACTACGTGCTCGCGAAGTACGTGCCGATCACGGTCGCCTACGTCTCCTCGGTCGCCGCGCTCGCGAGGCTGGCGGACTACGGGCAGGCGGAGGCGGTCGAGTACCTGAGGAGGCCGAGCGTGAGGGAGTTCCGGGGGGAGGAGCCGTTCGACGGGGGCCCCTACGAGCTGAGGGTGGAGTACCCGGAGCTGCTGGCGGCGGGGAGGAGGATCGCGGCGAGGCTGCTGGCGGCGAGGCTGAGGCTGCTCAACGCGGCGGAGGCGCTGGAGCGGGGGGCGGAGCTGGTGGTCGCCGGCGGGACGATGCTGCCCCACGGCTTCGTCGTGCCCGGCAGCGCCGAGCTGAGGAGGATGGCTGGGGAGCTGGCGGAGCTGCACGGGAAGGTGGTGGGGCTCGCCGCGGAGAGGGGCGCGGCGCTCGCCTCCTTCGTGACCGACCCGCGCGACTACCGCTTCTACGAGGCGGTGAGGGGGTGGCTGGGCCTGAGGGTCAGGCGCGTCAACGACGCCGCCTTCCTCGCGGCCGTGCTGGAGCCCTGGGAGTACACGGCTCCGATGCGGGTGGAGAGGGAGCGGGGCAGGGAGGTGGAGGGCTGGTACGAGTTCTACTGGAAGGTCGGCGAGCGGGTGGTGAAGGTCGAGTACGTCGCGAGGGGCGACCCGCTGGAGGAGCAGGAGCGGCTGCTGAGCCTGCTGGCCCCCAACATGCACGTGGACGGGAGGCCGGTGGGCGTGACCGAAGCGACCATAGAGCTCGACCGCCACCTCCGGTGGATCAAGAGGACCTTCGAGCTCGCGCTGAGGGCCGCCTCGAGGTGGGAGGGTGGATAGCGTCGGCATCGTGATCGCGAGGAGGCCCCCCAGCGAGTCGAGCTTCGAGTTCGAGCTGGAGGGCGACGCGGCGCCCGGCGACTTCGTCGAGGTGCCGGTGGAGGCGGGCGCGCTCGTGGCGAGGGTCGCGGGGGTGAGGGTGGAGAACCAGTACCTGGCGGAGTCGGGCGTCGTGCGGGAGCTGCGGCTGGGCCTGCGCATGCCCAGCGCGGCGGCGCTCGCGAGCGCCGAGGTCCGCGTGGCGAGGGCGGAGGCGCTGGGGATCGTCTCGGGCGCCTCGGTGCTCCCCCCGATCCAGCCGCCCTCCCCCGGCTCCCGCGTCTACAGGGCCGCGCCCGAGACCCTGCGGGCGCTCCTGGGGCTGGCGGAGGGGGGCGTGGAGCTGGGGAGGCTGTGGAGGCACGGCCTCGAGGTCGAGCTGGACCCCGAGCGCCTGTTCCGGCACCACGTGGCGGTGCTCGGCTCGACGGGCTCGGGGAAGTCGTACACGTGCGGAGTGCTCGCGGAGGAGGCGCTGGAGCGCGGTCTACCGGCCGTGATCCTCGACTTCCACGGGGAGTACGCGACGCTGGGCGAGCGGTACAGGGTGAGGTCGGTGAAGGCGAACCGGGTGAAGCTGGAGCCGGGCTCGGTCTCGCCCGACGCGATCGCGGACGCGACGGAGATGACGGACGTGCAGAGGGACCTCCTCTACCTCGCCTTCGACGAGGCGGAGGGGCCGTCGCTCGAGGACCTCGAGCGGGCCGCCGAGCGGGTGGCGGAGCGGTACGGGTTCAAGCGGGAGACGCTGCTGGCGGTGCTGAGGAGGCTGAGGATGCTCAAGGCGCAGCGCGTGTTCACGGGCGAGGGGGAGCCCCTCTACCTGAGCGAGGGGGAGGCGGTCGTCGTCGACCTGGGCCTCGGCCTGCCGGGGGGCGCGACGAGGGCCCTGGCGGGCGCCATCGCGTGGTGGCTGTTCGAGGGGAGGAGGGCGGGGGAGCAGCCGCCCTTCCTGCTCGTCGCGGACGAGGCGCACAGGCTCCTGCCCCAGGACGAGCAGGCGTTCAGCAAGGCGGCCCTGAGGCTGGTGGCGAGGGAGGGGAGGAAGTTCGGCGCCTCCCTCGTCGTCGCCAGCCAGCGGGTCGTGGGCTTGGACAAGGACGTGCTCAGCCAGTGCGGGACGAAGATCGCGCTGCGCATGGACAGCCCCACCGACCTGGCGATGCTGAAGCCCCTGCTCGGCAGGCACGCGAGGCTCCTACCCCGCCTCCCGACCGGCGTCGCGCTCGTCGCGGGCGTCGCCGTCGGCTACCCGGTGCTCGTCGAGGTGAGGAAGAGGAGGACGAGCCACGGCGGCTCGGGCGCCCCGCTCTTCGCGCGCTAGAGCCTGGGCGCCGCCCAGCACAGCTCCCTGAACGCGCAGCTCCAGCAGCGGGGGCCGCGCCTCGGCCCCGGGTCCTCGCCCTCCGCCGCCCTCCTCAAGCCGGCCGCGAGCGCCTCCACGTAAGCCCTCAGCGCCGGCGTCACCCGCTCCTCGACCGCCCCGCCCGAGCCGACGACCACGACGCCCTGCAGGGTGAGGCGCAGCGCCTCCTCCGCGCAGAGGCCGTACGCGACCGCCTGCGCCAGCACGTGCCTCAGCCTCCCCCTCAAAGCCCTCCTCGAGACGGGGGTCAGCGCCTTCGCCTCCACGGCCTTCACCAGCCTCCCCCTGACCAGCAGCGCGTCCGCGACGCCCCACAACCCCAGCCTCCTGCTCGCCACCCGCACGCTCCTCCTCACCTCCCAGCCGCCCGCGTCGAGGTTGGCGAGCGGGTCGGGCAGCCTGCGCGCCGCCTCCATCGACTCAGTGGCGTAGGGGAGCTGGAGCCGGAGGCGGAGGAACGCGTAGCGGGGGCAGTAGGCGTACTCCTTCAGCAGCACGACGGGGAGCAGGTCAGAGGACAGCGTAGCGCGCCACCCCCTCCAGCGGCGCCATCGGCCTCCCCACCACCAGCGCCCCCCGCACCGAGGAGGCGGGGACGACGAAGACGATGACCGAGTCCCGCTCCCCCCTCGCGAACGGCTGAGCCGCCCTCGCGACGTCCTTCGCCAGCGCCGCCCCGCCAACGCCGACGAACGCGCTCCTCTGCACCCTCTCGAGCCCCAGCGCCAGCAGCCTCCTCGCCAGCCGCTCGCGGTCCCCGTCGTCGGAGATGTCGTAGATGACGATCAGCCTCACCAGAACCTCACCCTGAAGCCAGCGTAAGCGGGGCTGGAGCCGCGGAGGAAGGAGGCGAGCTCCGCCGCCTTCCTGAGGATGATCTGGTCGAGCGGGGCCTTCGAGGCGCCGTGCGCGTGCGGCTTGGAGAGCTCCGCGAGCACCAGCTCCGCGACCGCCCTCCTCGACTCCCTCGAGAGGTTCCCGTTCACTGCCTCCAGCTTCGGGGTCGAGAAGACGAGCGGCTTGTCCACCGCCGCCTGCCGGAACTGCTCGGCGAAGTCGAAGGTGAGCGACTGCCTCCCGCTCTTCAGCGCGTGCATGAAGCCGGCGTAGGGGTCGAGGCCGACGAGCACGAGCGCCCGCTCGCACCTCGCGTAGAGGATCGCGTACCCGTAGTTCAAAGCCATGTTGAACGGGTCGTCGGCCGCCGGGTCCCTCCCCCGAAACCCCAGCTCGGGCGGCAGCAGCCTCGCCACCGCCTGCCAGTAGACGCGGGCGGCCGCGGCCTCCAGCTCCCTCAGCTCCACCGGGTCCGGCCTCGAAGCCCTAACGCGGTCGGCGAGCTCCAGCAGCCTCTCCGCCTCCACCGCCGGCCACTCCTCCCTCCTCGACCTCGCCGCGTACCTGAGCAGCGCCGCCTGGTTCCTCACCTTCGCCTCAACGATCGCCTTCGCCGCCTCCAGCCCCCTCCCGTCCAGCGCGGCGGCGTACTGGGCCAGCCTCGCCTCGGCCGTCTTGTTGACCACGGGCGGGTGGAGCCGCGCCACGAGCCCCCTCGGCCCGAGCAGCACCACGTCCACCCCCTGCTGCGCGAGCAGCATGAGCGCGGCGCTCGAGATCGAAGCAGCCCTCGTCGCGACAACCAGCTGGTCGTAGAGGGCCGGCGAAACGTCCACCCGCTCCCCATCCCTCGCCGCGACCCGCACCACCCCCCTCCTCGCGTAGATCCTGCACGGCTTAGACACGAACAGCGTTCTCACGGCACGCCCACCCCCACGGGCACGACTCGGGGCAGGAGGAGGCGGGGCCCGGGTCCTCCCCCTCCTCCACGATCCCCGCCACCTCGTCCCTCGCGTCCAGCAGCCTCCTCCTCAGCTCGTCGTCCAGCAGAACCAGCCTCCACGCGACGCCGCCCGAAGCGGGGACCTGCGCGACAACCCCGAAGTTCACCGGCACGTGCGCGGCGGCCTCCAGCGCCATCCCGTACGCCGCCACCGCCAGCTCCTTCCTCCCCACAGAGTTCCCCAGCACGAACTCCACCGGTACCGAAGCCACGAGCAGGTCCGGCCTCACCAGCCCCGAGAAGCCGATCGGGCTCCCCGGAAGCTCCGGCTCCACCGCCACCGGCAGCCTCCTCCCGTCGTGCAGCCACGCCAGCGCGAGCGCCGCAGCAACCTCGAAAACCTCCCCCACCCTCTTTCTCAGCCAGCCCGAAAGCCCCCGCTGCAGAGCCGCCTTCCTCGCCGCCAAAGCCTCGAGCGTCAACCTCCCCGACAG
>JAPWTS010000051.1 GCA_028275925.1 Thermofilales archaeon
GAGCCCGTGTAGGCTGTCAGCTCCGTCCCCGTGCTCACGAGCGAGCAGATCGACTCCACGAGGACCTCGCCCGGCCCCGGGGCCCTCAGGGGCTCCTCCGCCACCACCGCCTTCAGGGGCTCCGGGAACACGACAACCCTAGCCCGCACGCGCCGGCGGCGGCTGCGAGGTATAAATGGGCAGCGCGCCGTACACTTCCCTGAACGCCCCGTTCAGAAGCGTGGGAATATCACCCCCCGACGCCGCAGCTTCCGAGGAGGTGGTATGGGGTCGGGTGGGGGAAGGTATTTCACCGCCGCTCTCGTAGTGCTGCTGGCGGTGGCTGTGGTTCGCAGCGCCTCGGCGTGCTTCGACCCGGCTGACGCCTACGCCGTGGAGGTCGTCCTCAACGCGCCGGGCGTCGAGTACGACTTGCGCGCCCTCTCCGGGGCCGCGCTCGTCAGCTACGCGGGCGGGACCGCGTACGCGTACAGGAGCCGCTACGACAGCCGCTTGATCGTCGTCGTCTCCGAGCAGGAGCTGGCGCCCGGCAGCGGCGGGAAGCACCTGGCCGTCAGGGTTCAGGTGCCGGTCGAGACCAGGGAGTACCGCGTGTACAGGTGCCTCCTCCCGCTCCGCTGCAGCTGGCAGCTGAAGGAGCGGGTTCCGCTGAGCTTCACCGCTGGAGAGGGCGAGGTAACGCTCGACCTCGGCACGCTGCGCTGCGACGCACCCTGCTGGGTGAGGTTCAAGCCCAGGATCTCGGCCTCGGCGCGCGGCAACATCACGGTGAGCGGCGTGCTGGTGCTCAGAGGGAGCCCGAGGGTTCGGGCGCCGGAGGCGGGCGGGGGCGAGCTGGAGTACAGGGTTGGCATGCCCTGCCTCCTGAGCGTCGGCGAGCCCTGCTTCAGGGTGATGGTGCTCATCCCCGGCTACGACGCTCCGATGCGGATCGAGGCCGGCGAGTACCGGGTGGAGCTGACGCTGCACTGGCGCGCCTCCGCCGCTGCCGAAGGCGCGCTGGAGCGCGTCGAGGTGGAGAGCAGCTGCCTGAAGGCGGCGCCCGAGGTGGAGCCCGTCCGCGACCTCGGGCAGCGCGCCGAGGAGGGGGGCGAGATCGTGAGGGAGGTGAAGGGCTTGACGGTGCGCGCCTCCTACGCTGGGGGAGCGCTCTCCGTAACCGTCGAAAGCCCTAGGGAGCTGAGCGGGAGGGAGCTCGAGGAGGTTCTCCAGCAGCTAAGCGGCATCGCGCCGGAGCTCCGGGCCTGCAACTTCACCTCGGCCGTCGAGTACAGGATCGCGCCCCACGTCGAGGTCGGCGAGTGTGAGGTGAAGGCCGCCCTCAGAGCCGAGCTCGAGTGGCTGGTGGAGAGCGGGGTCGTGCGGGGCCTGGAGCGGGGCGAGGTCGAGCGCATCGTGAGCGCCGCGAAGCTGGGGTACGCCGGCTGGAACCAGCGGCTCGTCTGGCACAACGGCGAGTGGCTCCCGTACAGCTCGGTGCCCGGCGCCGCGCTCGTCAGGTGCGCGGGAGGGGTCCAACCGGCCTTCCTAGCGGAGAGCCGGGAGTACGCCGGCCTGCCACAGGCTCCCTCGCTGGGGGTCGCCCAAACCCAAGCGGCTAGCGGAGCTCAACCGACCGGCGCGGCCGGCCGCGCCCCCGGCTGGCTGTGGGCTCTCGCGGTAGCCGCGCTGGCGGCGCTGGCAGCCGCGCTCCTCTCGTACGTGGCGGTTAAAAGGCTGCTCCCCGCGTGAGCCGGGGTGCGGGCTTTGGCCAAGGCCGCGGCGGTCGTCAGCGGGCGCCTCGCTCGAGTCTACTTCGTCCTGCTGAGGGAGGGGAGACCGCTGGGCGTCAGGGAGGTGCAGCGGCTTGCGGGGTTGAGCAGCCCCAGCAGCGCGAAGCACTACCTCGATAAGCTCGTGGAGCTCGGCCTCGCTGAGAGGGGCCCCGAGGGGTACGCGGCGAAGGTGAGCGGCGACTCGCTGATGTCCGTCTACGTGGGCTTGCTCGGGAGCGTGGTGCCGAGGCTCGTGCCTTACGCGGCGTTCAGCACCGTGCTGCTGGCGGTCTTCAGCGCCCTGGCCAGGCCCCCGCTCGAGTGCGTCGCCGTAGCGGCGGTGCCGACCGCTCTCCTCTGGGCCGAGGGTTTGAGGCTGCTGCTCCTAGCGAGGAGGATCGCCGCCGAAGGCGGGGTCTCGAAGCTTAAAAAGCGAGGGGGCTGACGGGCTCCGCGTGCTGCGCTGGAGGCGGAAGCTGGCGAGGAACGCCAAGTGGCTGCTGGCGACGGAGCCCGGCTGGTCGGTGCCGATGCCCTGGGTGTTCTACTACCAGCCGCTCTACATGGTCGCGCTGGGCGCGAGCGAGGTCGAGCTGGGCGCCTACATGAGCGTTAGCAGGGCGGTCTCGGTGGCGGCTCCCTTCCTCGCGGTCCACCTGGCTGCTAGGCTCGGCTTCAAGAAGGCCTTCCTGGTCCTGGACACGGTGGCCAACGTCGGCTACCTCCTCCTGCTCTTGACCGGTAGGAGGGAGCTCTTCGGGCTCGCTCTAGCGCTATCGGCCCTGTACGCCGCCTCCGGCCCCCTCTGGGAAGTCCTCCTCGTTGAGGGCTCCGACCCCGAGGCGTTCGTAGCCCTCTACTCGATCCCTTCGGTGATCTACACGGTCGGCAGCTCGGCGACGCCCCTCGCTGGGCTCCTGCTGGAGCGCTTCGGGGTCGTCGAGGGGTTCCGGGTAGTGGCGGCGATCGCGCTGGCCTCCTTCGCGGCGAAGACGGCGGCTCTGGCCGCGACGCTGGTGGAACCCCGCTCCTCGCCGGCTGACGGGGGGCGCGGGCTCAAGCCGGCCTTGAGGCTCGCCGCTTCCGACCGGAGGCTGCTCGCATTCCTCGTGTACTCCGTCATCGCCTCGGTGCTCTTCACGGTGCCCAGCTACCTGTCCCTCTACCTCTGCGACGCCCGCGGGGCGAGGCTGAGCGTGGAGGCAGCCGGCCTGGTCCCGACGGTATCGTCCGCGGCCTCCCTAGCGGTGCTCGCGCTCGTCACGCTAAAGCCCCCGGTCAACCGCACGCCCTACCTGGCCCTCTCAGCGGCCCTCGGCGTAGCGTCGAGCTTGCTGTACGCGCTGTCCCCCGCCGAGCCGAGGCTCGCCTTCCTCGCCGCGGCCCTCTCGGGCTTGAGGGGGGCCGAGTTCTCGGTCTCGAGAGCCTTCTTCATGGACATGCTCGAGGGCTTCGACGCCGCGGCTCGAAGCCAAGCGCTCTCGCTCCTCTACACCGCTAGCGGCGTCTTCACGATCCCGGCTCCGACCGCGGTCGGGTACCTCTACAGCGTGCACCCGACCCTCATCTGGGCGCTGGCGGCTTCCGCGTCCGCATCGCAGCTCGCGATCGTGCTGTGGCTATCCCGCGCGGCGAGGATCCGGGCAAGCTAGAAATAGCGGTCCTCCCCCTTCACGGGCGTGAGGGTTGGGGAGCTGAAGGGGCGGTTCTTCGTGGTCGCCCACAGGGGCGCTAGCGGCTACGAGCCTGAGAACACGCTGAGGGCTGTGCGGAGGGCGCTCGAGATGGGGGTCGACGCGGTCGAGGTGGACGTCCGCTTGAGCCGGGACGGCGTGCCCGTGGTGATCCACGACGAGGCCGTGGACAGGACGACGAACGGCAGAGGGTTGGTGAGGGGCATGAGCGTCGAGGAGCTGAGGCGCCTGGACGCGGGGAAGGGGGAGCGGGTACCGCTGCTCAGCGAGGTGCTGGAGGAGGTGAAGGGGAGGTGCGTCCTCTTCGCTGAGCTGAAGGAGGTGGACGCGGCGGAGCCAGCCCTCAAGCTGGTGGAGGCGGCGGGGATGCTGGACAGCGTCCTCTTCATCTCGTTCGAGCAGGAGGCGCTCGCCGCCGTGAAGCGGCTGGCCCCGCGCTCCCACGTGGGCCTCATCTACGCGAAGCCGAGCGACGGCATCGTGGCGGCGAAGCGGTTGGGCTGCGAGTTCGTCCTGCCCCACTACAGGCTAGCGACCGAGAAGGCCGTCGCCTTCGCCCACCGGATGGGGCTGCTCGTCGTCGCCTGGACCGTCGACGACGCGGAGACCGCCGCGGAGCTCAAGCGGAGGGGGGTGGACGGCGTCGCCTCCAACTACCCGGACAGGATCCTGAAGCTGAGGGAAGCGTGAGACACCGCGCGCCGCTCCAGGCGCGCCCGTCCCTTAGCGCGCAGCTCTGGGGAGCCTGGAGGCGATGTAGCTGTAGCAGGGGGAGCCGCGGTGCTCGAGGCGCTGGGCTCCGACCACGTGCACGACCCTGACCCCCATCGCGACCAGCGCGTCGGCTACGAACTGCCTGTGGCAGTGCTCCGGCTTCCTCTCCCTGCAGAGCACCAGCGGGGTCCGGCCCTGCGCTGCGGCGTCCCTCAGCCTAGCGAGTGCGGCGAGGGCGCGGGGGTCGGAGACGAGGTAGTGGACGTAGGCTCGGAAGGTGGGGGAGCCGGTGCACGTTACGTCCTCGCCCGGCCTGTAGCTCCTCGCGAGCCCCAGAGCCCCCAGCTCGCCGAACCACGCGTACTCCACGCCGACCTCGGAGAGGGAGGCGCGCAGCCTCTCACCCGCGTAGAACTCGAGCTTCGACCGGGGAAACCTCCGCACGTCCGCAACGACTTTTACGCCCAGCTCTCTCACGAGCGCTAGGAAGCGCTCAGGCTTCAAGCCCCCGTAGCCCACCGTGTAAGCCAGCACGCGGTCCCAGCGCGAAGGGAGCGTATATGTTCGCCGCTCCCAGCGGGCTGCCGCGCGATCCTGTTTCCGCCGGCTCGGTCCCGCGCCAGCTCCTCAAATGGCGCAAACCGCGCTGAAGCGCGCTAGGCCTTGGAAGCTTCACCTCCCGTGCCACGTGAGACTTTTATACCACCGCTTCAATGGATCAAATGGGCCGGGGGGAGGGGGTCAGCCTAGCACGGTGTCTTCACGGCTACGCTCCTAGGCCGCTCATCATCCCCCGGCCCCCGCTTCTCGAGGATGAGGTAATAAGCGCTCGCCAGCGAAAACGCCGAAAGTATTTTCACGCGAGCAAGAGTGCATTGTTCGCGCTAGGCGGATCGCGAGCTTTCCACGCTCATGCCCAGCTTCTTCAGCCCCAGAGAACTCCGCCTCGGCAGTGACGCCCAGAACCACGTTCATTGCATCTTGAAGATGCCTTTCACCGCCTGAAGCTCAACCAGTTTATCAGGAAGCACGTGTCGGCAACGGCGAGCGACACTAGACCACCACCAGCGGTATCCGCGCCCTCTTCCGCTCCTCGTTCAACTCGTCGACAGGGACGCCGCTCAGCTTCGACGAGTACCAGAGGTCGCCCGTCTCCACGAGGAGCTTGAGCGCCGTCCTCAAGGGCTCCGGCCTCGACTCGATGTAGCCCCAATCGGCGCTACGCTTCCGAAGCTCCCTCGCCTCCTCGAGCCTCCTCAAGTACTCGTCGACCTGCTCGGCCATCCCGGAGCAACAAGTTGATAGCGAGATAAAGGTGCCGGCGCCCCCTCCTCCCGTGATCGTGGTCCGCCGGATGAGGCCGGGGGATAGGGAGAAAGTCGCGGGGATCTTCGAGGAGTCGTTCACCGGCAGCTACCAGTACTGGTCGATCAGGCTCCTCGACCGCCTCGAGACGATCGTGGCGGAGGTGGACGGCGAGGTTGTGGGGGCAGCCGAGCTCTACGTGACGAGCTGCGAAGGTTACGGGAGAGTGGGGGTCGTGGCCTTCATCGCCGTCGCCCCCGCCTGGCGCGGGAGGGGAATCGGGAGGAGGCTCGTCGAGGAGGCCGAGAGGCTGTTCCGCCAGCGCGGTTGCAGGTTCGCCGCTGCCAGCACGAGGTCGAGCAACAGGGCGTCCATCGCGCTGTTCACCAGCTTGGGCTACTCCGTCCACGAGCGCGGCAGCAGAGTCTTCGAGGAGCTCGAGGACGCCCTCTACGCTTACGAGGACGATGTCATCTTCCTCAAGCGCCTTTGACTCCCGCAACTCTTTTTAGAGGGAGATGCGCCAGCTCGCGCGTGCTGCTCGAACTGCCCAAGTTCAAGGATTTCAGGATGAGGTACGCTTCGAGCACGCACAAGGTCGACGCCGGGAAGCTCCTCGAAACCGCCCCCAGCTGGCTCGTCGAGCACTTGAGGAGGAAGGGCGTGCTCAAGGGCGAGCCCGGCGAAGCTTGGCTGGACTACTACACGCTCGAGCCGGGGCAGCGGCTGGAAGTGTTCAGGGCGGACGAACCGGGGGTCATCGCGAGCTTGTGGATGACGATCAACGCGCACGACCGCCGGTTCCTGCGGAACGTCGTGATCAGGGCGTACTGGGACGGCGAGAGCGAGCCCAGCGTCGAGTCGCCGATCGGAGACTTCTTCCTGCAGGGCCACAGGGCCTTCGCGCCCCGCCCCTCGCTCGCCGCCAGCGCCTTCTCGCTCCCCCTGGGCTTGAGCAGCGGCGGCTTCTACTGCTTCCTTCCCATGCCCTTCGAGAGGGCGCGGATCGAGGTCGAGAACCTCGGCGCGGAGGAGGTCCCCAACCTCTACTACATCATCGGCTACTACACTGGGGTCGACGTCTCGGGCATGGGCAGGTTCCACGCGGTTTGGCGGCGCGAGAAGCGGGTGAAGCCCGGCGAGCCCTACACGATCCTGAGGGCGAGGGGGAGGGGCCACTACATCGGAGTCTACCTGTACGTGAGGGGGCTCAGCCTCAAGAGCCCGATCGCCGGCGGCTTGGGGTTCCTCGAGGGGAACACCAGGATCGAGGCGGACGGCGAGGTCGTCTACCAGGCGACCGGCACGGAGGACTACTTCCTCTCCGGCTGGTACTTCGCCGGAGGCCCCTTCGCGGCGCCGTTCCACGGCCTCCTGCACAAGAGCGAGGAGGGCGGCGAGATCGCGGCCTATAGGTTCCACATCCCGGACCCCGTGCCGTTCAGGGAGTGGATAGCGGTCACCACGCCGCACGGCGAGTGGAACGATGTCGAAGCCGACTACAGCAGCGTCGCCTACTGGTACCAGTCGGAGCCGCACACGAGCTTCTACAGGCTCAGGGAGGACGACCTTTACTAAAAATAAAAAAAAAGGCTTTTTTTCAGTAGTAGAGGATTATTTTGGAGCCCTTAAACCCGAAAGGTCTGAGCACGTACTCGTCGGTCCAGTGCGCCACGTCGCTGAACGCTTCGGGGCCGATCCAAGCCGGGTCGCCGCCCGCGTAGTGGAGGGGGCCGAACAGGTTCCTTAGCGTGCCGACGAGCACGATCTCGATCTCGTTGCTCCCCGGCTTGAGCAGGGGCGTCACGTCCACCTCGTACGGCGGGAAGAGGGCGAAGCCAGCCCTCGCCCCGTTGACGCGCACCTCCGCCAGCGCCGCGCTCAGCTCCCCGAACCTCAGCACGGCGCGCTTGAAGCCGCTGGGGACCTCCACGCTCTTCCTCAGCTCGACGCTCCCGGCGTAGAACGGCAGCCCCTCCCTGCACAGGTCGGACGCGTCGACGAGCACCTTCTCCTCCACGATCCTCGAGCCGCCCTGCGGGCGGGCTTCGACCCCGAAGTCGCCTACCACGTAGATGGGCTCCAGCTCGGGCTCCACGCCCACGACGCCCTTCAGCTCGACCGCGTTCCTCCCCCGCGCGAGCAAGCCGGAGATCTCCGCGGTGCCGAAGCTCGGGTCGAGCCAGCTGCCCCTCCACTCGACCGGCTGGCCGTTAACGAGGACCTCGTAGAGGCGCGGGTTCTCGACGACCAGCTTGATGCTCCTGCCCCTCGGCTCCACCTCGCACTCGAACTCGAAGCGCAGGGCGAACCTGGCGCCCACGCCCCTGCTCGCGATCTCCCTCTGGGCTCTCCACACGGGGGCAGGGCCCCTCCACGGCTCGCCCTCCACGCTGTAGTAGCAGTAGTCGAGAACGAGCGCGTTGGGGTCGAGCCTCCTCGCCCGCCACCCGGCTTCGCCGAGCTCCACCTCCCTAACCTCGAGCTTCGCCGGGGCCGCGGGTGCCGCCGGTGTGCCCGGGTGGAAAACGAGGAGCGCCGAGCCGATGGGCGGAAGCTCGATCTCCAGCCACGTCCTGCCGCCCTCTGCGACCGCTCCAAGCTCGCGGACCTCGCCCGTAACAGCGTCCCAGAGCTCGGGCTTCCACGAGCCCTCGAGCCCCACCCTGAGCTTGCGGCTGGAGGCGCGGTCCGTATTCGCGAGGAAGAGGATCGCAGACTCCCCGTCCCTCCTGAGGTGGTAGAGCACGCTACCGTCCAGGTCCCCTTCGATCACCACCGGCCGCGGCACCCCGCTCAAAGCCTTATCAAGCGCCTCGCGGCTGACGCTGGGGGCGTAGCGGGCCGTCTTGACCAGCTCGTCGAGCTCGGGCGAGGGGCGCCCGTCCACCGCGGAAGGCGGCCTCTCAACGAACACAACGACCCCTCCCGCGGCGGCGAGCTCCCTCAGCAGCTTCAGCGTGGAGGATGCGATCGTGACGCACGGCGGCACAACTACAGCGTAGTAGAGGGCCCTGCCGACCCTCAGCTTAGCTACCTCGACCTTCGCGTGCTTGGACATCAGAATCTCGTCGCCCAGCTCGAAGTCGACGTGGATCGCGAGGAGGGCCCTCATCAGCTCCTGGAGCTTCTCGTCGAGCTCCGCGACCTTCCGCTCGCTCAGGGGGCTGTAGAGGGCCCAAGCGCTGCCGATCGGGTGGAGCACAAGCACGTTAGCCACCCGCGCGCCGCGGGAGAGAGCGTAGCTGAGCCTCGCGAAGTAGTCTTCGATCAGCCTGTTGTACTTCCACCACGGCTGCGCCCAGTGGAAGTTGAGCCCGTAGTCGCGCTTCCTCCTACCCCTGAGCGAGTAGGGGAGGAGGTGGTGGTTGAGGAAGTTGACGCCGAGGGCGTAGAGGAAGTCGCCGATCCACTTCCTGTCAGCGAAGCTCGGGTAGTTGCCTAGGCACCCGTACATCTCGCAGAGCACGCGCTCCCTCCCCAGCTGGTTGGCGGCGCTCGCGACTTGCTTCGCCGTGAGCAAGCTGCCCCATATCTGGAAGCCGAGGTGGTCGATCCCCGGCACGTGCTCGAACTCGTAGTGCGGCATCACAGAGCCCGCACACCTGAGCTGGCTCAGCAGGGTGTCCTCGGCGAGGTAGTGTCCGGTGAACTTGAGCCCGTGGCGGTCGCACCACTCGTAAACCTGCTTGGAGAAGGCTTCGACGAACATCAGCGTCACGGTCCGCCAGAAGTCGTACCTCGTCTTCAGGTAGTCCCCCAAGTCGAAGACGAGCTCGGGCAGCCGCCCCCTCACGTCGTACCCGTTCAGCTCCATGAACCTCTCCGGCAGCCTGGTGGTCCACGGGAAGGCTAGAGCCGGGAAGCGGGGTCCCCTCGGCGGCAGCTGCGGTCTCGCGTGGGGTCTGCTCGACTCGATGTTCGGCTCGTCCGTGAAGACGCCCGGCACGACCCTGCCGAAGTACCCTTTAAACGCGAGGTAGGGCTCGTACGCCGCCTTCAGGAACTCCGCCACGACCTCCCTGTCGAGCAGGTCCACGTAGCAGAAGCCCTCGTACCACGTCTCGCCCGGCTGAGCCACATACTCGAAAAACGTTAAGTAGAGCGGAGCTTTGCCCACCTCGCCGGGCTCGGCGCGCTCGTAGCCCACCGGCACGCCCCTCTCGTCGAGCTTCAAGCGGAACGCGGCGACAACCCCCGCTCCGGCGAAAGCCCT
This sequence comes from Thermofilales archaeon, assembly GCA_028275925.1. Taxonomy (GTDB): domain Archaea; phylum Thermoproteota; class Thermoprotei; order Thermofilales; family Thermofilaceae; genus JANXEW01. The sequence goes on from JAPWTS010000051.1 coordinate 9,684, forward strand.
CTCCGAGGCGACAGCGACTAGCGCCTTGGCCCTAGCGCGCGGCCCCAGCGCCGGCACGATGCCGCCGGCGAAGCCCGAAGGCCAGCGCAGCTCGTCGTAAATCCACACGTGAGCGCCCTTCTCCTCCGCCGCCTTCACCGCCGCCTCGAACGCTTCAAACCACCTGGCGCCGAGGAAAGGGGTCGCGAGCCCCTCCCTCGCGTGGAAGAAGGCGCCGCCGAAGCCGGCGTCCACCATCAGGCGAACCTGCCTCGCTACCTCCGCGGGGTCGAGCTCGTCGTTGATCGACCAGAACGGCGCACCCCTGTACTCGCTGGGAGGGTTGGAGAACATCCGGCGGTCGAGCACGCAGCCTTTGCTTCTGCAAGGTAAAAATGCGTTGCTCCTACAGCCTGAGAAGAGGAGCTCCCGGGCTCGAACGCATCAAGCAATAGATGCGGAATTCACAAGCTGACCGTCTCGCGTTATGCGCAGCTAGCCTTTGACAACTCTGCAGCCCCTGCGGGAGGTCGATAGTCTTTCCGCAGCTGCCGTTAAAGTTTCTTGGAATCTACGACCTTTAGACCCTGCACCCTCTTGTAATCTTCGTCCACCGATATTACGACGCCATCGTATAGGAGAGCCGTGGATGCGTGAAGGGAGTCGAAATATGTAAGCCCGTAATTCACTCTTATTCTTATCGCGTTGAGGATGGTGTCTGAAGTTAAAGGTGCTTCTTCCAGTTTCGGAATATTCTTAAACATGATAATGTTCTTTACGATTTCATTATGATCGAAACCTTTTGATCTCATTATAAGCTCCAGCGCGCGCGCTCGACTCGAACTTCGCTCAGCAGCTTCCTCCTCGCGGGGAGCGTGAAGCCCTTCTCCACCCTCACCGCAGCCTGCAGCCCCTCGTCCTCGGCGTGCCTAGCGACGACTACCCTGTACTCGCCGGCTTCGACGGCTAGCCGCATCTCCCGATCGTAGTAGGCGAGGAGGTCCACGGGCACCCTGAACGTCACGCGCGCCGCCTCGCCTGGCTTGAGCCACACCTTGGCGAAACCCTTGAGCTCCCTAACTGGTCTCGCAACGCTTGCGTAGGTTCTCGAGACGTAGAGCTGGACGACCTCAGCGCCCTCCACCTCCCCCACGTTCTCCACAACGGTGGAAACCTCCAGCCAGCTCTCGGGGCCGAGGAGCTCCGGCTCCACCCGCAGACCCTTGTACCTGAAGCTCGTGTAGCTAAGCCCGAAGCCGAAGGGGAATAGCGGTTTCGAGTCAGACTCGACATACGGGTTGAAGGAGGAAGGCTTCCTCCAGTAGTAGGCGGGGACGTGGCCGGCGGTCTTCGGAACGGAGATCGGGAGCCTACCGCTCGGGCTCCGCACGCCGAAGAGCAACTCCGCCAGCGCTACGCCCCCCTCCTCGCCCGGGTGCCACGCTTCGAGAAGCGCAGCGACCCCCTCGAGAACGTCGCGGGAGAGCGCCAGCGGCCTGCCTGAGACCACCAAGGCGACTACGGGCTTCCCAGCGGCTACCAGCTCGCGCAGCAGCTCCTCCTGGACGCCGGGGAGTCCGAGCTCGCTCCTATCCAAGCCTTCTCCTGAGCACTGCTCGCGGCCGCTCAACCAGAAACCGCCCGACCGCTCCCCCACTACCGCGACGACGACATCGGCTTTCTGTGCGACTTCAACGGCTTCGTTGAAGCCGCTCCTGTCTTTTGAAAGGATGCCGCAGCCCCTAGCGTAGAGCACCTCAGTCCCAGGCGGCGCGAGCCTCCTGATGCCTTCGAGCACCGTCACGACCTCAACGCCCGGCTTATCCAAGCCCAAGTGGGCGGCGTAGTGGTAGTCGCCCAGCATGCACAGGGGATCGTCAGCGCACGGCCCCACGACCGCCAGCCTCCGCACGCTCCTCAGCGGTAGCACGCCGTTGTTCTTCAGGAGCACCGCCGACTCGGCGGCCGCTTTGCGGGCCAGCTCGCGCGCGGCGGGGTTGTCCAGCGCCTCCGGCACAGTTCCCTCGTCCACGTAGGGGTTGTCGAAGAGGCCTAGAGCTTGCTTGACGCTTAGCACCCTAGCCGCAGCTTCCTCGATTTTCCTCTCGGAAACGATGCCCTCCCTGACCGCTTCGATCAAGCGCTTGTAGCAGTCCCCGCTGGGCAGCTCGATGTCGACGCCCGCTTCGAGCGCCTCGACGGCTGCTTCGAGGTCGCTGGCCGCCACCCTGTGGTAGGTCTGCAGCTGCCTGATCGCGAAGTAGTCGGAGACGACGATCCCTTTGAAGCCCCACTCGCCCCTCAAGACGCCCGCGAGGAGGCGCCTGTTTGCGTGGCAGGGTACGCCGTCGATCTCGTGGTAAGCCGGCATGACCGCCATCGCCCCCGCCTCCTTGACCGCTGCCTCAAACGTGAACAAGTGCGCCTCTCGCAGCTCCCGCTCACCCGCCCTCAGCGGAGCCGTGTTCCTCCCCCCTTCCGGCGAACCGTGACCGGCGAAGTGCTTGCACGTCGCGATAACGCCGTCGCGCAGGCCGCTCTGCAGCCCTTTAACGTAGGCTACCCCCATCGCTGCGGCCAAGTACGGATCCTCGCCGTAGGTCTCCTCGCACCTGCCCCAGCGCGGGTCGAGGCATAGATCGAGAACGGGCGCTAGGCATTGGCGGGCTCCAACGAGGAGCGCCTGCCTTCTGATCTCGCTGGCCACCCTGTAGACGAGGTCGGGGTTCCAGGTGCTGGCGAGCGCTATCGCCTGCGGGAAGCAGGTAGCTGTCGAAGCCATCAAGCCGGCCAGCGACTCCTCGTGGACGATCGCCGGGATGCCCAGCCTGGTTTCCTCGACCAGAAAGCGCTGGATCGCGTTCACGAGGCGGGCCGCCTCCCTCGGTTTGAGACCTAGGCGGCTGCCGGAAACCCTCGTCACCTGGCCGATCCCGTGGGCGAGCAGCTCCCTAGCCTTCTGCTTCGAGAACTCTCCACCCTCGAGGAGAGCCTCGACGGGAACAGAGAGCAGCTGGGCGACTTTTTCCTCGAGTTCCATCGACGCGACCAAGCTTCCAACGTCCCTCCGAGGTTTCGGCTGCACGAGCTAGCTCGGGCGAAACGGTAAAAATCGGTTGCGGGAGTGATTCTAGCGCTGCGAGCGTAAAGGAGGTTTCAAGAAGAGTGCGCGCGCCTCCTCGCGAACGCGTACACGACTGCGACTGCGGCTACGGCTGCCGCAGCGAGGACCGCGTAGGGGGCGTAGAGGGCCGTCGGGCTCACTCTTGCCGCTCGAGCTTCCTCGACGCCCAGCCCCCCTATGACAGCGGCTTTGACCTCGTCTAGCGTGGAGCCCTTGGCTAAAGCCTGCGAAATCTCTACAGCCTTTTGCACAGCCGGTTGGGGATCGCCGCTGTAGGGAGCGAAGTACACGAGAAAACTTAAGCGCTGGTTCGCCGTCAGCTGAAACTGCTGGGAGAGCCAGCTTCTTAGCGCGTAAGTGCCGCCACCCCACTCCCTTTCGTCGTCCACGCTGACCATGATCCCTTGGGGCCACAGGTCCGATACGACGGCGACAACCAAGCCGGTCTCGTTGGTGGCGGGGATGAGCCAGCCGACCGCGCTGTCGGTGCTGAAGAGACCCGCCTGGCCGGGCACGTGCTGCTCCCTAAGCTTCAGCGGGACAAGAGAACCGTCGGCTTTAATCGCGTAGATCGTCTTGCCCGCGAAGCGCTCGATCGGTATCTGAAGAGTCCAAGCCATCCCGGCGAACGAGGAGTCGGACACCACCGTCAGGTTCACCTCCAGCAGCGTCGCGTTCGCCCCAACCCAGTACTTCACCTTAGGCCTGAACTCGGCGAACGCGCACTTCGCGTAGCACTCGACCTCGTACTCGACCTCGGAGCCCGTGGGGCCGCTCACGAGGCTCCAGCTGTCCTGCCAGCTGCAGCTGTCGACCCACTGCCAGCCGGGCCCCCAGCTCATGAGGCTGCCGGTACCCAGGTTGAAGCCTTCGCCGCTGATCCTCACAGCCCCCCTGTTGCTGATAGCGAAGAGCAGGGGGCCGACCCGGTAATTGGGTTGAGCCGAAGCCGCCACCGCCACAAGCACTGCTAAAGCGGCATTGTCGGAAGCCTCAGCACGCGGGAATTGCCCCGCTGCATCCTATTAAGCTTTGGCCGCAGCCCGCTTCGCTCTCTCCT
>JAPWTS010000052.1 GCA_028275925.1 Thermofilales archaeon
AAAGGATAGAGAATACCAGCTATAGAGCGCGCGGCGGGTCCCGCCGAGGTGTTAAAGCTTGAGCCCGCGCTAGCTCAGCCGAACTTGTACCCGCAGTACGGGCAGAAGAGCGCGTCGGCCGGCACGTCCCTCCCGCAGCCGGGGCACTTCTTCGTGGCGGGTTGGAGCCTGAAGCCGCAGTAGGGGCAGAACACCGCGTCCGCCGGTACCTGCCTACCGCAGTTGGGGCAGGTTTTGGCGGCGGGCTGGGCCGGCGCTGGAGCCGGCTGCTGGGCTGGCGGCGGAGGTTGAACCAGCGGCGGTATCATTACGACCCCCGCGCCGACGGCCGCGCCCGGCGACTTGCCCAGCTCCCTCGCGACGCTCTTCAGGGTGTCCATCTGCAGGACGTAGGTGGCGGCGCCGGTCTGCTTCAGCCAGAAGAGGCGCTCGCGGTACTCGGGCGTCGTGTCCACCCCCTCGATCTTGAGGTCGATGAGCTCCAGCCCGATCCTCCTCAGCTCCTCGAGGATGTAGGCTTTCGCCTTGAAGGAGACCTCGTCCACCTTCGTGAAGACGGTGGCGAGGTCGTAGGTTGCTAGGTGCTTGATCATCCTCTCGTTGATGAAGCCCCGTATGAACTCGCTCACCTCGCTCGAAGTGTACCTGCCCTGCCCCCCGACGACCTCCATCACGAAGACCCTGGGGTCGGCGACGCGGAACCAGTAGGATCCGCGGAACATCAGGGGGGCTAGGTCGGTCGTCTGGGTCCTGCCGCCGAAGAGCCCCCTGAACTGTTTCGTGGAGACGAAGATCACCGTCGCCTTGAAGGGCGTGGACGGGTAGCCGGCCAGCCGCGAGAGCACCTGCGTCAGGAGGGGCAGGTTCTGGGTGGTGAGGGTGTGCCTGCCGGGGCCCAGCACGTCGTAGGCTTTCCCGTCCCTGAAGAAGACGGCCACCTCGTACTCGTGGACGATCAGCTGGGCGCCCCAGGTGATGTTCTCGTTCGGGTAGCGCCAGACGATGTCCTCTGGGCCGGGGTTGACCCACTCGATGATCTGCGGCATCAGCTTCCACCCGCGACGCCCCTTAATATCTCCTCCCGCTTCCTCAGGAGGTCCTCGAACGCCAGCAGCTCGCCGCGCAGGGAGGAGAGCGCTTCCCCGAGCTTCGCGGGCTCGCTCGCGGCCGCCTCCCTAGCGAGCTTCGCCAGCTTCTCCACCGAGGAGACCAGGCTCCAGTCGTACTCGAGCAGCTTGTCGAGCTCCGCCTCCCTGATTTTCACCGCGTCGAAGAAGCCGCTGTACCCGTAGCTGGCGGTCCGCAGCTTCGCGATGACGCGGTCGAAGAGGGCCTGAACCTGGCTGTAGAGCTGGATCATCTCGGCTCTCTCGGCGACGAGCGGCATGAGGCTCTTGAAGTCGCGGTACGCCGGCTCCAGCAGCCTGAGCAGGTGCTCCCTGATCAAGCGGTCGGCCTCGCGCCTCAGCTCCCTCTCCTTGTAGCCCCTGTACCCCGGGATCGCGAGCTCCAGCTTCTCGAGGAGCTCGGCCCTCCGCTTAACCTCCCTGTAAACGTGGGCCACGCTCGAGCGCCGCGCCCCCTCCTAATAAAGCGAGCGCTAGCCTTCCGCGAAGAACTCCTTGACGACGACCTCGCGCGCTGAAGCCTTGTAGAGGCAGTAGGCGCCCACGCCGGCCAGCGCGAGCGGGGTTACCAGCGCGAACGCCGGGAGGCCGTAGGCCAGGCCGAGCGCGAACGACGCGGCGGCGAGCGCGAAGGAGGAGCCGGCGCCGGCGAGCGCGGCGGCCCTGAACCTCGCCTCGACGGGTATCTCCGCGTAGAGGACGCGCGAGTCGCTCGCGTCCGCTAGGAAGCGGTACGGGCGGCCGCCGTACTCGTACGCGCACGAGTAGACGGGCACGTGCACGAGCCTGCGGACCAGCTTCTCCAAACCCTCGGCGCGCACCGCCACGCTGCGCCCAAGCCGCCTGCTCAAGCGCCGGGCGACCACGGCCTCTGCCAGCGAGACCGCGGCGCGGTCCGCCTCCTCCGGCCCGACGTCCGCGGCCGCGAGCTTCCCGCCCACCTGCACCACGTAGCGGTGGCTGTAGTAGACCTTGCCGGCCAAGCTGAGCTTCAGCCTCTCGAGGGGGGTCCCCCGCACCCGGCTGCAAGCGGGGACCGCGACTTCCGCGGCGGCGACCTCCAAGCCGCCGGCGGCCCGGAAGGAGCCCGCAACCTCGTAGACCCAGTAGGGGTAGAACGTGAGGTCGCAGCCGGTCAGGCGGGCTTCGGAGCCGAAGTCGTTGGGGGTCTCGGGGAAGCGGAGCGCCCAGATCTTGAACAGCTCGAAGATCCGGTGCGGCGCGTAATTCACCCTCCCCATCAGGTGCTCGCCCACCTCCCCGCCGCCCACCGTGAAGGCCGTGCCGCAGTAGGGGCACGTGAGCACGACCTCGCCCGGCTGCCGCTCAACCTCGCCGCCGCAGTAGGGGCAAGCGACCATCATCCCACCTTCGCCGGCGCGAAGGCGGAGGAGGCCAGCTTGGCGGCCGCCAGCAGGCCGAGCCCGGCTGCGAGCAGCAGCGCGAGAGGCTCAACCTGCCACCGCAGGGCGAGCTCAGCCGCTAGGCCGCTGGCGGCCGCCGCGAGCCACGAGCCCGCGAGCCTCGCCGCGCGCTCGGCGGTGGAGAGGGGGAGCTCCACCCTGAGGGGCGTCGCCTCCGAGCCGACGGCCGCGCCCGAGTAGAGGCCGAGCCCCTTCCGGTACGTGAAGAACCAGTAGGGGGCGAAGACTAGCTCCCTCCGCTCGACCGACACGCTGAGCGAGAACCTCTCCAGCTCGACCTCCTCCGCGTAGCCGGGCGCTCTCCTCCCCGCGTCCCTCCTCGCCTCGTCGGCCGCCGCGTCCTCGAGCTCGTCGACGGCCGCCTCGGCCGCCGCCTCCGCGCTGAGCTCCGGCGCGAGCATGCTCGGCGCGATCGGCTTCGCCTCCTCCGCCTCCAGGATCGGCGGCTGCTGGAAGCTCCACTTCCGCTCGACCCAGAGCCGCAGCTCCTCGCCCCCGAAGACCTCGGCGTGCAGGCGCGCCGGGACAGCCCTCACGGTCCTGAACCGAACCCTACCGGAAACCCTCACCCTCTCTCTCACGTAGCGGGTCTCGTAGTAGGGGGACCTCCCGTAGGCCCTAACGGGCCTGGGCTTCCTGTAAACGACGGTGGCCGAGTAGCCGGCCTCGACGCTAGCCTCGAAGACCCAGAAGGGGACGTACAGCAGCTCGACCGACACCGGCTCCCCGCCCAGCTTGCGCGCGAGCTCCTCCACAAGCCCCCTGTGGCCCGCGGGCCAAACCCTCACCGCCACCCTCCCCCCGCGCACGTCGCCGGCCCAGCCGCAGTACGGGCAGACGTAGACGACGGCTTCCGGGTTCAGCTGGATCGACGCGCCGCACTGGGGGCACCTGTGCGAGACCGCGATCTCCACGTCCTCCACGGCGAAGCCCATGGCCTTCAGCGCGCGGAGCGCGTCGAAGCGCACCCTGTCGCCGTGGAGCTCCGAGTAGCTGCGGCGCGCGAGCTCGTGCAACAGTTCGGTCAAAGCCTGCTCGAGCCCCGGCTGGGCCGGCCTCGCCGCGGCGGAGAGGTAGACCAGCCTCCCGTCAGCCGTCGTCTCAGCCACGAACGCTTTGGCTTCGGACACGCGCCCACCTCAAGAGCCTCTCGAGCGGGACGTGAAGTGGGCGGCGAGAGCCGAGGCGCCGAAGCCGGCGAGGAGCACCGCGGCGGCCGCGTACGCGTTGGGCAGGAGGCCGAAGCTGAGAGCCGCGAGCAGCGCCGCCACCGAGACGAGGGAGCAGCCCCAGAACACCCCCACCGGGTCCCGCGCGGTCAGCTTCCGGGCCGCGAGGCCGACCGCGGCGGAGAGGAGCAGCAGCGCCGCGGCCTGCGGGGGCGCCAGCGCGCCGAGCGCTACGGCCGCTGCCAGCGCGGCTGCTAGGAAGAAGTAGGCGGCGATGTACAGGGCTGCCGAAGCCACGGGGGAAGCGCGCGCTGGATCATTTAAGCCTGCCGCGCCGAGGCGGAGGGAGCTCTACCGCAAAACCTTTACGGCCGCCGCGCAGCGTAGCCGGGGGATGAGCGAGCGACGGTCTCTCGAGCGGTGAAGAGTCTTTTCGCCGGCGACCCCGCGTGTGCTCGAGCCCCTTCAGCTTCGCAGCTCCAGCTTCAGCCCGTGCTTCTCCAAGCGCTCGAAGTGGCGATCCTTCGTCACGAGCGTCAGACCGTGCGCGAGGGCTGTTGCTGCTACGAGCAGGTCGGCGTCGGGTACGAGCTCGCCCCTCTTCCTCAGCTCGGAGTAGAGCTCGCAGTATGCTAAAACCACTCTGTTGTCGATGCCGAGGATCGCGTAGCTCTCCTCGAGCAGGGATTTCACGCTCTCCCTTTTGCCTTCCGAAACGCCTCGCAGGACTTCGATAAGCGTGATCACGGAGAGGGCTCCCTCCTCGAACACACCCCTCCTGAGGTCCTCTAAGAGGGCGCTGGTGTCGATCAGCTTCTTCATCTCAGCTCGAACCCCTCTCTGAACTCCCTGCTGGCTCTCTCCACGCCGTCGAGGTCCTCCTCGGTGAGGAGCCGCCTGAGCTTCTCGAACGCTGCCCGCGCTCTGCTCGCCTTAGCCTCCCGGTACAGCTCCAGCAAGAAGCTGCTCCAATCCCTACCGCCCTTCTCCCTCTCGAGGAGCTCTTTGACCTCTCTCAGCACGGGGATCGTCGTGTACTTGCTCAATGACGTCACCACGTAACTATGTAACGGAATGGTTATATGCTTTGCGCGGCCGGCTTCGAGTCAACGCGCTCGAGGCGCTCAGCCCCATGCTGACGCCGGCGGAGCCGCTGTGTTGAAGGGGATGGGGAAGGCAAGGGCGGGGAGGCACCGCAGCCTGCATAGGGTAGCGGAGTGGTGCGCTGAAGCCGCTCAGCAAAGCATTTGTGGCTGAACTACGCTGCAGGCTCGTGAAGCTCCTGGTCGTAATGTACGATGTGCCCGAGAAGCCCTCGCGGCTGAAGGTGAGCGCGTGGAGGAAGCTGAAGAAGCTGGGCGCCATCTACCCGAAGCTCTCGATCTGCGTCCTACCCGACACGCCGGAGGTCCGCGAGAAGCTGGAGGAGGTTCTCGGCGAGCTGAGGAGGGTGAGCGCGGCTTTCGCGCTCAAAGCGGAGCCCCTCGGCGAGCGGGACTCGGCGGCGGCGCTCGGCGTCTTGAGGGCTGCGAAGGAGCGCGAGTACAGGGAGATCGCGGAGGAGTGCAGGGAGTTCCTCGAGGAGATCGAGGCGAACATCAGAGGGGGGAACGTGAGCCAGGAGGAGGCGGAGGAGCTGTCCGAGGCGTTCGACTCGCTGAAGGAGTGGTACGAGCGGGTCCGCGGGACGGACTGGCTTGGGGTCGAAGCGGGGAAAGAGGTGGAGGAGCTGATGAAAAAGTGCGAGAAGGCTCTCGAGGAGTTCGTCAGCCTAGCTCTCTAGCGCTTAGCGCGCTCGCTGAGCGGTGCGCGGACGCAGCTGCGCACGAAAGCTTTAAGTAGGCGGTGTAACGGCCGTTACAGCCGGATGCGCTTGCTGACGGCGAGGGTCATGGAGGCCGTGAAGAGCGCGATGCTGGTAGACGTAGTGGAGGACCTGAGGAAGCTGATGCTGGGTGGGCGCGAGCTGGAGGTCGCGAAGTTCATCGAGGCGAGGCCCCACGTGGTCAGCGTTCAGGTGGCGGGCGACGGGGTGCTGGTGGGCTGCTGCGACGGGATCATGAGCGACGGCGAGATCGAGGCGTTCAAGGAGTACGGTAGAGCGATCTCGAGCACGCTGACCACTGTCGATAAGAGGGAGCTGGAGCCCTTCAGGCTCCGGGGGCGCAAGTTCGTGAGCGAGGAGCAGTTCGGGGACCAGCCGCGCGGCGTGCTCCCGGTGGAGGACTACGTCGAACTCCTCTACTACAGGCCGGGGAACGTGCTCCTCTTCCCCTACAGGTTCTCGAGGGTGGACCTGGGCTCGGGGAGGGCTCTGCTGATCGTTCTGGGCAGGAGCTTCAAGCGCGAGCGCGCTGCGGCGAGGCACCCCGTTTACGGTAAAGTGTACAGGGGCGAGGTCCTGGGCGTGGAGGTGGGGGTCGACGCGCTTGTGAAACGGGGCGCGAGCATCGGGGCGCTGGCGAGCGAGGACCGGCTGCGCGGGCGGGTCAGCTTCGTTTACGTGATGGGCGACGAGGACCTGAAGCTCCTGCTCGAGGCGCTGGGTGGTGGGCATGCTGGCTAGGCTGAAGGCGAGAGTCGACCTGGAGGCCGCTGCTAGGTACGTGCTCTCGAAGCGGGGCAGCGACGGCGGCTACCTCTCGTACCAGTTCATGGACATGTTCGAGTCGTCGGCGGAGGACACGTACTACGCGCTCTACTCGCTGAGGCTGCTGGGCGTCGAACCCCCGCGCGCCGCTGAAACCGTGGAGTTCCTCAGGCGCCTGCAGAGGGAGGACGGGGGCTACAGCAGCGTGGAGGTGGCCTACTTCTCGATAGCGGCTCTGGGGCTGCTGGGCGCGTCCCCACGCGACCCGAGCGGGGCCGCCGAGTTCCTCGAGCGCTCCCTCGCGGTGAGCGCGAAAGCGGCAGCCGTCTTCCCCTCGTTCGAGGAGGAGCAGCTGATCGACGAGAAGGGGGTTCTCAAGTCGAAGGACGCCACGTACGTGCTGACACCCGCCGACTTCACGCCCGTGCCGGTGAGGGCGGCGATGGCCGTGCTCGCGCTGCACGCTTTAGGGAGGTTGAGCGGTGAGGCCGAGGAGCTCGCCCGCTCGATCCTGACGGCCAGCGCGAACGGGGGCGGCTTCGGCGTACCCGCTCCCTCGCTCGAGGTGACGTGCTGGGCTCTCGAAGCCCTCTCCCTGCTCGGCCCCCTGCCGGAGCCGGGTAGGGTTGAGAGGTGGGTTCTAGCCTGCGAGAACGAGGACGGCGGCTTCAGCGCGAACCCCTACTCCCGCACAGCGTACGTCGAAAACCTCTACTTCGGTTTACGCGCGCTGGAGATCCTCGGCTCCAAGCCCAGGTACCCGCTGAGCCACGCGGAGTACGTGACCGGCCTCCAGAACGCTAACGGCGGCTTCAGGCGCTCGCGGGAGCTCGGATCCTCCAGCCTCGAGTTCACCTACTACGCCCTCCGCTCGATGCGCCTCCTCGGCCTCCTGTGAGCGATTAAGCGTTTGGGTGATAAAAAGGCCGTGCGCGCCGAGCTTGTGGACGCTCTCCTCTCGCCCAGCTTGGAGCAAGCGAGGGAGGCGGTCAAGCGCGCGGTCGAAGCCGGCTGCACGTGCCTGCTCGTGGCCGAGTGCGAGGTCAGGTACAGGGGTAGGGCGAGCTCCGAGCTCGGCCCGGGCCAGCGGCTGGTGGTGCTGAAGCAGGACGGGAGCGTCCTGGTGCACAGGCCCTTCGGCTTCGAGCCCGCGAACTGGCAGCCGCCCGGCTCCATCGCTTCGACCGAGCTGGCGGGCGGCAAGCTGGTCATCAGGGTGGCGAGGGTTAAGCCGCACGAGGAGCTGGTGATCGAGGTTTCGCGGGTCGACCTCGTCGCGTGGGGTAAGCTGGTGGACGAGGGGGAGCTGGTGATGCACGGGAGCGAGGAGGAGCTGCGGGACGCGCTGGTGGAGGACCCGAGCGCCATCGAGCCGGGCTTGAAGCCGGTGGAGGTTGAGCGGAGGACGCGGGCCGGCTTCGTCGACGCCCTCTTCATGGACAGCCGGGGGAGGCTCGTCGTCGTGGAGGTGAAGCGGGGGACCGCGGGGGTTGAGGCTGTGCTCCAGCTGAAGCGGTACGTGGAGGCGCTGAAGAGGGAGCTGGGGGTCGAGGTGAGGGGTGTGCTCGTGGCGGAAAGGCTCGCGAAGGGGGCGAGGGGCGTGCTCGCGAGGGAGGGGCTGGAGTTCAGGAGCGTTGACCCGAGGGCGCTGAGCAGGGCGAGGCGCTCCGCTAGGCTTATTTAGCTGGGGGCGGCAGCTCCCCCGCAAGAGGTTGTCTGAATGGGCTTTCGGGATAAAATCGGGGCTATGCGCGGCGATATTCCGGTCGATGACGCTACGCTCGACGTCTTCCTCGAGCTGCTCGAAGTCCAGCACCGGCTGAAGGGCTCGTACTCCTCAACGCTGCAGCGCGTGGACGCTCGCGCGGCTAAAGCGGCGATCGCGTCGGGGAGGCCGGCGGCCTCCGCCGTTGGGGTGTGGCTCACGGAGGAGGAGATCGCTCAGGGGGTGAGGGAGATCGCCGAGCCCTTGATCGCCGGCCTGCCGGGCGAGGCCGAGCGCGTGCGAGGGGTCCTCGAGGCGGTCGGCGGAGGCAGGCTGAAGCTCAAGCCCGTCGCGGAGATGATGCTGCGCGGGGACCTTGAGGGCGCGGAAGCCGCTGCGGAGGAGGCGGGGGTCGACCCCACGGCGCTCAGCTCCCTCGTGGCGTGGGCCCTGCAGCCGGCTTTCGCCGCCCTCTCGCAGGCGATCAGCCCCCTCGAGCTCGGGGACTGGGGCTCGGGGAGGTGCCCGGTCTGCGGCAGCTACGCCGCCCTCGGCTACTTCGACAGGGGCGGCGTTTTCCACCTGAAGTGCCAGTTCTGCGGGACCGAGTGGGAGTACCCCAGCGGCAAGTGCCCGTTCTGCGGGAACGACGACCCCGACCTCGTCAGCGTCATCGAGGTTGCCGAGGGCAAGCCCCTCGCGCTGGGTATCTGCCACGTCTGCGGCAGCTACTGGAAGATCGTGGATGAGAGGAGGGCGAGCGGCGAGGTGCCGAGGGACCTCTACGACCTCTGGACCCTCGCCCTAGACGTGGTGGCGAGGAGGATCCTCCGCTAGCTCGTCAACCTTTTTTCCTCACCTTTCCTCCAGCTCTCGTGGGCTCGGGCGAGTGGATGAGCCGGAGGGAGCGGGTGCTGGCCGCGCTGAGGCACGAGGAGCCGGACCGGGTGCCCATCGACTTGGGGGCGATGGCGTCCACCGGCATCCACGCTGTCGCGTACGCGGCTCTGAAGAGGTACTTGGGCCTGAAGGGCGGCGTTGTTCGGGTTTACGACACGGGGCAGGTGCTGGCGGAGCCGGAGAGGGAGGTGCTGGAGCTCTTCCACGTCGACGTGCTCGACGTGACGAGGAGCTTGGAGCCGTGCGGCCCCGACGGGAGGAGGTGGAAGCCCTGGGTGCTGCCCGACGGCACGCCCTGCGAGGTGCCCGAGTGGTTCAACCCGGAGCCGGACGGGCAGGGCGGGTGGGTTTTGCGGGACGCGAGCGGGAGGGTGGTCTCGAGGATGCCGAGCGGCGGCTACTACTTCGGGGGCGTCGACAGCTGGCACGGGAAGCCCCCGCTAGCAAACATCAAGTCGCCCGAGGAGGTCGACGATTACAACTGGGACGCGCACAAGGTGGGCGACGCGTACGTCGAGTGGGTGAGGAGGAAGGCGGAGCACCTCTACCGCACCACGGACTACGCCCTCATGTTCTCCACCTACGCGAGCTTCCACGAGTGGGGGCAGGGCCTCCGCGGCTGGAGCACGTGGCTCGTCGACCTGACCTTCAGGAGGAGCTTAGCCTCGAAGATCCTGGACCGCATGCTCGAGGTCCACCTCCACAACGTGAGGAAGTACGTGGAGGCGCTGAAGGAGTACGTGCAGGTGATCGAGTTCGGCGACGACCTGGGGACCCAGATCGGCCCCCAGATCCCGCCGAAGGTGTACAGGGAGACGCTGAAGCCGTACCACGAGGAGCTGTTCCAGTACGTCAAGAAGCACTCGAAGATGTTCGTCTTCCTCCACTCCTGCGGCTCCATATACGCGCTCATCCCAGACCTCATCGACGCCGGAGTCGACGCTCTAAACCCGGTTCAGATATCGGCGAAGGACATGGAGCCCGAGAGGCTGAAGAGGGAGTTCGGCGAGCAGGTCGCGTTCTGGGGCGGCGGCTGCGACACGCAGCGGGTGCTGCCCTTCGCGAAGCCGAGCGAGGTGGCGGAGCACGTGAAGAGGAACGTGGAGGTGTTCAAGCCGGGCGGCGGCTTCGTCTTCGTCCAAGTCCACAACATACAGCCCCACGTCCCGCCCGAGAACATTGTCGCGATGTTCAAAGCCGCTTACGAGCACGGCTGGTACAGAAGGGCCTGACAGCGAAACGTTTTATCCACCCACTCAGCCCACCCGTGTGCGCCGCGCTTTCCGGATGGCAGCGCTGCTAGGTCCCCCTTTCGCCGCAACCCTTACGCTGTTCGCCGTGAGGGGCTTCTACCTCCCAACCCTGCCCCTCATAATCGCGGCTTCAACCGGCTCCTACGCTCCCGTCGGCCTGGCGGGAGCTGCCTCCACCCTGGCGCAGCTAGCCTCGCAGTACGCGCTTGGAGCGCTCTCCGACGCTGTGGGCAGGGGGGTTGTCGCCGCTCTCGGTTTCGCGCTCCTGGCCGTTTTCCTCTACGGCATTCAGCTCGCAAGCTCAGCCCTCCAGTTTGTGGGTTTGAGAGCGCTTGAAGGCGTGGCTTCAGCCGCCGTGTACACGAGCGCCGCGGCCGCGGTAGGCGACTCAGCGTCTTCGCTGGGGGTGAAAGTCGGCCTAGCAACGGGGGCCGCTAGGATGCTCGGGTCGGCAAGCTTCGCCACCGCTTCCCTCGTATCACGCGGCGAGAGCGCAAAATCGATCCTCCAGCTCGCCCTCCTGCTCTGCCTCGCCTCGATCCCGCTGTCGCTCGCTGTAAGGGGGAGAGGCGGGCAGCGGCTAAGTCCTCCGCCGGGAACCACCGGGCACGCCCGCCTCCTAGCGGCTTCCGCCGCTTGGTCGGCCGCTTTCATGGCTGTGACGAACCTTTGGCCGAACTACATGGTCAGCATAGGCTACAGCAGCGACGATGTCTACTTGCTCTGGGCGGTCGCCGCCTACGGCGAAGTACCCTTCATGGTGATCGGCGGGCACCTGGCTGACAGGGGGCGCGCCAAAGAGGCCTTTGCGGTCTCCTCGGCCGCGCTGGCCGCAACATTCGCGGTGTACGCCGCAGCCCCCCGCTGGGACCTCCTCCTCGCCGCCCAGCTGCTGAGGTCGCTCGCGTTCGCCCTCTTCGAATCCTCAACGCTCGCTTACGCCAACCTGCTGGCCGACCCCGCGGCGAGGGGGCGTTTCGTAGGCTTGAGGAACACCGCCGTCGCCGCCGGCTGGGCTGTAGGCTCCGCGCTCGGAGGCTTCGCCGCAGACTTTGTCGGCCTCAAAGCCCTCATCGCCGCGTGCTCGGCCATCCTGGCAGCGCTCGCTGCTGCTTCCGCAAAGCTCAGGTAGGCAGCCTACCGCTGTGCCAGAATTTCCCCCTATAGGGAGAAAGAGTTTTAGCTTGTTTCTCCCTGTAGGGGTATGGATTTGAGGAGCTACATGCTAACCAGGAAAGAGGTTCTAAAGGGCTTGGACGTGAAGGAGCGTTTAATCGAGGTGAGGGAGAACAGGAACTTCATAGTCTCCGTCGTGGGTCCCCGAAGAGCGGGTAAAACGTACTTCCTCTACCATTTGATAAGGAAAAGAGGGTTGAAGGACGAGGATTTTGTCCTGATAAACTTCGAGGAGCCGGTCGCATTGAAAGAGCTCGACGAAGCTTTGGCAGTGCACCAGGAGATCTACGGCAGGGAACCCTCGTACATCTTCCTCGACGAGGTTCAAGCCTTCAAAGGGTGGGAGAGGCACGTGTACGCGCTTTTCGAGAGGAAGAGGTACTACATCTTCGTGACCGGCTCCTCCTCGAAACTGCTGAGCAGAGAGATCGCCACCCAGCTGAGGGGGAGAGCTTTCCCCGTCTACGTATACCCCTTCTCCTTCAGGGAAACCCTGAGAGCGAGGGGTGTAGCTGAGAGCAAGCACTACAGCGTGTACGGAGAAGCCCAGGTGAGGCACATGCTTTCGCTCTGCTTGAGGAACGGCTTCTTCCCCGACATCGTCCTAGGGAACATCGAACCGCACAGGTTCTTCAGGGAGTTCATCGACCTCGTGGTGTACAGAGATATTATCGAAAGGTTCGGGTTAAGGAACTGGCGGGCGCTCGAGATGTTTCTCGAAAGCTGCATATCCTCCAACGCCGCGCTTTTCTCGGTCCACAAGGTCTACAACTCCCTGAGATCCCAGGGTCTCCGCGTCAGCAAGAAGACGCTTTACGCGTTCCAGAAGATCGTGGAAGACGTGAACTTCGGCTTCTTCCTAAGGAAGCTCGAACCTAGCCGGAGGAAAGCAGCGGCAAGCATCCCAAAGTTCTACCTGGTCGACAACGGCATCTACACGTACTTCGAAGGGGAGAACCTCGGCAGGCTCATGGAGAATGTCGTCTTCCTCGAGCTGGTCAAAAGGGGGTACACGCCCAACGTCGACCTCTTCTACTGGAGGAGCGCGCGGGGAGAAGAGGTAGATTTCGTTGTCAGAGAGGGCGGGAGGGTGAAGCTGATACAGGTCACGTACGCCAGCGGGCCGGACGAGGTCGGCAGAAGGGAGCTAGAGGCGCTGGCGAAGGCGAGCCGCTCGCTCGGCTCCCCGAACCTCGAGGTCGTAACGTGGAGCTACGAGGATACCCTCGAGATCGAGGGCAGAAAGATAGCATTCGTACCTTTGTGGAAGTGGGTTCTCGCTGGGGGCGCGATAGGGGGCTATGACAGATGAATACAGCACTCTTCAACGCTATTTCATTTCCCTCTATGTTCGAATATAACATTTAACGGTCAACTTTTTATAGGGTGCGATGCGAAGCTCGGCTGTGGAGCCGAGGTTTTACGTGGAGAAGGTTGCGGGAGACCTGTACTTGCTGAGGGTTGACGACGTGCGGGTGGAGTTCTTCGAGGCGATGTGGGAGGTGCCCGAGAGGATCACGTACAACGCGTACGTCCTCGCGGGGGACGAGCCCGTGCTCTTCGACGGGTGGAAGCGCGAGTACTCCGACCTCTTCCTGCAAGCTCTCGGGGAAGTCCTCGACCCGCGAAACCTGAAGACCGTGGTCGTCCACCACGCCGAGCCCGACCACTCGGGCACCGTCCCAGCCGTCGCGGAGGCGGCTCCGCGCGCGGTGTTCGTCGGCCACCCGCTGGCGGGCAGGATCCTGAGGTCGCACTTCCGCGTCGAGCGGTTCAAGCCCGTCGGGGACGGCGAGCGGCTCAGCGCCTGCGGCCGCACCCTGCGCTTCGTCTACACGCCCTGGCTCCACTGGCCCGACACGATCGTGACGTACGTGGAGGAGGATGGGGTCCTGCTCTCCTGCGACGTTTTCGGCAGCTACTCCCTGCCCCCGCTCTTCGACGACCAAGCCGACCGCAGCCAGCTCTCCAAGGCCATCCGGAAGTACACGGTCACGGTCATCGGCCACTACATCGACCACGTGGGGAAGGGGATCGAGAAGCTGAGGAGCCTCGGCATAACCCCCCGCGTGATAGCTCCCGGGCACGGCCCCGTCTACCGGAGCGAGCCCGGGTGGGTGGTCGAGGAGTACCTGAGGGTGGCTTCGGGCCGGTGGGAGCCGGGGAAAGCGGTCATCGCGTACGTCTCCATGTACGGGGCTGTTGAGGAGGCGGTCAACGCCGCGAAGCGGGCGCTCGAGGGCAGGGGGTTCAGGGTCTACGTTTTCGGCTTCACGGACAAGGCGAGGCCGCCCGTCAGCGAGGTGCTGGCTGAAGCCTCCGACGCGGAGCTGCTCGTGCTCGGCGCCCCAGCCTACGAGGCGAACGCGCACCCCCTGATGGTCCACGTGGCCCGCCTCATCGGCGAGAAGCTGCCGCACAGGCGGAGCATGCCGGTCATCC
>JAPWTS010000004.1 GCA_028275925.1 Thermofilales archaeon
AATTTTTTTAACCGATCGAATACTTTCAGCCAGCTTAGGTTATCGAACCAGACCCCCCTCCCTCTTCGCGCGCTGGGAATCCCCCGCTAAAAGCGCGTTCTAGGAAGCCGCCAAAAGCGGCGCGCGAAGTAAGCGGTTGGATAGGCTAAGGGGCCCAGAAAAAGGTGGCGGAGAGACCGGTCGGCTCCCGAAACCGGCGGCTCGGGAGCCGAGCGGGCTATGACGGCGTAATGCCTCCGCCGAACGGAGGGTTTTAAAGCCGCAGGCGTTCGTGACGGCGGAAACCCTTTTCCGGTCGAGAGGGGGGCAGGAAGGGGGGCTCTCCGCGCGACGGGGCTGCGAATCCGCCGCAAAAAGCGCTTCCGGTGGAGGAGACAAACGCCGCGCGCGCGAAGATCGGGGGGCTCGGCCAAGGGGCCCGAAGAAAGGGAGGAGGAGCGCTGGGGGGCGGCGCTCTAGAAAGGTTTAAATACCTAGGGATCATAGGGTTGGTGGTGAGGAATATGGCGGTTGGGAGGGTGGTGAACGTGAACGAGATGGTTGGCAGCGCGGTCGAGAATGCGAAGAACCTTTGGTCGCGGGGTAGGATCGCGGTCGTCGAGGCGGCGACCGGCACCGCGAGGAGCGAAGTGACAGTAAAAGATGGGGGCGAGCACGACGAGTGGAACCCGACCCCGCCGACCGCCGAGTTCAAGAACTACATCGGCACAAGCTGGGGCTACGTCGAGATGGAGTACCTAACGCTGAGGCTGCCGCCGCCCCAAGAAGTGGAAAAGGGAGCGGCTGCGCTGAGGCAGCTGCTTTTGGACTTCTTCGCGGAGAGGGGAGAGGAGAGGGAGTTCAACTTCAGCGATGGCGCCGCCGTCTTCGAGTCACTCGTAGACTTCTGCTCCGAAGCGTACGGTCAATACAGCACGCGCGGCCTCGAAGCGACGGTCTACGACGGCGGCGGCGACTACTCGCCGATAAAAGTGAAGCTCACTTGGCTCGGCTGACCTCCCGAAAAAATCCATTATTTTTTTTATCCGATTTTTCACTTTCGGCGTAGTTAGGTAACGCAATTGGGGCGACGCGCGCACGGCGACGCCGCGCTCGGGAATCCCCCGTTAAAAGCGCTTTCCGGAAAGCCGCTTGGATCGGCGCGCAAATGAGGTGGGCGGATAGGCTGAGGGGCCTAGAGAAAAGGGCGAAACCGGTCGGCGGTCTCCCGAGGCGGCTGCTTCGACCGGCGAACCGGCTATGACGCGGTGATGCGGCTGCCGGACAAAGGGTTTAAGAGTCGAAGACGCGTGGAGCGGCGGGAGACCCTTTCCGGTTGGGAGAGAGGGGGAGGGGAGGGGGCGCTCTGCGACCGACCCGCGAATCCGCCGCCGAAAGCGCCTTCTGAGAAACCGCCCAAAGCGCCGCGCGGGACTGGCGGTTGGACGGGCTAAGGGGCCCTAAAAGGGGCGGGCGAGCGAGGGAGGAGGGGCGGAGGGGGAGGCTGCAAGGGGGGGCTCCCGCCCGAGGAGGCCGCAGACCGGCGATCCGATGAACTAAACTAGGCCACAGCCGACCCCCTTCCTCGCCTCCCCCACCCAGCCCGTCTGGGGGGTCTTTTTATGGCTTTCGGCGCCCGCGCCGGCGGCTTAGGGGGCTGGGCGCCGTATAGAAAAGCTTATAAAGATGAGACGTGAAAGACTAGTGGTGAATAATATGGCTGAAGGTGGGAGGGGGAGACACAGCATATGGAAGATCGAGGTGGCGCAGAATATGGTGATCGAGGTGTCAACGACTGGGCCGATGGACGAGGTGGAGGTGCTGGACGCCGCCGCGAAGTTCTTCGAGGCGCTGATCGTCCCGTCCTTCAAGCTAATAGCTAGGAGGGACGTGCTGGGCGACGGCTGCGTGTACGAGGTCGAGGTCGAGCTGGAGCCCTTGGTGCAGGAGCTGGAGGAAGGTTTAAATATCCCAGATGAATAGGGTTGGTGGCGAGGGATATGAGAAAGGTGGAGGTGGAGGAGAGGATCGCGAGGGAGATCGGCGAGACCGTGGAGAGAGTGAAGAAGCTGTGGCTGAACGGGCGCATAGCGAAAATTGCCCTGTCGTGGGGTCGCTACTTCGACATCGAGGTCGAGGACTTAGGCGACTCGGAAGCCGAGGAGGAGGAGAGCGGAAGGGCGCTGCCGGCGCTGAGCTACGAGAACAGGTGGGTCGATGACTGCACGAGGGAGGTGGAGCGGATGACGCTTAAGCTGCCTCCGCCGTGGTTCGACTACCCCATCGAGGAGGCGGCGAAGCTGCTCGAGCGCTTCCTACGCGACTTCGCGGTGTCGGAGGAGAGCGTGGAGTTCGGGTTCGGCGACGGCATCGCGATCCTAAACTCGTTCGCGAAGCTGTGCAGCAAGCTCTACGAGGAGTACTCGACGCGCGGCATCGAGGCCACCGTGGAAGACCTAGGCGGCGACTACCCGCTGATCAAGGTTCGCGCCGTCTGGCACGGCTGAATCCCATAATTTTTTTATTTCATTTTTTACTTTCGGCGTACTCGGACAAGATAGGCGTCCCCAGCTGGGCGCCGGCAGCCGAATCCGCCGCCGAGCTGCGCTTCTGGGAAGGCGCGTTTCCGGCGCGCCCGCGCCCTACCACGCGCGCGGAAAGTGCGCGAAAAGGGGGAGGGGGAGGGGCGCATAGAAAAGCTTATAGGCATAGGATCCGAAGGTATGGTGGTGAGAGAAATGAAATCGGGGAAGTCTTTCGGCGGACTCGACGCGGAGACGCTGCTCGAGCAGCTGCGCGACGTGGAGGCGTTGCTCGAGACCGCGTTGGACGCGCTGTGGAGCGAAGACCCAGTCGGGGCGGAGAGGGCCGTGCAAGGGGCGCTCGACATCGTCACCGACATCATCCTCGAGCTCGAGGAGGGGGGTGAGGAAGAGTGATCGTCCGCGTGGTGGACAAGCACGGGAGGGCCTTCGAGGACGAGCGCCTAGCGCTCAGGGCCCTCGGCCTCGAGGAGCTCTACTGGCAGCTCGGCAACCTCCACCCGAGCGAGGCGGCGAAGGCCATAGCCCTGATCCAGAGGCACTGCGACCTCTACTTGAAAGACGGCGAGTGGGTCGGCTACTTGGGCGGCGGCGCGAAGATCCACCTGCGGAGGGTCGGGAGCGACTGGAGCGTGCTCGTCGAGCTGCCGTTCGAGGACGCGGGGGGCGCCGCCTTCATCCTAGAGCGGATGGCGGCGCTCGCGGAGAGAGTGAAGCGGCTGGAGGAGGAGGTGAAAACGCTGCGGGAGGCGGTGCAGAAGCTGGAGAGACGCTCGAGGAGAAGAGAGGGGGAGGAGGGGGGGAGGGCCGCCGAGAAACTAGTCGAGGCTCTGGAGAGACTCCTCTCCCAGAGAGAGGGGGGTGAGGGGGAGTGACCACAGAAAAGCTTATATTTTTTTCCTCGATGGAGAAGGTGGTGGGAGATATGACGGAGATAAGCGAAGTTGCGCAGCATATGATCGTCGTGAACACCAAGCAGACCAAGTCCGCTAGCTGGATCGTGAAGGTATACGACCCCTCGAAGGATTCCCTCTCGAAGATGAACGACCTCTACCTGAAGAACGGTTACACGAGGATGGTCTTGGAGAAATTGCTCTCCGCTGTCGAGTCCCTCCCCGCCGTGATACGCATTCCGAAGAAGTACTCCGCCCTCCTGTTCCCGCGGTACTACCTGATCGTCTTCAACGTGAGGAACAGGACGGACGAGTCCACCTACGTCGTGCCGGAGAGCGTGGAGGTCGTGGAGATCGTCGGGGTGAGGCTGAACGGGAGGCCCACGGCGTGGTCGTACCGCGCGTCGTTCTGGCACCCAACGTGCCAGAACCTCATCGCCTCGGCGCTGAGGAGAGCGCTGCAGGCCGCCCGCGGCAGCCAGTAGCCGGTCGCCGGAACCCATAATTTTTTTACCCGTTTTTTCACTTTCGGCGAACCCAGACGGGGAAAGGGCTGGCCGCCGCCGCGCGGCTGGGGGTCGAATCCGCCGCCGAATAGGCTTTCGGCTGGGCTCCCAGATGCAGCGCCCCAGCCTTCCGGCTCGGGCGGCGGAGGGGCCGGAGGGGGGAGGGGGCGATGCATTTAAGTACTTTCCGAATGAAAGACCGGTGGGATAAGAAATGGTCACGGAGCTGGAGGCGGTGGTGGTGTGGGACGATTGGCTCAGGTGGGCGGAGGCGGAGACGCTGGCGGAGGAGGCGGAGGAGGCGGTGGCGCGCGCCGGCGCGTCGGTCGCGATGGCCCTCTCGAGGGCGAGGAGAGGGGAGGAGTGGGCCGGCGAGAGGGAGGACGCGCTGAGGGAGGTGAGGGCGGCCCTCGTCTCCCTCGCGAAGGCGGAGACGCACCTCTCCGCTAGGCTGCAGGAGCTGGCCAAGGCGGCCAAGCAGGCGGCGTCGAGGGTCTACGGCGCCGTGGCCGAGGCGGTCGAGGCGGGGGAGGCTCGGGCGGCCTCGGCTAGGCTGAGCCGCCTCTCCGAGCAGGTCAGGGTGTTCGAGCTGTACCTGATCACGGTGAGGGACTACCAGGACGCCTGGCTGCTGGTGAACAGGGCCAAGAGGGCGCTGGAGACCGTCGGGGGCGCGCCGGTGGACAGGCTCAGGGACGCGGAGGAGGCGCTGAGGGAGGCGGAGGAGACGCTCGCGCCCCACTCGCACGCCGGAGCCGCGCTGCGCCCCCTCGTCGCGCTCACGAGGGAGGGGGAGGGAGCGGTCTCCCGCGGGAGGGAGGTGGCCAAGGCGACCGCGGCGGCGATCGCCATCGCCACGAAGATGATGAGGAGCGGCGGGGGCAGGCGGAGGGCCGTCGCGGAGGCGGTGCTCGAGTGCGCCCGAGTCCTCCTCGAGCGGCTCGGCTAGCGAATCCGCCGGATCCGCCCCCCTCCGCCGGATCCGGCGAACCTAGGCGCCGCCCCCGCCCTAGGCTGACCTAATGGGCTAGAGGGGGGAGGGGGTCGGGCGGAGAAAAGCTTATAAGCCTTGGATACCAAGGGATGGTGGTGAGGGAAAAATGGCGGAGAAAATCCAAGCAGGTCAACCGGCGCCCGCGCCCGCGGCGGCCAGCCTGCCCACGGTCGTCGTCGGCCACTTCGACGCGCACGGCGTGACCGCCGCGTACCTAGCGGCCAAGGCATACAGCGCGAGCGAGGTCTTCGCCAACTACCCAGCCACGAGCCCAGAAAACGTCGTGCAGACCCTGCAGAACCTGTACGCGGCGTCGCCGTCGCCGCTGCGGATAGTCCTTGTGGACATCCCCATCGACTTAAAGAACCCCGCGGCGTTCGCCCGCGGCCTCGAGGATCTGGCCCTGCGCCACGAGGTGCTGTACTTCGACCACCACGAGTCCAGCGTGCAGTTCCTCCACCTGTTCCAGAGGGTCAAGGCGGTGTTCCTCGGCCCCAGCGCCCTGACGCTGAACAACTACCTGCTCTCGAGGATCCCCAGCGCGACCGACATCGACAGGACGATAGCGCTGGTCGGGGCCGTCGGCGACCGAGACCCAGAGGTCGTCAGGCAGGGTCTCTACAGCGCCGAGCTGCAGAGGCTGGCTGACGGCCTCGACGTGCTGGTGAGGGAGAGGGACGGCGCGCTGCGCGTGCTCAGGGCCCTGCTCCAGAACCCCGAGGGAGTCCTAAGCGAGGCTAGGGCTAAGGCCGACCAGATACCCGCAGCGCAGTACGGCCAGCGGGTCGGGCCCGTGGTCGTGGCCGAGGGGCAGCTGCCCCCGATGTGGGGGCCGAAGGCGCTGGAGAAGCTGGCGTACCAGTGCGCCGCTTGGTACGCTGTCGGCTGGGGCGTGGACGAGCGCACGAGGACGCCCATCGCTAGGGCGATAATCAGGTGGGACATCGCCGCTAAAATGCCCTACCTGCCGCTGCCGGGAGCGGTCGCAAGGCAGCTGTGGCCCACTAGGAACGTCATCGGCCACCCCGCCGCGCCCAGCGTCGCCGCGACCTCAGAGCAAGAGGCAAGAGAGATGGCGCTCCAGTGGGCTAGGGCGCTGGCGGAGCAGGCGCTCAAGAGCACCGCGCCGCAGGCGGCCACCTTCATCAGCGAGACGAAGGTCGGCGAGATGATCGCGGAGGTGCTGCACCGGCTGGAGCAGCTGATCGAGCTGCAGACGAAGATGTACAGCGAGTACCTAGAGCTGAAGCGGAGGCAGGTCGAGCTGCTGCAGCGCGCGAGCGGGGCGCGGGCCGCCGACTGAACGAACAATTTTTTTTCTTCTTTTTCTTCGCGATCTCCCCCTCCCTCCTACCCTCGGGCTAGCTAGGTCTCCGGCCCCAGCCGAGCGCGACGTAGCCGCCGGAGGGCTGCCCCGTCGCCCACAGGACGCCGTACGCGGAAAGGAGGATGAGCGCGCCGCCGGCGACCATCAGCGCGAAGGCTAGGAGGAGGTTCAAAACCCTAACCGGCGACGGCGACGAGATCAGGTATAGGAGGGACTCGACGAAGTAGGACGTGGCGAAGACCGAGAGGGCGGCGCTGGCGCTGAGGCAAGCTAGGAGGAGGACGGCAGCCGCTAGGTACTTGGCCCGAGGCGCCATACGGGCGCCGGCGGGGGCGGCCGCATATAAGCGTGGCGTCAGGCTTTTACGGGCGGCGCGCGGTCGAAACCCGTGGGCTGCGCGAAGGACAGGATCAAGCAGGCGGCGTCCCTGCTCGGCGTCGTGGTAGCCGCGGGTATGCTGACCGGCCTCGTCGAGGCCTTCGCGGCGCACGAGCTCATCGAGTGGTTCGGCGCCACGAGGGAGGTGGTGGGGCTGGCGCTGGCGTTCGCCCTCGCGTTCGCGGTGTGCACGACGGCAGCCGTGATGCTCCTCGCGATCGCGATCGGCGAGCTCGCCGACCGGTCGGAGGGCAATCAGAAGTAGATTTATATACTATTCAATCAAAGGGCTTGCGGTGGGAGAAATGGCAGGGTGGGCGGTGGTGATCCCGCGGGACGCGTTCAAGGCCTTCCGGATAAACTACGGCGGCGGCAGGGTGGAGACGCTGCCGGACTCTAGGGCCGCGAGGGTGAGGGACGACCTGTGGATCGTGAGGGTGGGCGACGAGGTCGTCGTCGGATCCGACCTTAGGGCGTGCGTGAGGGCGTACTTCGAGTGGCTGAGGGGGTTCAAGACCGAGTTCGCGAAGTTCTTGGAGGAGAGGGGGGAGGGGGAGCTGGCGGCGGAGAAGTACGCGGAGGCGGCGGCGCTGGCGCTGAAGGCGAGGGCGGTCGAGACCGCGGACGTAGACGTCCTCGGCTGAGCTCCGCATATTTTCCTTCTTTTATTTTTTTCTTGAAAGAAAGATTTATATGCTCCGGTACCGCAGTCCCAGCGGTGAGAGGGTATGGGGAAGAGGGTGTGGGAGAAGTGGGGTCTCCTCAAGGGGGCCGAAAAGGGGATGTGGGAGGAGGCGCTGGGCGCCGCTAGGCGGGAGTGGGCAGACGAAAGCGAGGTCGAGTGGGAGGTCGAGAGGGGCGGGGAGGGGTGGGAGAAAAAGAGGCTCTGGAGGAGGGGGGCGCGGCTGAGGGGGTGAGCGGCGCATGGGCGGGGTGGGGGAGAGGCCGAGGCCGAGACCGCTGACGCTGACGGAGGCGGCGGAGATGATCCGCAACACGGCGGAGATCGTGCGGGACGCCGCCGGCGGCGTGGTCAGGAAGCTGGAGGAGCTTCTGGAGAGGCTGGAGAGGGGCGGGGCGGGGGCGGAGGAGCTGCGCCGGCTCGCGGAGGGGGCGCTCGACCTCGCCTCAAAATGCCAGGAGTACGCTGGGGGGCTGCTGGACGTCGCGGAGGGGAGGGCGTTCGCGCTGTTCGAGGAGGGAGACCACCGGTGCCTGCTCTGCGGGAGGCGGGGGGCCGGCACGGCGTTTATGCGGTTCAAGATAGAGGCGGGGCACGGCATCGTGGTCGTGGTGCTGCTCTGCGCGAGCTGCGCGAGGGAGCGCGACGAGGAGGCGAGGGAGGCGATCCGCCAGCTCATAGGCGCCAAGGGGGAGACCGAGTGATAGAAAAGCTTAAATACATTGGTTTATGAAAGATAGGTGGTGAGGAAAATGACAAGGAGGGTGGGGTTGGGGAGGCTGCTCAAGAGGAGGAGGGGGGCGGAGAGTGAGTGGCGGTCGCCGAGCGTGTGGTGCGGCTACTTCCAGCGCTTCCTAGAGGAGTTCAGGGCCGGCTGGAACAAGGGCGATCGGGAGAGCGGGTGGGTGTACGACGTGCTGTGCATGCTCCGCGGGCCGGACTTGCCCTCCGACCACCACGACGTGCTGGTCTCTTTGGTGAAGGACGTGTTCTGTATGAGGGTGAGGGGGTTCGTCCTCGGCAGGGTGGAGTGGGTGGAGAAGGAGCTGCGGGCCCACAGCACCGACGAGCTGATGCTCGCGCGCTTCCTAGCGGACTGGGACGAGGTGGCGGGGGACGAGACGCTGCGCCGCGGGCTCGCCCACTTCCTAGACCACGCTAGGAGGGCGCACAAGGCGCTGGCCCTCCTCGCGGAGGACGGGG
The DNA here is from genome assembly GCA_028275925.1 of Thermofilales archaeon. Lineage (GTDB taxonomy): Archaea > Thermoproteota > Thermoprotei > Thermofilales > Thermofilaceae > JANXEW01. Next base: position 8,506 of record JAPWTS010000004.1, read on the forward strand.
GCCTCGCAGACCGCCACGAGGCCCTCGCCGACGTGGCTCACCTCCTGATGCGCGCGCTGGAGGAGCGGTGGTGGGGGCGCGCGGTGATGGCGGTCGCGCTCGCGATCGAGCGCGGCTTGGCGAACCCGACCTCGGTCGGCTTCTGGCTCCGCACCTACAGCGAGGCGGCGGAGGAGAAGACCGCGCGCCTCTGGCGCGAGCTCTACGGCAGAGACCCGCCCTGGCGGGCGGGCAAAACCTCCTAGCCCCCCGATCCCCCTTCCCCCCTTTTTCTACCCCCTTCCGGACTGGAGGGGGGAGGGGCGAATCCCCCGTTGGGGCGCGCCCCCCGCGAGAGGCTTATATCCGACCGCCGCCCCGCCCTAGGCGACCGCTATGAGCTCGAGGAGGAGGGGGCTGGCCATCCAAGAGAGGGAGGTCGAGGAGGCTGGGGAGGAGCGGGGTGGGGAGGCCGCGGCGGCGCCGAGGGTGAGGGTGGCGGACGTCTCCCCGATCACGGAGGCGATGTCCTCGGCGCTCGGCAGGGCCGTCTCGGCGCTCGAGCTGCTCGCCCCCATCTTCGACAGGGTCGGCGCCAAGACCGTCGTCGTGGCGGCTGGGGGCGGCTCGTACGTCTCCTACGGCGAGACGGCTGGGCTGGACTTGGTCTCCTTCGACAGGGAGCGGGCGGAGGGAGGGCTGGAGGCTGCCGCCGCCTCCCTCGCTGGGAGGGGCGGCTTCTCGGAGGCGATCGTGGTCAAAGGGCACGCGGACGCGCTGGTGATCCTCCGCTGAGGGGGCGGCTGGGGCGGGCGGGGCGTGGAGGGGCTCCTGAGCGCGCGGAGGGGCGGGGGGCCCTAGCGGTAGCTTCAAGAGAAAGTTTTTTATACTAACCTTTACCGCCACTACCGTATGCAGAGGAGGGGGGAAGCGATCGAAGCGGCGAAGATCGTCAGGAGCGTCAGCGGCGTGAGGAGCGAGCGCCCGACCCTAGTCTCGCTCTACGTGCCGGCTGGGGCGACGCTCGAGCGGGTGGCGGCTATGCTTAGGGGCGAGCTGCCCGCCCCGCCCAGCGCGCTGGGCGCCGTCGAGGCGAAGCTGGCGGCCGCGTGGGACAGGCTGACCAAGGCGTGCCCGAGCGGCTTCGCCGTGTTCGCCGGCATAACCGGCGCCGGCGGCGGGTGGGTGTTCGAGACCGTGCCGCTGCCGGAGCCGATCGACGAGCCGATCGTCATGGTCGGCAACCGATTCTACGTGGAGCCGCTCGTCGAGATGCTGTGGAAGTGCGGCCACCACGTCAGAGCAGCGCTCGGCATCAAAGGCAGGCTGACCCGCAGGCGCCCGAGGGTGTAGACCATGCCCGCGGAGCGCAGGGTCGCGCTCGGAGACCCGAGCAGGAAGATGTACGGCGTGAGGCTGGCCGAGGAGGGGGGGAGGTGGAGGGCTAGGGGCGCGACGCCGCTCGGGAGGGTCGCCGAGGCGGAGGGCGCCACGCCGGAGGAGGCGCTGGCGGGCTTCCTCGAGGAGGACGCGAGGGACGCGGAGCGGCTCGCCAAGCAGTACGAGAGGGCGGCGGAGAGGGAGGGGGACGGGGACTGGAGGGAGATGGCCCGCTACTTCAGGGGCTTGGCGGGTCGGAGGAGGGAGCTGGCGAGGGCGGTCAGGGAAGGGCGGGTCGCCGTCCTCCTAGTCTGAGCCGGTCGGAAAACATTTTCTTTTTTTCTATCCTTTTTACACCACGCCCTTTCCATATATAAATATCTATACGTTTCTTTCCATCTATATATATCTATATCCACTTTTGGATATAAATATATATGAATCGATGGTTTCCTATATATGGGAAAGTGGCTCGTCGGATTTATATATATGGTTGGGGCGGCGACCGCGGGGCGTCGGCGTGCCGAGAGCCAAGAGGTTCGCGCGACCGCGCCTCGTCGCGGTGATCTTCGAGGAGGAGGAGTACGAGGCGGCGCGGCGGGTCGCGGCCGCGCGGGGGATGACGTTCTCCGAGTGGCTGCGCTCGCTCGTCAAGCGCGAGCTGCTCTCCGGCGGAGCCGCGCCGACCCAGCCGCAGCGGGAGCCCCAGCAGGCCGACCCGCAGCCCGAGGAGCGGGGGCGCAGGGGGCGGTCGCGCCTCGACGAGCTGGAGGACTGCGCGCTGATCAGAGGCGTGCGCAACCCCGAGGGGCTGGCGAGGGCGTGCGGGCGGAGGGGGCTGCTCCTCTACGACCTAGGGGAGGTCGGGGCGAGGGGGGTGGTCGTCTTCACGGAGTCGTGGGCGCTCTACGCCGTCTACGCCGCGAGCGAGGAGGGGATGGGGCCGGAGGAGGTCGAGGCGCTCGCCGCTAGGGCGCTGCAGTCCGGCGGGGCGCAGCTCTCGGAGAGGGAGAAGGTGGCGCTGGCGCTCTTCGCCCTCTCGAGGATGGGGAGGGTCGCCTGGGACGGCAGCAAGTGGGTCGAAGCTGGGGGAGACGGCGGGAACCGAGCGGAGACCGAGGGGGAGGGGGAGGCGGCGGCGCCCGCCTAGAGGCTCCTAGGCAGGTAGACGTAGACGAGCGCGCGCCCGATCTTCGCGACCGCGTCCGGCGGCACCGCCCTCCTGACGGCTGGGGGTATGGCGCCCACCGGCACGCCGCCCATCTCCGCGCTCACCCTCTCCAGCGCCCTCCTCAGGGCAGCCCCGTACTCCCTCCTGTGGCGCCGGCGGGCGTGCCACTCGAACTCGTACCAGCTGTAGAAGACCTCTGGGCAGAGACCGCAGGCGAAGCCGCCGTGGCGCGTCCGCTCGGCCTGCAGGGCCCTGAGGAGCTCCTCCCTGCGCGCCTCGGAGAGGCGGCGCCTGACCTCGGGCAGCCTCTCGGGCATAGCCGCTCACGCCCCCTCCCTCGCGCTCTTGAGGAGGGCGACCAGCCTAGCCCTGTAGGGCTTGGCCTCCTCGTAGACGATGTCGAGGAACCGCTTGTAAGCGCCCTCGCCGGCGACGAGCTTCCAGCTCGCCGGCGCGCTGAGCCAGACCGCGGCGCCGACCTGGCGGGGCCGGAAGTAGCCGCCCTGGACGGTGAGGATGTAGGGGTTCTCGAACGAGTACGACGCCTCCTCGACGGCGCGGCGCATCTTCGTGTTGAACGCCCTCGACCCGCTCACGACCTTCACGGTCACCCTCCTGCCCCTGAGGTAGCCGGAGAAGTCGAAAGGCTCGTCCGCCGGCTTGGCGCCGGCGAAGAACGGCCGGAAGAAGCGGGGGGCGTGCTCGCCGACGACCGTGGTGCAGATGCGCTCCGCCCTCGCGTTCACGACGCCGACCGGGCCGAAGAGCGCGCGCACGAAGACGCTCGGGGGCACCAGCAGCTTCCCAGCTGACAGCCTCGACTCCACGTCCGCCAGCGCCTGCCTGACGACCCTCCGCACCTCCTCCCAGGGGTCTCCCTCCGCCACGGCTTTACGTGCTGGGAAGGTTTATATATACCTTCCCCTTAAGGACGGCCCCGTGGGACAGGAGAGCAGGCTCAGGTTCTTGGAGTGGAAGAGGTACGTCGTCGGCGTCCTCGAGGGGGAGGCGGTCTCGGATCCCGAGGTGAGGAAAGCCCTCGACGAGGTGAGGGTGCAGGGCGTCGTCTACGCCCACAGGGCGGTGGTGGCGGTCGCCCGCCTCGTCGCCAAGAGACCGCACTTGGAGACCGCGTACAGGGTGCTGCCGGATCCCGAGGAGGCGGAGAGGTGGGTCAGGGAGCTGTGCACCTACGCGTCGCCGGCGACGGCGGACTTCTTCGCGTGGAAGGCCGCGGCGGCGGTCAGGCTGGCGAGGGCGTACGCCGAGAGGGGCGACCCGAGGCTGGCGGAGGCGCTCGGCTACCTGCCGAGGGCTAGGCGGGACTCGGTGCCCGCCCTCGTCGCTATGATCCTCGAGGCGGACAGGGGGCTGGCGGCGGCGATCGCGCCGAGCGAGGAGAGGGTCGGCGCCTGGCTGAGGGAGCTGCAGGGCGGCGCCAAGCCGCCGGCGCTCTGACCGGCCCGATGACACTAGAAAAGCTCGGGAAGAAGGAGCTGAGGTACGCCGCCAAGCTGGTCGAGGCGCTCGGCGGTCTAGCCGAGGCGCTCGGGCAGCTGGAGCCGAAGCTGAGGGACGCGGAGCTGGCGCTCGCGGCGGCGAAGGAGGTGGAGGTCGTCGCCTCCTCGCCGTTCGTGGACTACCAGCGGCTGCTCGGGGCGGCCGAGGGGCTCGCGGAGCGGCTGCGGCGCGACTTGGACGCGCTGGTCGAGCTCGCCGAGACCGTCAGGGAGAAGCTGAGGGCGCTCGAGAAGAGGCACTACGCCAAGGAGCCGCAGCTGGTGATGGTTATGAGGGCCCTGAGGGCCGGCTGCCGGAGGGCGAGGGAGGTCGTCAGGTATTTGGAGGGGGAGGGGTGCTTTATGTCCGTGAACACCGCCGAGCAGCTCCTGAGGAGGCTGGAGAGGATGGGGTGGGTCGTCAGGGTCGGCGAGGGCGAGTATATAACCGTCGAGGACGCGGTCAAGCGCGAGATGCGGGGGGGCGGGGAGCCGTGAGGGGGGAAAGCGCGGATAGGGAGGCGCGGGACGAGATCCGCAGGGCGCTCGTGAGGATGAGGGCGGCCCTCGTGGCGCTCAAAGCGAGGGAGATCAGGGAGGGGATGCCCAAGGAGGGCGTGGAGAGGCTGGACGCCGCGTACGCGAGGGCGGTGGAGGCGCTCGAGGAGCTGGCGAAAGTAGTGAAGGACGAGCTGGGCTTCGTCCTCTCCGATAGGATCGCCTCCTTCGCCGCCAACGCGGCCCTCATCGCGTACCTCCAGCTGCTCTACCTGACGGCGACCGGCAAGCAGGCTGGGGTCGAGGAGGGGGAGGCGCTCGCGGTCGCCGTCTACACGCTCTTCGACGCGCCGCTGATCGAGGCGCTCCTCGTCACGCTCGAGAGCAGCAAGCTGCTCTCGGAGCTGGAAGGGAAAAAGGGAGGTGAGGGGGAGTGAGAGAGAAAAAAGCTTAAATACCTTATGTTGATAGGGTATGGTGGGTGGGAAATATGACGCAGGTGGTTCGGGTCGGGCCTGGGGCGGAGGTCGCGTGCCCCAAGTGCGGCGCCCCAGGCACCCTGAAGGTGGAGACCTTCAGGGCCGCCGGCAAAGAGTACAGGTACTGGACTGTGCTGCACGGGAGGCGGCGCTGCATCCTGAAGAGGTACGAGGAGGGGGAGGCCGAGCTGGCGCTCCCGCAGCCGCCCGAGGCGCAGCCGCCCGCGCGGGAGGCGGGCGAGGCGGAGGGGGAGAGGGAGTACACGGCGGCCGAGGCGATAGAGGCCATCTCCTCCGTCAAGCCGCCGGAGGGGGAGGCGTACCCTAGGAGGCTGCAGAGGCCGGCGTGGTACATCGTGAAGCTGGCCGCGAGCTGGGGTTCGTTCAGGGAGAACCCGACGGAGGAGAACTACAGGCGGCTGCTCAACGCCGCCGCGCAGGTGACCGAGCGGCTCGGCGTGCCGACCGCCGACCTCGCCGTGGCGGCGGAGCAGTTCCTGAAGACGAAGAGCGAGACCGCGAAGATCAAGGTGAACGAGGCGCTCACGACCGTCGTCTGCAGGATCGTCACGCAGGTGCTGGCAGAGGGGGAGGGGAAGCCGCTCGCGGGCGGCGCGCCGGCCGAGCAGGGTGGGCCCGAGGAGGTCGCCAAGAGGCTGGAGGAGAGGCTGAGCAAGCTGGAGGGCGAGGTGCGGGCGATCGCGGAAACGGTCGCCGCGCTGGCGGAGCAGAGGGAGAAGATCGCCGAGGAGGTCGCCAAGAGGGCCGCGGAGGCGGTGGCGCAGGCCCTAGCCCAGCGTAGGGCCCAGCGCGGGGCCGGCGGGGCGGGGAGGGCGGGCGTCAAGGCCCTAGTGCTGCAGATCCTCTCGGACGGGAGGCCGAGGACGAGGAGGGAGATCGAGCTGGAGCTGAGGGAGAGGTTCGGCGTGGAGGCGAAGGAGAAGCCGCTGTCCGGCAGGCTCTCGGAGCTGAAGAGGGCTGGGCTGGTGGCGTTGGAGGTGAGGGAGGGGGTTTTCTACTGGCGGATCGCTGGGGCGGGTGGGGGTCGGTGAGCGGGCGGTGGAGCGGGTGGAAGGCGAGGGCCGTGGCGGCCCTCGCCAAGGCGGCGGCGGATCCCGCGCTCCCAGAGAAGGTGCGGGCGGCCGCGGCGGCTGCCGCCGCTAGGCTCGCGAGGCTGGACGCTAGGAGCAAGCTGCCCCCAGCCGACGTCCTGTCGCTGGCGGCGAGGGTCTCCGCCGCTGCGGCGCTGGTCGCCGCGTCCGGCAGACCGGATCTCGGCGGGGCGGCGGCGCCGAGCTGGGAGGAGCTGGCGGACTTGGTCGGGGGCAGGGAGCTGGACAGGGTGGGCTCCTTCGCGCTGTGGAAGGCAAAGACCTGCGCGGCGCTGGCTAGGGTCTGCGCGGAGCTCGGGAGGGGGGAGGTCTCCGAGGCGCTGGCCGAGTTCGCCTCAGCGCTGGCGGAGCAGCGGGCGCCGAAGCTCGCGTCCCGCGGCGGCGAGCCGGGCACCGTCGCTAGGAAGCTGGTGGAGGCGGCGGAGATCCTGCTGGACGCGGCGGAGCTGACCGGCAGGCGCGAGCTGGCGGAGCTGGCGCCGACGCCGGAGTGGATCAGGGCGTGGACTGGCTGCGACGTGGGCGCGATGGTGACCCACAGGCTCAAGCGCCCCTTCACGGTCGAGGCTGTGAGGGAGTGGCTGAGCGAGAGGCTGGCCGGCGAGGGGGGGAGGACGGCCGGCGTGGCGCTCGCGGAGATACTCAGGGTCTTCAGGGTGCCGAGGAGGTCGTCCGAGGCGGTGGAGAAGGTGCTCGCGGAGGTCGGGGAGGTGGTGGCGAAGGGGTCTGGGGAGGCTAGGTGGAGGTACGCCGGCTCCGTCTCCAGGCAGGGAATATACAGGAGGGGCGTGACGTTCCTTTTCGAGAGGGTGGGATGATGGCGGGGAGGGACGAGAAGACGGAGGAGGTGGCGAGGCTGGCGGAGAGGATAGCGGAGATCATCCGGAGCCTGCCGACGCCCGACGACCGGGTCGGCGCGGCGGTGACCGCGATCTCCGCGATACTGGAGAGGTCGAACCTGACGCTCGGCGAGCAGGCGGCGGCGATCAAGCTGGTCGAGGTCTTCTTCGTGATGAGCGCGAAAGAGGTGATCGAGAGGATGGCGCCGCCGCCCGGCGTGATGTGATCAGCCGAGCGCGTCGCCGAGGCGCATCCACCTCTCCGGCGCGGAGCGCGGGTGCCTGAACACGGCGTGCGTCGCCGTGACCTCGTCGGGGTCGGCGAGCGGCCTGATCCTCCACTTCTCGCCCGCCTCGTCCGGCAGGAGGCGGACGGCGAGGTACGCCTCCGCCCCAGCCCTAGCCGCCTCGGAGAGCACCTCCTCCCACCTCCACCTGTCGATCCTCATATCCTCGCCGGAGAGCCTAGCCTTCACCTCGATGAAGAGGATCCTGCCCCCCTTCGCCGCGACGACGTCGAAGCCGGTGCGCCTGCCGCTCGCCGGCACCCTAGTGGCCCACCACCCCCTCCTCTCCAGCTCGAGCACCAGCCCGCGCTCCGCCTCGTACGCCCTCCTCCTCGCCCTCAGGCTCGCCACAGCTGACCCACCTCCGGCAGAATGCGCCGCGCCTCCAGCAGATCCTTGTAAGTGTTCACGGCCAGCCACCGGCCCCTGACGACGTACGCGCACAGCGTCCCGTTGGAGGCGAGGGCCGGCAGGGTCGTCGCCTCGAGGTCGCCCTCCTCCGGCAGGAGCGGCAAGACCCTGTAGCGGTCGAAGGCGTAGTGCCCGACCGACACGTAGAAGTCCGCGAGGGTCTGGGACAGCTCGCCGGCGAGCGGCTTCTCGACGAAGCGGGCGACCCTGTCCCCCTCGAGCTTCACGACGCCCCACGGCAGCCTAGGTCTGGCGACCGCCAGCGCGCCGGCCGCCCACGGGTGCTCCTCGAGCCGCGCCACCACGTTGCGCGGGTCGTCGAGGAGGATGTCGTCGCAGTTGCAGGCGTAGAACCTGTCCCCCCTGAGCTGCTGGGCCGCGAGCCTGAGGGCGCCGCCGGTGCCGAGCTTCCTCCTCTCCTCGACCCAGTAGACGTCCAGCTCCTCGATCCTGAAGCCCCTAGCGCAGACGTAGACGTCGCGGAAGCCGTGCCTCCTCAGCCAGGCGACCTGCCACTCGAGGAGGGTCACGCCCTCCGCGACCTCCGCCAAGGGCTTCGGGATCCACAGGTAGGGCTTCATACGCCAGGCGTCGCCCCCAGCTAAGACGACCGCCTCCATATCACTCCCCCCTCCCCCGCCTCCTCTTGAAGTGTTCCCTCAGCTCCTCCGCCTCGGCGGCCGCCCTAAGGCCCTCGCTTATGAACTCCCAGGCGTCCTCCGTGAACATCGAGGCGACCGCCGCTAGCGCCTCGTCGGGGTCGCCGCCCAGCGCCAGCGCGCTGGCGAAGGTCACGGCGCACGCCATACCGGTCACGTTCCACACCGCGAGCGCGCCCTCGACCACCTCGTCTGGGGGCTCGGCGCCGGACGCGAGGCGGAGGAAGGCCCTGAGGAAGGCCCTCTGCCCCTCCACCGCGCGGCGCATAGCCTCCTCCGCCTCCCTCCACCCCTCTAGGTCGCGATCCGGCATCTTGGCCAGCTCCACCTTCTCCCTATCGGTCAGGGGTCTCCACCAGAGCGCCACGCCCGCTCACCCCCCGCCCGCGCGGAGCCTCTGGAGCGCCAGCTCGAGAACCCTCAGGTGGTAGACCCTCAGCGCCTGCGGGCTCTCCGGCAGGCCGAACCTGTCCGCGACCTCCGATGGGCTCGCGCGGAGCCGCTTGGCCAGCGCCGTCAGGAGCCAGCGCACCCTCGCCTCCGCGACCGGCGGGAGCGGCGCCGCTAGGGCCCTCAGCGCCTCCCTCACCTTGGCCGCCTGCTCCGCGGTCAGCTGGGACGGGTCTGGCGGCACCTCGAAGCCCAGCTCCTCGGACAGGACGTCCCTGACGTCGCTCCAGCTCGCGACGCTCCAGGCGAGCTCGCGGATGGCGGCGACCTCGGACGGCGGCGCCCTAGGCGGCTGCGGGGCTGGGGCGGGCTCCGGCGGAGCGGCCGGCGCAGCCGGCTCGGCCGGCCTCGCCCCCGCCTCGACCTCCGACCTAGGCCCAGCGCCCCGCGGCGGCGGCTGCTGGGCGCCGGAGAGGAGGCGCCTTATGACCTCGTCCACGCTCCAGGCCCCCGTCCTCTCCTTCAGCTCCATCAGCTTGGCGTGCACCTCTGGGCTGACGACCAGCCTCCTGTACCTGCGCGCCACGGGGGGCGGAGAGAGAGGCGGCTACTTATGCATATTCCTTATTTTGACCATCCCCTAGGCTAGAGGAGGGACTCGATCTCGCTGCGGAGCCTCCTCCTCTCCCTCCGCCTCGCCATCCTCGTCCGTATGTCGAGCGCGAGCGACGCCATATCGCGGCCCGCCGCGTCGAGCACCGCCTTCATCAGCTCGCCCTTCAGCTCGTCCAAGGGGATGCCCTTCCCCGCGGAGGCTAGGAGCGCGGAGAGGCGCTTCGCGATGGCCCCGACGTACTCCTCCAGCTCCGCCTCCGTGATCGACCCGCCGGCGTACTCCCTCGCGATGTCCCTGAGGAGAGACCAGGCCTCGATCTTCTGCGCCTGGAGCGCGGTGCCTATGAAGAGCTTGTTCAGCAGCCCGAGCACGGGGTCGATGCTGGAGGCGTCAAGCGCCACCGCCCCTCACCCTCCCGCCTTTGCCCATCACCTCCCTTATCTTCATTACGTCCTCCAGCCTCACGTACCAGAAGCCGTCGGGGCCGACCCTGCCCTCGATCCTCCCCTCCCTGATCAGCGAGTCCAAGAGGGCGAGCGGCACCTCGAACTCGGCGACCGCGTCGATCACGCGTATCCAGCCCTCTCCCGCTCCTCCTCCTCCAGCAGCTCCAGGTACTTCAGCAGCGCCCTCGCCACCAGCTCCGGCACCGTGCAGTACTCCCTCTGCGCCGCCTTCTCCAGTCTCTCCAGCAGCCTCCTCGAGATGCGTATCTCCAGCACCACGCTCCCGCTCGCGCTCAAGCTCCTCCTCCGCCAGTCTCTCGAGGAGCTTTATCAACCTAGCTCTCTCCCCGCCCACGAACTTGGTCGTTTCGTATATCACCAGCTTCCTCACGTTCCCCTTCCTGAGGAGCTTGTCTAGGTCGATCCTAGTGATCCTGAAGACCGCGGAGACCATAACGTGGGTCAGGTTGGGTATCGGGTTCGCTAGGATCTGCCAGCTCAGCTCGCACTCGATCCCGTCGCGCTCCAGCCACTGCTTGACGATGCCGAGGTACTTGGTGAGGGCCTTGGCCCTCGCGAGCAGGTACCTCTTCGTCTCCTTCGGGTCGAGCTTCGACTCGACGATCCTGAACGTCACCGTGAGCGCGACAGACCTGCTGGACAACGCCCTGTCGTAGGTCACGGCCACGTTGATGCCCTTCACGATGGAGTGCTTCGCCATAAACTCGGCTGCGCTGGCGACGCGCCCCAGCTTCAGGCAGGTCTCGCCGAGCGCCACCCTCTCGATCACCTCGTCGGGCACCGTTTCGCTGACGCCGACCGCCACGGTTGAAAGAGCGGGAGAGCGCCCTATTTAACTTTGCTCCTGCCTTTTTTCTCTTTTCGACAAAAAGAGCACTATCATTTTCGGACAGTCATCAGGTACAGACCCCTAAGCTTTTCGTCTTAAGTATACAGTCGATTTGATAGCTAACTGAACCCGAGAGTTCTCGTCCCGTAACGCTTAAATAGTTTTGATCGAAAAACCCCGTTTCGGGGACGCATAAATGCCGTTGGTGAAGGGTCTCAAGGAGAGGTTCGACAAGTACACCGCCAAGACGCCAGCCGACACCTTCGGCGCTAGGTACGTGGCCTCGAGGGCCATCGCCCTGAAGAGGCACGCGGAGGGCGCGAGCGCCATCGCGGAGGTGGTCGAGCTGGCTAGGAACGTGCTCGAGAGCAAGGGGGTGCCCGCCGGCCAGCAGGGCGTCTACTACGCCTTCGTCGAGAAGGTGAGGAAGGCGCTGTTCAGCCACAGCGGCACGACGCTGACCGCGTACGTGGACGGCCTCAAGGCGGCGTTCGTGCAGAAGGGCTGCGACCCGACGATCCTCGACACCTTGGCCAAGCTCATCATCGGAGGCTAGGGGGTGAGACCGGATGCCGTTCGTCCGTAGGTTTGCCGACCGGGTAGAGAAGTACCAGACGAAGTACCCGACCGACGCCGCGGTCATCACCGCCAAGATCACCGCGGTCAAGTCGATAATGGATCTGAGGTACGAGGCGGCGTCCTCGCCGGTCGTCAACGTGGTGAGCATCGTCAGGAACATCGTCGAGAGCGAGGGCGTGCCCAGCGGCCAGCACGCGCTGTACTACTCGTTCGGGCAAATCCTAGCTAAGCTGATGTTCAGCCACAGCGGCGCGACGCTGAGCAAAGAGATCTCCGGCCTGAAGCAGATGTGGGTCACCGCCTACAAGGCCGACGCCGCGATACTGGACAAGATCATCACCGCGGTGCTCGGCGCCGTACCACCGTACTAGGAGCAGCGGCTCCAGCGCCTCTGGGGCCTGTAAAAATAAATATTTTTTTTCTTTCCTCCTTTTTCCACTAGGGGCCCAGACCCCCCTCTCCCCGACCGCTGGGGGGCGCAACGCTCTTTAAGCCGACCCCCTTTGTCCCCCCCGTGGAGGGAGGGAGGAGGTACAGGGGCAGGGTTCTGCCGGTGGCGCCGGAGCGCGCGACCTCGCTGAGGAGGGTGGCGGAGGACATCGGGAGGGTTCTGGAGGGGCTCGGGTTCCGAGTCCTCGAGCCCCTGCTGTACCCAGACGCGGTGAGGTTCGGGCAGCTCCGACCCAGCGCGACCTACATCGTGATGGCCTTCGACACGATATGGGCCGTCCCCTTCTTCTACCTAGGCTACAGGGCCAAGGCGGACGGCATCAGGTACGCCTGGTACGCGACCGTGGAGGGGAGGGTCGTCAGGGCCCCCGGCACGGAGTGGGTCTTCAGGGAGCTGGAGTTCGTCGCCAACTCCAAGTACACGGCGAGGAAGCTCGCGGAGGCGGGCGCTAGGGTGAGGGCCGTGGTCTACCACGGCGTGGACGCGCAGGAGGCGTTCGCGAGGGGGGCGCTCGGCCCAGCCGTGAGGCGGTCGCTCGGCTTCTCCGAGCGGGACTTCGTCGTCGGCTACGTGGCCGGCGCGTACGCGAGGAAGGGGCACGACCTCTTCGCGGAGGTCATCAAAGAAGTGGCGAAGAGGGATCCGAGCGTGAAGTTCGCGGTGGTCACGCAGCCGCAGGCCGCCGAGGCGTACGCCGGCTGCCCGAACACCCTAGTGCTGACGAGCTTCGGCCAGAAGCCGAGGGAGTGGGTGTGGGGCTTCTACCACGCGATCGACCTATACGCCCACGCCGCGCTGGCGGAGGGCTTCGGAATGCCGATCCTAGAGAGTTTGGCCTGCGGGAGAGCTGTGGTTCACGCGGACTACGAACCGCTCTCGGAGATAACGACGCCCGAGACGTCGTTCCGGGTGCCGGTCGTCGACGTCCAGTACGCGGGCGACCCCTACCACCTGCAGACGGGCATCGAGTACGAGCACCACCTCTACGACCCAGCCGAGTTCGCGGAGGCGCTGCTGCAGGCGAAGGACGAGGTGCTGAGGAGGAGGGGGGAGCTGGAGAGGGCGTGCCTCGAGAGGGCGAGGGAGTTCGACGCGAGAAAAGTATATAGAGCGATAGCCGATATGCTGGCGGGGTGAGGGAATGGAGGAAACCACTAGGCCCCTGCCGCAGGCCGCGCCGGTAGCCCCCGCACCGGCGCCGCCGGCCGCGCAGCCTGGGGAGGTCGCCAGAGTCCTGACGCCGGAGGAGAAGGAGCTGATGGACGCGATGGGGAGGCTGTTCACCGCCGCGCAGGAGTTCGGGCTGGCGCTCGCCTCGATGGAGACCGACGTCTCCAAGCTGCCGCCGGACGTCAAGGAGGTCGTCGAGATGGGCAGGGAGGTGGCCAAGGCGGTCAAGCACTTCCAGCGGCTGATCAGGAGGAGGCTCGGCACCGTATGAGCGCCGCCGGTCTCCAGACCGTCAAGATCATACTGACGCCGATCGAGGCTAGGCTGGAGGACGCAAAGGTCACGATCCTCGAGGTCGTCGGGTACGAGTGGCTCGGCGGGGAGAGGAGGTACATAGTCTCGTGCTACTTGGAGTGGAACGGGTACAGGAGCCAGACGTTCCGGCTCGACGTGAGGGACGGGCGGGAGCTGGACAGGAAGCTGAGGACGGAGCTGGCCAAGATGAAGCTCGCCCTGATGACCGGCTACGAGCACATCTTCGCGAAGACCGGCTGAGGTAAGCTTAAGAAACCCTCTTTTTCCGTAGTGACCGCCTTGACGGAGGGGGAGACCAACCTAGCGGTTCTGGAGGAGAAGACCCTGTCGGAGCGGGAGCTGGCGGAGGCGGCCAAGCTGCTGTCCTCGCTCCTCTCGAGGGGGGGCGCGGAGGCGGCGCTGGAGGCGGGCCTAGCCGCCGCCCAAGAGGAGATCAGAGCGGTCGCCGAGGAGCTGGAGAGGCTGTCGAGGAAGCTGCTGCCGGAGGTCGCGGAGCTGGACTTGGCGGCGATGGCGGGCTGCCTGTTCGGCATCACCGACCCGATCGGCCAGATACAGGCCTGGTTCGCGGATCGGTTCAGGGAGATGACCGTCTGGTTCTCGTCCGCCGTGCAGGGGATCTTCAAGGACTTCTGGGACACGATCATCTCGCCCGTGCTCGGGGGCATCCAGTTCGTCGTCGGCGCGATAAAGAGCGCGCTCGACGGCGTCGCCCAGCAGGTCGCCGGCCTAGCCTCCTCGATAATCTCCGGCGTGACGGGGGCGCTCGCCCCCCTGCTCGAGGGGGCGAAGTCGTTCCTCGGCTCGCTGATCCAAGGCGTGACGGCGGGCATCGGCTCGCTCGCCTCGCAGGTCGGCAGCCTCTTCTCCTCGCTCGCCTCCCAGATCGGCAGCGTGGCGAGCGCGGTCGCGAGCGGCTTCGCCTCGCTGGCGTCGCGGCTCGGGGACGCCGCCAAGGGCATCCTCGACGCGGTCGGGAGGGTGGGCGCCGCGGTCGGCGAGGCGTTCGGCAGGATCGCCGACCTCGTGTCTAGGAGCCTAAGGGAGCTCGCCGGCAGGGTGCTCGGCGCCATCCAAGGCGCCGTCTCGACGCTGACCGGTCTCTTCGAGAGGGTGACGAGCGGGCTGGCCGGCATCGGGGAGATGATCGGGAGGGGCTTCGCGGGGCTGGCGGAGAGGGTGTCCGGAATCGTCCAAGCCGTCTCGAGGGCGGTCGCCCCAATCGCGGAGGCGGTCGCGAGGGCGCTCGGCCCCATCGCCGACATAGTCGGGAGGGGCTTCGCCGCGATGGGCGAGTGGATGGGCAAGGCGTCGCAGTCGCTCCTTCAGCTCGGCGTCTCCGTGCAGGGCTTCGTCAACGCCGTCCTGCAGCTGCCGGAGCGCATCCGCGGCTTCTTCGAGTGGATCAGGGAGGCGATAGAGGGCGTCAAAGAGGCGATCGAGGGCTTCTTCCGAGACCCGATCGGGGCGATTAGGGCCGCGCTGAAGGACATAGGGGAGTGGATCTGGAAAGCCCTGCCGGACTGGCTCAGGGGCGCGGTCGAGTTCCTAGTCTCGTTCTTCAGGGAGCTGAGGGAGAGCCTAGGCAGCTCGCCGATCGACCTCCGCGGCTTCTTCAAGGGGATCTTCGACTGGCTCGCCCAGCAGATCTGGAATATGCTGCCGGACTGGCTCAAGGGCGCGATACAGGCGATCCAAGACTTCGCCGACTGGCTGCGGAGGTCGCTCGAGGACTTCGCGAAGGATCCGATGGGGTTCCTGCAGCGCGGCTTCACCTGGCTCGCCCAGCAGATCTGGGAGCACCTGCCGGGCTGGGCGAAGGACGCGCTGCTGACCTTCAAGGGCTGGCTGGACGAGGTGTGGAAGAGGCTGGGGGAGTTCGCGGAGTCGGCTAGGAGGGCGCTGGAGGACTTCGCGAAGTGGATATGGGAGCACCTGCCGGAGCCGCTGAAGCAGTTCCTCGAGAGGGTGAGGGACTTCTTCGAGCAGGTCTGGCGCGGGATCGTCTGGTTCTTCACGGAGGCGGTTCCGAACTTCTTCAACTGGCTGTGGCAGCAGCTGCAGGAGTTCGCGAGGGATCCGGCCGGCTACATCTACAGGGGCTTCCAGTGGCTCGGCGAGGAGATCTGGAAGCGGCTCCCCGACCCCGTTAAGTGGTTCTTCGAGAAGGTGAAGGAGTTCTTCGAGTGGGCCTGGAACGGGCTCGTGTGGCTCTTCAGCGAGGGGCTGCCGAACTTCTTCCGCTGGCTCTGGGAGAGGATTCAGGAGTTCTGGCGCGACCCCATCGGCAGCATATCTAGGGGGCTGTACTGGGTCGGCGAGCAGATCTGGAAGCTGCTGCCGGATCCCCTGAAGCAGTTCATCACCTGGGTGAGGAAGGGGCTGGAGTGGCTGTGGCAGCAGTTCCTCGAGTTCGTCAAAGACCCGATCGGGGCTATCCAGAGGTTCTTCGCCTGGCTGGCCGAGAGGGTGACAGAGGGGGTGAAGTGGATAGCGGACATACTGTGGAAGGGGGTCGAGGCGATCTTCCGCTGGCTGGGCGGCGTCCTCGCCGGCTTCGTCGAGCTGCTCTACCGCGCCATCGTAGAGCCGCTGAGGGGAATCGCCGAGAGCATAGGGAGGGCGGTGCTGGCCTCGCTCGGGTGGCTCGTCGGTCTCGGGCAGTCGGCGGCCAAGCAGATAGCGGAGACCGTGGAGAACGCCATCAAGACGGGGTTCGAGGAGGGCAAGAGGCTCCTGCTGGAGACGATAGCGGAGGCGGTCGGCGGGAGGGGCGTCGGCGAGGTAGACCTAGCGCTGAAAGTGACGCTCCTAGCGTTCGGGCTCTCGGGTCTCTTCGACTGGGCTGCGAGCCTCGCCAAGTATCTGTCCCACCTGAACGAGAGGATCTTCATCGGCTACGTCGCCTCGCTGGGTATGCAGTTCGGCATCGTCACCGTGGACAGTGCGATCAGGAAGGTCTGGGGCGTCTACCTGAGACCGGCGAGAGCCTGGTACGAGCTGGGCGAGTTCCTAGCGCGCACCGCGGACACGATGAGGCACTGGTTCTTCGAGCTGGTGCCTAGGGGGTTCGCCGCGGTCATCGAGCCGGCCTTCATGTACACGTGGAGGCAGGCCTGCGACACCTTCGGGCTGGAGAATCTGCCCCTCTCCGCGCCCGCCCTGCCGCTCGTCGTCACCGCCCTACAGCGCCTAGGTCTCACGGGCCCAGCGGAGGTGGGCGGGTGGGACGCGTTCAAGATGCTCGAGGAGTATATGATGTACAGGGGGTACCCGAGGTGGTTCAGGGAGGCCTTCCTCGGCTTCGGGAAGTACGGGACGCGCGCCAAGATCAGGGTGCAAGACCGCTTCAGGCAGAAACGGGATATCCCCTTGGCCTTGGTCTACGAGATGCCCACGCCGGGCGAGCTGGCGGAGATGATGGTGAAGGACGCCTTCGCGTCCTTCGACGACTACAAGAGGTGGGCGGAGAGGCTCGGCGTGCCGGAGGGCGTGGCCGTCTTCAACTACTTCCTCAGGTTCCGCTACCCAGACCCGAGGTACCTGTGGACGTTCGCGCTGCGCGCGGCGGCGAACATGCTCTGGTTCAGGCAGACGAACGAGATGAAGAGCGACGCGGCGCAGGACGCGAGCCCGATCGGCGCCTACGCGCCGGCAGACCCAGCGGACTTCAACGGGAGGGGCGGCGAGGCGTTCAGGATCCTGCTGAAGTACCTGAAGTGGCAGGACTACGCGCCGTTCGCGTGGGACGCGGGATGGCCCTCCGACGCCGGCATCATCGCCGACGCGCTGGCGGACATCCCCTCGAAGATCGACGCCCGCTGGATGGTGAAGTGGGGGCTGTTCGACCTGCTCGGGGAGCTCGGCGTGGGGGCGGCCAGCCCTCCGGAGGCGATCGCGAACGCGCTGGCGGGCGGCGGCGCGCGCGGCGGCGGCGGGCCCGAGCTGAAGATGGACGTCGAGCTGCTGTGCAAGTTCCTGATGGCGAGCGGGCTGCACCCGTACTACGTGCCGCTGTCCGCTATCGCGGAGGCGATGAACGCGCTGAGCGAGGAGAGGACGATGGTTCGGACTGGCGTGCAGAACCTCTACGAGAGGGGGCTCATAACGCTGGGCACCGCGAAGTCGCTCCTGAGCGGCATAGGCACCGTCAGGTTCAAGGTCGCGTACGCGGCGCCGCCGGACTTCACCTGGAAGTCGTTCGACTTCGGGGTGCCCATACGGTTCCTCGAGCCGGAGGTGCACCTGACGCTGGTCAGGAGCGCGATGGACAGGTACCTCGAGGTCTACGGGAAGGCCGTGAGCGAGGTCGCTAGGGGCGTGAGGGAGCTCGCCCTCTCCCCAGAGGAGGGGGAGAAGCTCCTCGAAAAGTACGCGGAGGCGATCGGCGCTAGGCTCAGCGCGACCCTAGGCGGCGAGCTCGGGCTGCAGGTCAAGATCGCGCCCGACGAGGAGTACTTCAAGGCGTGGCTGGAGTACGCCCAGCTGACGGCGAACATCGAGACGGTGTACAGGCTGCGGGTGCTGGCGCAGAGGATACTCGGCTGGGTGATCTACAGGGTCGCCACCGGCTACATCACAAACGAGGAGCTGGAGCGCGTGCTCGCGACCCTCGAGATGCACTTCAAGTTCACCGATGAGGAGCTCGACGCGGTCAGGGCGCTGGCGGCGGCGGTGAACGACATCGCGGTGAGGGAGACCCAGCGCTCGACGAGGGCTAGGATCGCGCTGGAGGAGGCGGTGCCGACGCTCGGCACGCTCGCCTCGATGGCGGAGTACGTGGAGGTGCCGATGGACTTCGTGCAGCAGGTGCTGGCGGAGAGGCGGGTGACGGGCACCTACGCGGAGCTGTGGATCAGGTACCTGATGGCGAGGACGATCGCGAGGGAGGTGGAGACCCTCTCCTCGACGTACAGGAGGTGGGTCGAGAACTTCGCGGAGCCGGTCGAGATCGGCGAGGCGATCAGGGCGCTGATGAGGGCCGGCGGGTGGACTGACCGCGAGCTCGCCATCTACGACGTAGACCTCTACCTCAGGAAGGCGTTCAGGGTCATGTCGCTGCTGACGCCGACCGTCAGGCAGTTCGTGGGCGACGCCCTCTACCTGAGCGACTGGGAGAGGTACTTCGAAGACCTGCTGAGGGCGCGCGGCGTCGACTTGGAGAGGTACAAGCGGCAGGTCGAGTACTACAAGACGCTGATCAGGAACCGTAGGCTGAGGGCTAGGGTCAACGCGTACATCACGGAGCTGGTCAACGCCTACGCCGAGGGCGTGATCACCGAGGACGAGCTGAGGGGGGAGCTGGAGTACCTGAAGGGCTACGGGCTGGTCGACGAGGAGATAGAGATCGTGACGTGGATCGCGGAGCTCAGGCGCGCTAGGAGGCTAGCGAGGGGGCGCGGGGGGGCGCGCTAAGCTTTTCTAGGGCGGCGGGATCGGGCTGGACGTGGCCGCGCGGGAGAGGGGGGAGGCTGGGCGGGAGCCGGAGCCGCCGGAGGAGGTGAAGAGGGCGGTGGAGGAGCTGAAGAGGAGGGGCGACGAGGCGCTGAGGAAGCTCGACGAGGCGATCAGGAAGCTCAGGGAGGCGGTGGAGGAGATCGAGAGGGGGGCGCCGCAGGCTAGGTAGCTCCGGCTGGGGCGGGCGGCGTGGGGGGGCGCTCCGTCCTCTACTCGTACCCGATCTGGCAGACGGTCTCCTTCTCGCTGGTGGCTAGGAAGCACATCGAGCACCTGAGGGCGCGCGCGCCGGTCTACGAGTGGGACTCGGCGACCGTGCCGGACGTGTACGTGCTGACGCCGTTCGCGCTCGTGGTGCACCCGACGATCGGATCGCTCCGGAACTGGGCGCAGCAGATCGAGGAGATAGAGGGGGACTTTGAGAGGGCGCTCAGCTCCCTCGAGGAGCGCTTCAGGAAGTACGAGAGGGTCGTCGGGGTGGACGTGGCGGACAGCGACAGGGTGAGCGAGCTGGGGATCCGGCTGGCGGAGCCGGTGGACGCGCTGGTGGTGCCGAGCGAGTGGGCAAGGCAGGCGTTCCTCAGGAGCGGCTACCGGAAGCCGGTGCACGTGGTGCCCCACGGGGTGGACAGGCGGTGGGTCGAGGAGCCGCCCCGCCTCCCGACGGAGAGGGACAACCCAGCCCTCTACCTCCTCAGGAAGGTGAAGGAGGTCGGCGGCAAAAAGCTGCTGCTCTTCTGGCTCTGGCACAGCCCCGCGCGCAAGGGCTTCCCAGAGGTCGCCGAGTTCTACAAGAGGCTGCGGAGGGAGAGGGGCGACGTGGCGCTCGTCGTGAAGACCGGCGAGCCCCTGCAGCCGGACGACCCCGAGCTGGTCAAGCTCGGGGTGGTCAACGTGTGGGGCTGGCTCGACGACCGCGAGAAGATGATGCTCTACGACCTATCCGACATCACGCTCCTTTTCTCCCGCGGCGGGGCTTTCGAAATATGCGGCTTGGAAAGCTTGGCGAGGGGGGTGCCGATCATCGCGCACAGGAGGGGGTCGTGGGCGGAGTACTCGCCGGGGTGGTGCCTCGTGCCGGAGGGCGAGAGGGCGCCCGTGCTGCCGGGCAACCCGATACATATCGGGTTCGGCTACAAGGTGGACGTGGAGAAGGCGGTGGACTTGGCGCACGCTATGCTCGACGACTTGGACGAGTACAAGGCCAAGGCTAGGGAGCACGCGCTGAGGGTCGTCGCGAAGGAGTACACGTGGGACAGGGTCGCGGGGCGGCTCTGGTCGGTCGTCGCGTCGTGAGGGAGACGGCTTTATAACTCGGCGGGCGCCCTCCCGAGCTGGGTGGCGCCGGTGGGCGCGTCGCAGCAGGAGGCGGAGGCGATCCTCGAGCGGAAGGTGAAGCTGATCGAGAAGGCGCACAGGGACGAGGCGGTCGGCGACAACTACGTGAAGCTGCTGCTGGCGGGCCGCGCCAACGCCTACGCTGGGGACGCGGTGATGAGCGACACGCTCTTCACCGGCCTAGCCGCGACCCTCCTCTACGGCATCCCGCTCGCTGACGTGGTGCCGTGGCAGCTGCTGTTCCGCACCGAGTACCCGAGCCTCGAGGAGTTCCTGAGGGGCGTGCTGATCGACATCGAGCCGGTCGCGCCGGAGGAGGTGGCGCCGGCGCTGGAGACGGTCGAGGGCACCCTACAGTTCGTCTTCTCGCCGGACTTCTGGGAGACCGCCGCCCGCCAGATACCGAACAAGGCCGTCTACGGGAAGTCCCGCTACGACCTGAGCTACTTCGACCCAGCGGCGGTGCGCGACTTCCTCCGCTCGACCGCGATC
Source organism: Thermofilales archaeon (assembly GCA_028275925.1). Lineage (GTDB taxonomy): Archaea > Thermoproteota > Thermoprotei > Thermofilales > Thermofilaceae > JANXEW01. The sequence goes on from JAPWTS010000004.1 coordinate 28,924, forward strand.
GCGGTGATGAAGAGGGGGACGAGCCACTCCGGCTCCAAGGAGAAGATGCGGAGCCTAGCCGACGCGCTCGGCGTGGACGAGGCGGTGGCGGAGGACATATTCAACAGGGCGGCGCTGCTCAGCGCGCTGAGGGAGCAGGGCGGTCTCGTCGGCTACACGTGGGTCGGGGTCACCCAGCTGACCGGCGGGCGCGTCAGGTTCAGGGCGTACGACGGGAGCGAGGTCGAGGTGCAGGTCGACCACGTGGTGGACGCGCTCGTCGGGGCCTACGTCGGGCTCTCCCGCGTCGGGCTCTGCTCCGTCACGCCCAGCGACTACTCCAAGGCGCCCCCGCTCCGCTACGACCCCGAGGCGGCCAGGTACGCGATCGACTGGCTGCTCTCGCTGTTCACGCGGGGCTTCAGGGACAGGCTGCCGGCGACCGCGCTGGCCGCCGCGAACTACCAGACGGCGGCGGAGAGAGGGAAGACCGTGACGCCGCTGGCGGAGGCGTACGCTCTGCCCGCGTCGCAGGCGGCGCGGCTCGAGGCGGCGGCGGAGGGGGTCGTGAGGAGGCTGAAGCCGGACGTCGGGCCGTACGAGCTGAACCTCTACAAGGCGGCGGTCAGGGCCCTGTACGGCGAGCTGTTCTCGCCCCACCGCTGGGGCGCGGAGGCGCAGAGGTCGATGACGAGGGACGAGCTGAAGCGCTACTGGGTCGGGAGGTGGGCGGGGGCGGGCCTCGACGCGGGGGTGCTGGACGCGCTGTTCGAGGCGGTCTACCCAGCGGCGCAGGCGCTCGGCGACGCGAGGTGGAGCGAAAGGCTCTTGGAGCTGAGGAGGAGGCTCAGGCTGAGGGGGTGATATGGCGTACGACTACCTGAAGCTGCCGGCGTACGCGAAGATCACGCCGGAGTGGATCGCCTCGCTGGTGGACGTCCTCAACGCGCACAAGGACGAGCTAGACAAGAAGGTGAACAAGGCGCTCGACAGCGACGTCGTCCCCGTCCAGGACGCAACTTACAGCGTCGGCAGCAGCTCGTACCGCTTGAAGGCGATATACGCGCTTGCCGTCTATGCGGGCGACCTCGTGCTCGGCGGCAGGTACGCGGTCACCGAGTCCGACGACGGGCTCGTGCTGGTGGACTTGAAGACGGGGAAGAGGTACAGGCTGGTCTTGGAGCCGCTGGAGTGAGCGAAAGGGGTTTAAGGGCGGCTTCCGGCGGAAAAGGGGGTGGGAGGTAGTGCCGGTCTGGTGGCCGCCCGCCTACCGCTACAAGCACCTGTTCACGTTCGACGACACGCAGGTCTCGATGAGCGGCACGACGGAGACGGAGCTGAAGACGTTCAGGTTCTACAAGAGCGCCTACGCGCCCTTCCGGAGGCTCGCGATGCTCGTCTCGCTCTGGGTGTCCGGCGGCACCGGCACGCTGAAGGTGTACATCGACGCGGAGACCACGCCGCGCGCCAGCTTCAGCACGACGAGCACGAGCGAGGTCTTCGCCACGCTCGCGTTCAGCGTCGCGGATCTGGCGTACGGCCCCCACACGGTGCGCGTCAGGTGCGTGAACAGCGGCGCCTACTACACGTACACCCGCTACTTGGACGCCTGGGGCGAGGTGTGAAGCGTGTTAAGGTACTGGAGGGGCGGCGACCCGCCGGCGGAGGAGCCGGACATCAAGAACCTGCCCTGCAGGCAGTGCCAGACCTGCGACGCCTGCCAGAGCTGCTACAGCTGCCAGGTGTGCTACGCCTGCCAGTCCTGCTACTCGTGCCAGGTCTGCAACACCTGCCAGGTCTGCTACACGAGCTGCTACAGCTGCTACACCTGCTACGGCTCGTGCGAGACGTGCCAGGTGTGCAACACCTGCCAGGTGTGTGTCTCCTGCGACTGCTACGTCGCGATAATCGCGTAGGGGGTGGGGGAGGGTGGCGCTGAACCTGAAGTACTGGAGGGGTGCGAGGACGGCGGACGTGAAGGACATGGAGTGCGTGACCTGCCAGACCTGCTACCCCTGCCAGACCTGCGTCTCCGCCTACTCGTGCGGGGCGTGCCAGTCCTGCTACTCCTGCCAGGTGTGCAACACCTGCTACGGGAGCTGCGTGACGTGCCAGGCCTGCAACGTCTCCTGCTACAGCTGCTACTCCTGCCAAGTGTGCGATGCCTGCCAGGTCTGCTACGCGGTCAAGTACGGGTGAGGGGGCGTGCCCTGCGCGACCTGCGAGTCGTGCGTCGGCTGCCAGGTCTGCTACAGCTGCCAAGCCTGCGTCAGCTGCGAGCAGGGCTTCGGCGGCCCTCCGCCCCCCACCCTGCCCCTGACGGAGAGGGCGGTCTCCGCCACCGTCTACCCGACGGAGAGGTGTAACCTGAGCTGCTCGTACTGTTTTTATTTCAACTACAGGCGGCAGTTCGCCAGGAAGGATATGGACGAGGACACGGCGCTCGCGCTGATGGACTTCCTCGCCAAGCGCGCTGAGAGGGAAAAAGCGAACGTGATCCATATCGGCTGGTTCGGGGCGGAGCCGACGCTCGCCATACCCTTCATCGAGTGGTTTATGGAGACCGCCAAGAGGAGGCACCCGAGGTACAGGTGGACGTGCAGCGTCACCACGAACGGAGTCCTCCTCGCTGACGAGGGGTTCGCGGAGCGGTGCAGGATCTTCACGCACATCATACTCTCGGTGGACGGCGTGGGGGAGTGGCACGACATATACCGCCGCTTCCCGGACGGGAGGGGCAGCTGGCAGTACGTGGAGAAGGCGATCCGGAACCTGCAGAAGCTGGGCATCCCGTTCACCGCGAGGATGACGCTCGCGCCGGAGAACGTCGCGGGGGCGTACGAGAGCGTGAAGGCGCTGGTGGAGATGGGGGTGAAGAACATCTTCACGGGCGTCGTCGAGGAGGACGTCTGGGACGAGGAGAGCCTGTGGGAGCTCCGCAGGCAGTACCAGCTCATCGCCGACTACCTGATCGAGCAGCTCCTCAGGGGCAACGAGGTGCACTGGGGCCAGTTCCGCCACGGCATCGACCTCGTGTTCAGGGAGCAGCCGCTGGGCGAGCACGACCACTGCGGGCAGCTCGGCAACTCGATGGGCGTCTACGTGGACGGCTCGATATACGCGTGTCACCGCGCGGTCGGGATACCGGAGCTGAAAGCGGGGGACGTGTTCAGCGGGATACCGCCCGAGGCGGAGGCGAAGTTCACCAAGATGTTCAGCAGGAGCAGGGCGGTCGAGGCGAACGGTCTCTGGAGCTACCCGTTCAGGGAGAGGACGCACTTCGGCTGCCTGGTCGCGAACTACGAGGCTAGGGGGGACATCCACAGAACCAACGTCCCGCTCCTCAGGGCGTACGACGAGAGCTGCGCGCTGGCCGCGCTGAAGCTGTTCATGGCGGGGAGGGCGCACCAGAGCAAGCTGATCTACGACGTCTACTTCAAGGGGATAGTGAAGTAGCGCTGGGAGACCAAGCTTTTTACCTCCCTTTCCGCCGGTGAGGCTAGGGCGCTGTGTCGTTCACCTCGACGTACCCGACGAACTTCGTCAAGCTCGCCTACGCGAAGAGGGTGTTCATCGTCAGCGTCTCCGACCTCGCGAAGGGCGCCGAGGCGCTCAAGCGCGCGGTCTCGCTGAGGCGCGGGGACGCGGGGAAGGGCGCCGAGAGACCGGCGAAAGCCGTCTCGAAGCCGCTGAGGGACGCTGGGAGGGGGCTGGACAGGCTGGCGAGAGCCGCGGCGAAGCCGCTCCGCGAAGCGTGCAGGGCGCTGGAGAAGCCGCTCAGGAACTTCGCCCGGAGGGTCAAGGACGCGGCGTTCGGGGACTACGGCTTCAAGACCGTCCTCGCGAAGTGGTACAGGGTGGCGGTCAGCGACCTCGCGAAAGCCGCGGAGCGGCTGTCGAAGCTCGCTTCGGCGATCCAGCGCGACGCCGGCAGGGCCTTGGACAGGCTCGCGCGGGCGCCCCTCAAGGCGGCGCGCGACGCCGCGAGAGCGCTGGACAGGCTCGCCAAGTCCGCCGCGAGGTTCTGGAGGGACGCCTCGTTCGGGGACTACGGCTTCGCTAGGGTACCTGGGAAGGCCTTCCTAGAGGCGGTTCGCGCGGCGGAGAGGGCGGCTAAGCTGGCGTCGAAGCGCGCGGTCGAGGTCGCCAGGGGCCTAGACCGCGCCTACAGGGCCCTCGCCAAGAGGGTCAGGGACGCGGCGCTCTCCGACTTCTCGCTGATCCTCGGCGTCCCCATCAAGCTGTACCTGAGGGACGTCTTCCTCGGCACGCACTGGCCGGAGCTGAGGAGGAGGTACGTCAGGTCGCTGGCGGAGCGGGCGAGGGCGGTGGAGCGCGGCGCCTCGCTGCGCTTCAGGCTGCTCTGCGAGTACGTGCGCACCGTCCTGCCCTACGACGTCGTCCTCGCGGCAGACCACAACGCGCTGAAGAGGGTGATGCTCTGCGCGGTGGAAAAGCTGAAGAGCATCCGCACCAGGCTGGGGGCGTGAGCGCCGTCGACGTGTTCGAGATGAAGGCCGCGCTGGTCAGGGACGTGCCCCTAGGCTGCGACGAGGGGACGGAGCCGGAGTGGAACTGCTACGTGTACAGCTCGGACTACGACAGCGTCGCCGACGCGCTCGCCGCCTACGCGGACGCGGTGGAGCAGCTGCACGGCATCTACAAGCAGAAGTACGGGAGGGAGGCGCCCGGCGTCGCGGGCGACCTCGCGGAGGCGCGCGGCCTGCTGTCCCAGATCCCCAAGCACAGGAGCGGCGACCCCGTCTCCTCGGAGGACAGGAACAGGATGGTGTGGGCGCTCAACGCGCTCGTCCGCGCCACCCTGAGGCTGGAGGCCGCCCTCGCGTGAGACGACACGCTTAAAACGCCCTCTTCCCGCCTGGGAAAGCGGTGGGCATGAGCGCTCGGGAGGAGGTCGGGGTCGTCGGCTACCTAGAGGTGATCGTCAGGGACAAGCACGGCAGGGTCAAGTGCCGCATCGGCGGGCCCCCGCCGGCTGCGCGCAAGCCTCTCCTCAAGCGCCTCGCCGGCTGGGCCAAGCGGCTCCTCGGAGACCCGCCGGTCGCGCCCGAGGCCGTCAGCTCGCTGCCCGCCGGCATCGCCCCCGAGCTTGGGGTTCTCAGGAACATCATCACCGACGCCGGCATCGCGGAGATGGTCAGGCTCGTGTTCGGGCTGGGCGGCGCGGCGTTCGGCTACATCGCGATCGGCACCGGCACCACCGCGGAGAGCGCGTCGGACACCGCCCTCGCAGCCGAGATCAAGCGGAAGGCGGCTTCGAAGACGCAGACCACCACGACCGTCGCCAACGACACCTGCCTGCTCTCGGCCACCTTCAGCAGCGCGGACGGCCTGACGGGCACCAGCGCGGTGACGGAGGCCGGCGTCTTCAACGCCTCGACCGGCGGGGTGCTGCTCGCGAGGAAGGTGTTCAGCGCGGTCAACGTGAACTGGGACGCTGGGGATTCGTTAACTATCAATTATTACATCCAACTGAGTAGGTAGAGAATAATGGTTGTAAGGATAAAATCCCGAACCGTGTACAGCGGCTCCGTCACGCCGAGCGCGCTGAACACCGAGGCGAACCTGATCAGCGTGCCAACGCAAGCGGACATGTACCTGTTCGAGGCGTACGTGGACATCGGCAACCTCGCCAGCGGCGAGACCGCGCTGATCAGGCTGTACCTCAGGGTGGACGGCGCGACCGAGAGGCTCTACGACGAGATCTCGGTCTCGGGCGACTACGCGCAGAAGGTCGTCCACATCACCGCGATGAACCTCCGCGCGGACGCGCAGGCCAGGCTCGCGGTCGTGCAGACGAGCGGAAGCCTCAGGAGTTTCGCGTACTGGGGCGTCGTGATGGTCTACGAGGAGGTCTAGCGGGGGTGATCCGCGCTGCCGGTGATCGTAGCGTCGAAGACGAGGTACACGGGCTCGGTGTCGCCGAGCGCGCTGAACACCGAGACGGTGGTGGTGGACATACCGGCGCAGAGCGACGACTACATCGTGGAGGGCTACATCGACCTCTCCGCGCTCGCCTCGGGGGACGCCGTGACGGTCAGGGAGTACGTGGCGGTGGACGGCGCGAACTACAGAACCTACGCGACCGTCAGCTACAGCGGGCCGGTCTCGGATCCCATCATACGCTTCCACGCGAAGACCCTCACCTACAATATGAAGTACCGCGTCACGATCACGCAGACCTCTGGGACTTTGAGAAGCTATCCTTACGGTTTCGTTCTCGAGGTGCTGGGGGTGGTGTAGCGTGCCGGATCTCGTCCTAGACTACCACAGGCTGAGGACGCCGATCGACCACCCGGACGCGAGCGTCGTCACGGCGAAGATCGCGGACGGCGCCATTGCGACGGCCAAGCTCGCCGCGCTCGACTACGCGACGTTCAGCGGGCTGACCGCGGATCCGGCGCTCGCGGCTGGCAGAGTGTGGTTCCGCAGCGACCTGGGCCTGCTCTCGTACAGCCCCGACGGCACGACCGTCAGGAGGATACCGTACGGGACGATCAACGTGGATGCGCACGCATCAAGGCACGCCGCCGGCGGCGCCGACCCCATCCCCTCGGGCGGGATATCGAGGAGCATGCTGGAGTACCCGACGGCGGGCGTAAGCTTCGCATACCTAGCGGCAATCGACAAAGTGGTGTGGACGCAGCGGACGAACTCGGGCAATATATGCGCGACGCGCGACAGCTTCGCGGACAAGAGCGTGATCGCCTGCGTCCAGACGAACAACTACAGCAACCTGATGGCCCGCATCCAGAACGCGACGAATATGTACTACAGCGAGTACAACTTAGCCGCATCGACCGCCGACCACAAGATCTACAAGATCTCCGCCGGCACCTTCACGGCTCTCGCGAGCGAGGCGGTCGACCTCGACGGGAAGGGCAGGGGGCAGCGCGTCAGCTGCAGCGGCTCGACGGTCAAGTCGCTCCGCTACGAGATCTCGACGTACATCGACCCTCTCAGCCCGCCGACCGCCACCGCGACGATCAGCGCGACCGACACGGCGTTCGCCTCGGGTCTCTACGGCTTCCGCTTCCTCCCAGGCGACACGAACCAGCAGGGCGGCATGTCCTCCGCGTTCGCTTACCTCGCCGCGCCCGCCTCCGCGCTGCCCCCCGCGCTGCTCCTCCTAGAGACCGAGACGAGGGGGAGCGGCGCGCCCGACGACCCCTACGCCCCCGACCTCGGGCAGAGCTTGGTGGAGACCGACCGCGTGGAGGTGCCGGAGTTCCTGAGACTGGAGAGGAGGAAGTGGGAGATCCTGAGGGCGAAGGGCTTCACGGACGAGGAGATGCGCGTCGTCTTCGGTTTCGTCCCGCAGCACCAAGTCGACCTAGACGCGGTGACGTGGGGCGTCTTCGAGTTCTCCGAGAAATCCCCGACGAACATCATCGTGGTCACGGGGGACAACCCATACAGGCAGGGCGCGATCCAGAGGCAGGCGGAGTACGCGAAGAAGAAGGGTCTCGGGGTCTTCGACCCGCCCAGAAACTACGGTGAAGCTGTCGCGCTCTACAACAAACTGAAAAGCGACTTCCCCCACTGGCTAGCCGGCAAAGACAACTTCACGTACATGTGTCTAGGCTGGGAGGAGCTGGACGTCTTCCAGTGTGCGGACTTCTACTACGGCGAGCTGCTGGAGCACAGGACGCACTACGACCAGCTAAAGAGGGTGAATCCCAAGGAGATCGAGAACCGCCTGCTGGAGCTGAAGTCTAGGCTGGAGCAGATGACGGTGCTGCCCGAGGAGAGGGACAAGCACCTCAGGAAGGTGGAGGAGCTGCTGAAGAAGGGGTGGTAGCCGAGCGCCCCACCTCCGCCAGCCAGAGCAAGACCGCGACCGCGATCAAAACGAGCACGACGACCGCGGTGAAGCCGAAAGCGTAGGCCCAGACCAGCGACACGGCGTCCCAGCTCAACGGCTCAACATTCTTCAACGCTGACAGGTTCCAGCGGGTAAGCTCCCAGATGCACGCAACACCTACAGCCGTCACCAGCAGGCTCAGCCCCACCGCGAGCAGCACGCTTTTCATCATAGAAGCGTGTCGGAAAGTTTCATATACGTATTACGCTCGACATAACGCGTGAAGCTCAATTTAGGTTGCGGATTAGACATCCGCGACGGATACATCAACATCGACGTGCGCAAGGTGCACCCCAAGATCCTCGTCCTAGACCTCGAGAAAGAGCTTCTCAGACCGTTTCCGGACAACAGCGCGGAGGAAATCATCGCTAAGGATTTCGTCGAGCACTTGAGCTGGCGCGTCGTCGAGGATTTCCTCAAAGATTGCTATAGGGTTCTCAAGCCTGGAGGGAGGATGTACATACAGGTTCCAGACTTGGAAGCGATAGCGAAGAAAGTGATACTCAACCCCAGCTTCAAGTACGGCGAGCTGGAGGGGTGGAAAGCGATATCGTTCTGGGTTTACGGGGCTCAGGATTATGAAACCAATCTACACAAAACAGGTTTCACAATACCAACGTTAAAGAAGCTTCTAGAGTCGATTGGCTTTGTCGTGGAGGACATCAGGAGCGACGGCGGCACAAATATAAATTGCTGGGTTAGGAAGCCGTAGGCGATCGGGAGTGGGGCGGCTCTCTAGGGCGGCTGGGGCGGCGTTCGCCGGTCTGCTGGTCTCGTCCGCGGTCGGCGTGAGCGCGATGGCGTTCGGGAGGGCGCTGTCCGCAGCGCTGGCGCTGGCGTCGTCCCCGAGCCTGCAGGCGCTGACCGACCTGCTGCTGGCGCTGCTGGCGATGTGGGTCTGCGGGATGATCCTGATCGCGGTCGCGTACGCGGTCTCGCGGCCCGAGGAGGACTACTACGGGTAGGCTGGGGAAAGCTTAAAAGCTGGGCGCGCGGTTTCGCCGAACGATGGGTATGCCGGTCAGCTGGTTCGAGGTGGGGCTGGGGGCCGGCCTAGTGGCGGCCGTCGCGCTGATAGCGTACGTGTGGCTGAAGAACAGGGAGCTGGCCCAGACGGTGATCGAGGAGAAGATCACCATCCTCAAGTACGCGATCCCGATACTGGAGAGCGTCATCCCCTACCTGCCGCCCGACAAGCAGCCGCAGGCCAAGGAGTGCGTCGAGGCTTTGCAGATGATGCAGAAGATCAACGAGGCTTTGCTGCAGGTGCCAGCCGCCAAGCTCAGGAAGGCTTGGCTGATGTACAGGGTTCAGGTGAAGGGTGGTTGAGATGGGGGTCACGTTCGAGCAGCTCCGGGAGGTCGCTAGGGCGATCCTAGGCGGGGCCCTCCCGCTCTCCAGGGAGGACTTCGCGAGGAGGGTGGAGGAGTGGGTCTCGTCGCAGCCGGAGTGGCTGCGGAACACGTACTTCGGCATGAAGGTGAAGGAGGGGGAGGGGGAGGGGGCGCGGGTGCGCGTCGTCGTCGTCAAGCGCTCGGAGATCCCTAGGAAGATCGTCGAGGACGACTGGTTCTACCAGACGTTCCTCAGGTTCCTCGCGGGGTGGCTCTGAGGTGGCGGTCAAGGTCGTGGCGCTGCCCCCGCGCCGCGAGCAGGCTTCGAGCGGCCCGCAGGGCGGGCTGGGGGCGGGGGTCAAGCTCGTAGTCCTCGCGCCCTACTACGAGGAGGCGACGTTCCTCTGGTCTCCATTCCTAAAGGGCTGGGTCGCGAAGGAGCTTAGGGCGCGCTGCGTCGAGCCCGTGGTGCTCTGGGGCAACGACTGCGTGCCGGACAAGTTCGCGGAGGCGATGAGGGATCCCGAGGTCAAGGGCGTGCTCGGCGTCGGCCACGGCAGCGACGACGAGATCGTGGGGCAGGGCAACGCCACGCTCGTCAAGGTCGGGATGCTCGTGCCGGACGAGTGGAAGGACGACGTGTTCGCCCCCGTCTCCTGCCTCGTCGGGCGGAGGCTCGTGCCGTACCTGGTGCAGCAGGGCGTCCCCGCCGGCATCGGCGAGGTGACGGAGTACTGGTTCACCGCCGCCGGCACGGCCAGGGACGCGATGGATCCGGAGGAGGATCCGCTGCTGAAGTACTTCCTCTACGCGGAGTACACGTTCTGGTTCAAGCTCGCGGAGGGGGCGACCGCGGGCGAGGCGTACGACGCGATGATCGAGGAGTACAAGCGGCAGGCGGAGCTGGCGAAGAAGGTCGACCCGCTCACGTGGTGGTGCCTCCAGGTGGACTGGCAGAACCGGAAGTTCTTCGGCGACAGGAACTACAGGCTGCCGTCCACGCCGGGCAGGATCCTGACGAAGACCGAGGTCTCCGCCAGCGGCGAGAGGCGGCCCACGGAGAGGAAGGACGTAATCACCGTGACCGGCAGGGTGGCGGCAGAGGACGGGAGCGTGCCGAAGGGGTGGGTCAGGGTCAAGGTGTCGAGGTGGCCCGACCCCACCGACAAGAGCGACGTGGTGCCGCTGGACAGCGAGGGCAGGTTCAGCGTCACCTTCACCTTCGGCTGGGACGCTAACATCGACTACACGTACACCGTGGTCGCGTGGTACGGCGGCTGGGTGGACGAGAAGTGCTACGTGCCCTCCTCCGCGACGACCGCGGTCACCGTGAGGAGCGGGAGGGCGCCGACCGCCACCAAGATCACGAGGGTGGAGGCCAAGCGCGAGGGCGACACGGTGCACCTGTACGTCGAGGGAACCGTGACCGAGGCGGACGGCAAGCCGGTCGCCGGCGGCGAGGTGGAGATCGCGGTCACCGACACCTTCCCGGTCAAGGACTACGTGAGGACGGACGCGGAGGGCAGGTTCGCATGGAGGCGCGACGTGCCCGTGGGCTGGTTCGACACCAAGCTCTCCGTCACGGCCTGCTATAGGGGCGACGAGCTGAGGATGCCCTCCTGCGACGAGAGGCTCGTCAAGATACCACCGAACTGGAAGGTGGTCGCGATCATCGCCGGCGCCGCGGCGGTCATCATCGCGCTGGTCATCTTGGCTGCCATACTGACCGGCTAGCGCGAACGCAATTTTAAATAAACCTCTTTTTCTTTTTCACCTGTGATCAAGTGCGCGATCAAGCTGGCGGCGTTCTCGTTCATAGAATGCATGCTGGTCACAGCGTGCGTGTACGTAGGCTGCAGGCTGGTGGACGACGTTGCCATCGTCGCGCGTTTCCGCTCGCTCGACCCCCTTTACGAGATACCGATCTTGGTGTTCCTCGGCGCGGTCGCGGGGTTCCTGACCGTGCTGGCAGCCCTCTACATCGTCTACATCCTGCTCGAAATAGCGGACAGGATAATGTACAAGGTCAAAGCGCGCGAGCTGCTCGAAGCGTACTAGCACGTTGTGCACCCCTTTCCGAGCGCTCGCTTTTTCGAGCGTTGAAGCGCAAACTTTTATGCTCGGTCGGCTCGCCGTCGAGCTGCGAGCGAGGAGGTTTGCGAGAGGCTGAGGTACCTGCTGTCGGAGGTCGAGAGGTGGCGGGAGGACGACGAGCATAGGGTGGCGATGGCGACCGCGAGCTTGAAGGGCGTCGGCGATAGGCTGGAGGAGATCCTCGACCTCGCGGCGGAGCTGGCCGTGGATGACCCGAGCTTTCCGAGCGTGAAAGAGCCCACCAGCGCGCACGCGCGCGCGCTTCACGCGCTCCTCAGGCGCGTATGGCACGCCCGCCACCCCCTTCCCCCCTCTCCTCCTCCTCGACGAGGGCCGAGACCTCCGCGCGGGCCGCCTCGACCTCCTCCAGCGCCGAGGAGAGGTAGGCCTTGGCTAGGCGCGGGTTGCCGCCGGGCAGGAGGGCGAGCAGCGCCTCCAGCAGCTCCGCGACCGCGGCGCTGATGTGCTCCGCGGCGTCCCTCCTCAGCTTCGCCGCGCAGCCCATACCCAGCCGCCACCCCCGCTCACGGGTGCTTCACGACGACCTTCAAGCCGAAGACCTCCCTGTCGATCTCCTTCAGGATCTCTAGGCACTCCCCGAAGAGCCTGAGCACGGTCTCGTCGTCCGCCTCGTACCTGTGCGCGAGCGCCTCCTCCCTGAACCTCTCGACCCTCTCCCTCAGCTTCGGAGAGAGGTTGCCCGGGATGTCCATCTCTAGGAGGTGGTCGGTCGCGGCGTGGAGCACGAGCGCCCACCTGCCCGCGAAGCTCGCCTCCCGCAGCTGGTAGGCGTGCGCGTAGAAGAGCGCCAAAGCGGTGACGAAGCCGTTGTTGAACTCGACCTCCTCCCCGCTCACGCTCCGCCACCCCCCTCCCTCTCGTGGATCCGAGAGAGGATCCCCCGCGCGTCGCGGATCGACCGCTCCGCGTCGGCGAGCCAGGAGCCGGCAGCCTCGGCGGAGCCGTAGAGGACGAGGGAGACGAGGGCGGCGTCGATCTCGCCGACCGCGTCGAGCGCCCTCCCCGCGAACTCCCTCTCCCTCTCGCCGAGGGAGGGGAGGGGGGACATCCCGAGCAGCTCCCGCGCCCTCCTCGCGTCCTCCTCGAGCGTCTCGAGCCACCTAGCCGCCTGGTCGGGCCTGCCCTTGACGAGGGCCAGCTCGAGGGCCGTCCTCGCGTCGCCGAGCAGGTAGGCGAGCGACTTGAGCGGCTCGGGGGGCCTCTTGGCCCCGATCACCCGCCCTCACCCTCCCCGAGGGGGATCCCAGCCCTCTCGAGGATCCACTCGACGGTCTCGTTGACGGTTCTGAAGCCGCGCTCGACCCTGACGCGCATAATCGCCCTCCAGGCCCTCTCGCTGACGTGGAGGGTCTTCACCTTCCCCCTAGCCTTCCCGACCCCGCCCGACATCGCGTACCGGGCGGTCTGTCGGTATATGTACCTTTCGGTCTGAAAAGGAAAAGCGCGCGAGGGAGTCGCGCCACGGCGTGCGGGCGAGCGACTTGAGCAGCCCGAGCGCCTCCCGCTCCGGAGCCCAGCCCGTCAGCGGGCTCCACACCCACCGCCTCCCCTCCTCGTCCTCGGCGAGGAGGGAGACCCTCCCGCTCCACACGACCCTCAGCCTCCTGCCCTCGGGCACCCCTCAGCCACCCCCCTCCCCTCCCGAGACTCGGCGCCCGCCGGTCGGGTAGACCGAGCGCAGCCTAGCGGCGAGCCTCTCGGCGGCGCCCCAGAGCTCCGCGGCGCGCTCCCGCGAGCACCTCTCGCAGAGGAGGAAGAAGAGGGTGGCTGGGCCGCTGCCCTCGAGGTTGACGTGGACGACCAGCTCGGCGGCGTGCTCCCCGCCGCAGAGGGCGCAGCTCCCCTCCCTCTCTCCCTCGACGGCGCAGGCGCGGCCCGCCGCGGCGTTGCGGATGGTCATCGCCCTGCTCGCGGCCAGCTCGAGCGCGTCCCTCGCCTCCTCGAGGAGCGCCCTCGCCTCCTCGGCCCGCAGCCGGCCCCCCTCCAGCCTCCCGAGCAGCTCCTCGAGCCTCCCCGCGACCCCCTCGAGGTCGTCCAGCAGATCCTCCGCCGCCCTGAGGATGGCGGCGACCGCCTCCGCCGGCGTCAGCGTCCTCAGCCTCTGCCCGCCCTCAGCCACGGGCCCCCACCTCGACGACCTCCCCCTCGAGACCCGAGAGGAGGCCGAGCTCCTTGGCTAGGTAGGGCTCGGCCCTCCTAAGGAACTCGCGCCAGGCGAGGAGCTTCTCCTCCCTCTTCGAGCACATCCTCCCGATGAGCGGCTTGCACCACCAGTTCGTCACGATCGAGTCCACGGAGTCCACGTAGGGCTCCACCTCCGGCCAAGCGCTCATCGTCACGCCGAACATGTGAACCTTTTTGTCCGGCAGCTCCACCCTCACCGAGCGGGCCAGCATACGCAGGTACGCTGGGCTCCTCGCGGTACAGGAGGGGGCGATCGCCACGTACTCCACTTTGTCGAGCAGGCCGCGCTCCCGCATCTCCCTCAGGCAGGCGAGGACGCTGCTGGGTCTCTCGGGTCTGCCTTGCAGCGGGAGGATCCAGTCCAAGTCGGGGTGGGCGTCGACAGCGTACTCGGCGTTGCGGACAGTCCTCTCGACGTTGTCGTGGATCGGGTTGCCTGGGTAGTCCGCGGGGTAGTCCGGCGCGACCGCCCAGACCTCCCTAGCCCCCCTCCTCCTCGCGGCGCGGGCGAACTCGGCGACCTTGTCCACCCACCGAGCCCAGCCGGTCGGGTACTCCTTCAGCCCCCTCCTCGCGAAGATCTGGAACACGCCGGAGTCCACGATCACGGAGAGCGTCTTGTCGCCGACGAGGTAGAGAGACCAGTCGTAGTACGCGTTCACGATGAGGAAGGGGTAGTAGATGCCGTAGTAGGGCGGCCTAGTGTAGATGCGCGTGGCTACCACCTCGGCATAAACATCTCCCTCACCGCCTGCCTGACGGCCTCCGGCATAATGCGGGCCAGCTCGGCGGCTAGGCGTGAGACCAGCTCGCCGGCGACCGCCCTCGCCGTCTCGACCCTCACGTAGTTCCTCCCCCCGACGACGGAGAGGGCCTCGACGGCGGCGGGCGCGGCGGGCTGCCACTCCCAGCCGTCCACCTCGACCCTCTCCACGCCCTCGAACCTCAGGATCTCCGCGCCGCGGTCGAAGACCCTGACCACGTACTTGCCGCCGCCGGCGGGCTCCGCGACGACCAGCACCTACCTCCCACCCGAGCCCCTCTCCCCCTCCGCCTCGCCGGAGAGCCTTTTGACCTCCTCGAGGGCCCTCGATATGGCGGTTCTCGCCCTCTCGACGAGGGAGAGGGCGGTCTGGAGGTGCAGCGAGACCAGCTCGTACCTGCGCCTGTAGCCGGCGTCGCGGGCCATATCCACCTCCCTAGCTGCGTGCGTCAGGAGGTCGGCGACCGTCTCGAGCGCCTCCGCCGCGGCGTCCCTAACCGCCACCCCCCTCACCCCCCTCCTCTCCCTCGACCTGCGGGAGACCGAGGAGGTCGCGCAGCACCGCGTCCACCGTCCTGTAGCCCCCGTCGATCTTCCTCCGCATCAGCTCCCTCCACACGTCCTCGCTGACGTTGAGCACCTTCTTGAACTTCCACGGCTTCTCGCGGGGCTTGACCGAGACCTGAGACCCGACCGGCATACGGTCACCGAGCGCCCTCCGTACCAAAGCCATAAAAGTGTTTCGTTCAGTAAAAAGCCGGAAGACCGCCAGACCCAGCACAGCTTTTCCTTGAACGCCAGAGATTTAACCCTTGGGGCTGCGCGGCCCCCGAACCCTATGCAGGCTCCTCTGGTCGTCGCGAGGGGCAGGACGCTTCCGGAGGCTTGGGAGCGCTCCCTCGCCGAGCTCGCGAGGGTCGGGGAGCGCGTCTTCACGGAGTACGGCGAGTGGTCGCTCGACGCGCCCGCTGTGATCGTCGTGGAGGAGCCCTTCGCGGAGCCGCGGGTTCACCTGAAGGGCATCGTCGCCGGCTCGCTGAGGGGGCTGGAGGAGTACGCCCGCGAGGTGGTGGCGGGGATCCACGACGACAGGGCGGGGGAGTACGGGTACACGTACCACGAGCGGCTGCGCCACTACCCGACCCCCAGCTTCTCGCCGCTCACGGGGCAGGTCGTCGGGCTGGAGGAGCTGGATCAGGTCGGCGCGATGGTGGACAAGCTGCTCTCCGCCCCGCACACGAGGAGGGCGCAGGCGATCACCTGGGTGCCTTGGAAGGACTTGAAGTCGGAGCACCCGCCCTGCCTCCAGAGGGTGTGGGCGAGGGTGGTGGGCGGGAGGCTGCGCCTCCACGCGCACATGCGGTCGAACGACGCGCTCAAGGCCGCCTTCATGAACATGTACGCGTTCACGGAGCTGCAGCGCGCGCTGGCGGAGGCGGTCGGGGCCGAGCCCGGCCCCTACGTGCACTTCGCGGACTCGTACCACGTGTACGAGCGCGACTGGAAGTGGTTCCGCAAGTTCGTCGAGCAGATCGAGTCGGGCGAGGGCAGGAGGTACTGGAGGACTACCGAGGAGTACAGGAGGATGGCTGGGCTCTGAGACGCCCTCCGGCGGCCGGATCCGGCGGCCCGACACCTTTTTCTGCCCAGCCTCCCGCCGAGCCCCCGTGGAGACCTGGACTGCCGTCCGGATCCTGAGGGAGCTGGTGGCGGCGGAGCTGCTGAGGGAGATCAACGAGCTGTACGCGTCGTACGTGGGGAGCCTCGTGAGACCCGACGGCACGCCCGTCCCGATACGCGACAGGATCGTGGCCGTCGCCCAAGCCGGCGCGGCGCCCTGGATCTTCATGGCGGGCGACTACGTGGCGATCGCCAAGGTGCCGGAGAGGCTGGCGCACGTCATCACGGTGAGGGAGCTCGCCTCGCTGGTCGGCGGGTGGTACTCGGAGACGGAGAGGGTGGCCCTAGTCAAGCCCGACACGCTGGAGAGCTTCATAGCGGAGAGGATCAGGGCGGTGTCCGGCCTGCTGGGCCAGACGGGCTAGCGGGGCTATGGCCGCCGCCACCACCATCGACCTCCTCGACTCGGTCTCCGCTAGGGAGGCGGTAGACCTCTCGCTCAGGTGGATCGACCTCGAGGCGCTCCGGCGCGAGGCGGGCAGCCTCTCCCTCGTCTGGGCGAGCCCGAGGCTCGCGACCGCCGTCCTGCAGAGCGGGGAGCTCGCCTACCTGTGCCCCTGGGACTGGGTCGTGCTGTTCTCCGGCGACGGGGTCAGGTACAGGCTGAGGCTGAGCGACTGGGCGAGGAGGGAGTGGTGCGGGGAGGGGTGCAACCACTTCAGGGTCTACGTCCTCAGGAGGGGGTCGCCGGAGGCGGCGCGGGCGGCGGTCGGCGGGCGGCACGTCTACGCGGTTCTCGACGGCGAGACCGTCAGGTTCGTAGTGGCGGCTAGGACGAGGGGGCTCGGCGCCCCCTGGAGGGCGTAGGCGGCTATCCTTGACCGCGCCTCCGCCTCTTCCGCTCCTCCTCCCGACCCTCGTCCGCCATCTCGTCGTACGTGTACTCCTCCATCAGCAGCGGGTTCTCGTCGAAGCCCTCCTCCTCCTCCTCCAGCTCCCCCTCCCTCCTCCGCCTCACGAGCGGCCAGCCGCCGCCGAGCTCGTAGACCCTCAGCCTCCGGAGCTGCTGCAGGAGCGGCTCCTCCCACTCCTCGAAGTACGGCTCCCAAGCCCTAGGCAGGAGCATAAAGGGCTCCTCGTCCTCGACCTCGTCGTCGCAGAGGCTGCTCCAGCCGAAGTGCCTGTAGTGCTCCTCCCAGCTCCTCCGGTACCAGCTCCGCCAGCTCACGGGCACTTGGGGGCGGGGCGGGCGGTTAAGCGTTTCGGGGCAGCCTAGAGACGAACTCGAGGAAGTACCTCTCCCTCTCCCTCGCGCCCCCGCAGCTGCGGCGGCCCCGCTCGCGGGGGAACGTCCAAGCCATACTGTCGAAGCTGTGGAGAACCCCCTCCAGCCTGAGGGCGGCGCCCAGCGGTATCCCGAAGGCGTGCAGCCTCTTGCCCGCCAGCAGGGAGGCCGCGTACCTCACCGCCCGCACGACGAAGCCGGCGCTCCTAGCGGTGCAGAGGTTGGCGACGCCGAAGTAACCGAAGCGGTCGAGGATCCCGACCTCCGCGTACAGCTCGACGCACCTCCCTAGGCTTTCCGCGTCCATATAGTGGCCCTGAACCGGTATCATCCACCGCACCTCTGGGTGGGAGTCCACGGCTGCGGTCACGCTCTCGACCGTCCTCTCTATGTTCGTCTTCCCGCCGACCCACAGCGAGCGGGGGTGGTAGTCGTCTGGGTAGTCCGGCGCGACCGCCCAGACCTCCCGCGCGTAGAGCGAGGCGATGCGGTACAGGGCGGCGACCCTCTCGAGGTGGCTGGGCGGGTAGTCCCTCACGGACGGATCCCTGAAGATCTCCACGCCGGAGTCCACGATGACCGCCTCGACCCTCCCCCACCGCCTGAGGTACCTGAGCCCCCTCTCCGGCCTGTTGGCGTTGATCAGAACGTAGGGCCAGTAGACGCCGGAGGGCGGGAGGGTGAAGAACCTCACGCGGGCCCAGCCTCGGCGGGCGCCCTTCTCGCCACGGCTCGGGCGGAGAACTCCCCCCTCACGGGCGGGCCCTACGCGTGGCCGAACGCAGCCGCGTAGGCGGCTGCGGAGCCCCTAGCCGCCCTCTCCCTCCTCAGCACCTCCTGGAACAGGGCCTTGGCCCCCTCCTCTAGGCACCTCTCGCAGAGCCAGACGCCGCCGAGCTTGGCCGCGGCTGGCCCGCCGCAGCGGGCGCACCTGAGCTCCCCGCCCTCCGGCACGGAGGGAGGGAGAGAAAGGGGGATAAAACCCTTCGCCCCCAGCCGGGGCCGCTAGGAGATCGGCGCCACGTAGCCGAGCTTCGGCTCGACTATCAGCCCCCTCTCGTACCACGACTGCAGGGCCTTCTCGACGAACGCCTCGTCGAAGCCCTTCTCGACCGCCGCCTCCACGAAGTCGGCCCTCCTCACCGGCTGCCTCCCGTTCTCCTGGTACATCCTCTTCAGGAGATCCCAGAGGAGGGCGATCTTCTCCGCCTGCGACCTCGGCCTGCCGGCCATCACGATGTTGATGTCGATCTCGCCGGTCTCCACGTCGACGCAGGCGCTCCTGAGGAAGGCGGTCATCAGCCTGATCGCGGCCTCCGCGTCCCGCTCGTCCGCGACGGGGCTGAGCCTCATCTTCGCGTGCGCCTCCGCGAGCCTGAGCATCGCCTCGAACTGCCTCAGCGTGATGGGCACCGGCGAGCCCGCCCTAGCGGCCTTCTGCCGCATCTCCACGTAGAACTCCTCCAGCTTCCTCCCCGCCTCCTCGGAGATCCTCGGCCTGCAGTTCGCCCTAGCGTACGCGATGTACTTGCGGAGGAACGCTGGGTCGAGCGGCGGGGCCTGGGCGGCGCCGGCGCCCCCGCGGTACGCCCTCACGTGGGCCGCGAGCGCGCCGTCCGCCTCCCTGCTCGGCTCGTCCCTGAGGACGAAGATGAGGTCGAAGCGGGAGAGTATCGGGGCGGGCAGCGAGATGTTCTCGGAGAGGGGCCTGTTCGGGTCGTACTTCCCGAAGGTCGGGTTCGCCGCGGCGAGGATCGAGGTGCGGGCGTTGAGCACCGCCACGATGCCCGCCTTCGCGATGGAGACCGTCTGCTGCTCCATCGCCTCGTGGAGGGCGACCCTGTCCTTCGCGTCCATCTTGTCGATCTCGTCGACCGCGCAGAGACCCATGTCGGCTAGGACGAGCGCGCCGGCCTCCAGCGTGTAGGCGCCGGTCTCCGGATCCTTGACCACGGTCGCCGTCAGGCCGGCCGCTGTCGCGCCCTTCCCGCTCGTGTACACGCCCCTAGGCGCCAGCATCGCCGCGTACTTGAGCAGCTGGGACTTCGCGGTGCCGGGGTCTCCGACGAGCAGGATGTGGATGTCGCCCCTCGACCTGAGGCCGTCGGGGTACACCACGGTGTTGCCGCCGAACAGCTGGAGGGCGATCGCGAGCTTCACGTCCTCGAGACCCTTTATCGAGGGGGCGATGGAGGAGACGATCAGCTCCTCGACGTCCGGCCTAGCCGCGATCTCCTTTATCCTCCTCTCGTCCTCGGGCGTGATGACGACCGGCTCCTCCTTCGCCGCCACGTCCAGACCGACCGCCTCGACGTAGTACGTGGTCTCCACGCCCCTCAGGACGCCCCTCACGATGCCGGTCACCACCACCTCGTCGCCGGGGTTGGCGAGGTCTACGAGGTCGTCGAACACGTCCACGACGGCCCTCACGGGCACGTTGCCGGGCGGCAGCTCCTCCGGCGGCTCCTGCACGTGGAGCCTCCTCCAGTCCCTCACCTCGCTCAGGCGGAAGTCGAAGTCCACCGGCCCCTCCCCGCACCTCTCGCACCTCTTCGGCTTCGCCAGCTTGAAGCCCTCGGGCCACGCGTAGTGGACGTGCTTGCACTTCCTGCAGACGAACGCCGCCTTCTGCACGAGACCGCTCTTCGGCTTCGCCCTCGTGACGATGCCCTTGAACGAGACGAGCTTGCCGACGTGCTCCTTCCCGATGGCCCTGAGCGGGATCCTCGTCGGCAGGCCGCGGACGCCGACCCTCAGCAGGTGCCTCGCCCTAGCGTGGAGGTCGGGCGCCTCGACCCTCGCCAGCTCGACGAGCGCCTGCCTAGCGGCCTCCAGCGCCTCGTCGGGCTTCTCGACGAGGAAGTCGGCCAGCATATAGCCCGTCTCGGCGTCCTCCCAGGCGAGGAGGTCGGAGAAGTCGATGACGAGCATCGTGGACTTCACGAGGACGTACTTGAACTCGAGGGGGAAGCTCTCCGGCGCGGGCGCGGGCTCCGCCATCCGCCTGACCCTCGCCCTGTACTTGTACTCCCCGCCCGCGTCCTTGAAGGTCTGGAAGAACCTGAGGAAGCGCTCGTCCCACGTCTCGCCGCTCAGCCTAGGGCCCTCGACCTCCGCCCCGCTCACCGCCCTTCACCGCGGAGGAACCTCCTGATCGCCTCGTTCACGGCCAGGTGCATCTTCTTCGTCCCGTACCTGCGAACCAGCTCTAGGTAGAGATCCTCCTCGATGGACAGCCTGACTTGCCTCTTCCTGACCCCCGCGGCCCGCATACTCTCCACGGTGGCTACGTGGATGAGTGGCTTATAAACCTAGCGCGCGCCTCCCTCCGCGCCCCCTCGGGGCGCAGCGCCCTCCTGAGCTCGCGGGCGAACGGCTCCGCCCTGTCGATCTTGTCGAGCAGGACTGCGATGCGATCCTCGTACGCCACCATCACGTCGGCCGGCACCTCCTTGCGGAGGTACCTGAGCCAGGGGTAGTAGACGACCTTGAAGAACCTCCTCCTAGCGGTCTCCCACTCGCTCAGGGCCCCCTCCAGCAGCTTGAACATGCCGTCGGTCTTCGCCCTCCACTGCCAGTAGTACTTCTCCGCGGGAACCGAGCGCCCGCCGATCTCCAGCCACTCGCCCCTCGCCCTCCACTCCTCCACCTGCCTCCTCTCGGCCGCCAGCCTCCTCGCCTCCTCGGCGAGCTCGGGCAGCCTCTTCGCCAGCCTATCGATGACCGGCTCGACCTCCTTCAGCGTATCCTCCACGTCCTTCAGCTTCATCTTCGTGAGAGGCGGCAGCTTCGACGTGTCGGCCCTCTCCACCACCGGCGGGGCGACGATCTGCAAGCCGTATTTGACCTTCGCCTCGCCCTCCAGCCAGTCGATGACCACGTCCCTGAGGAGCGAGCTGACGGTCTTCCCCTCCCGTCTCGCGATCTGCTCCAGCATCTCCGCGTAGCTGCGCTCGATGTAGAAGTGCATAATGACGCCCTTCTCCTTCAAGACGCGGGGTCTAGGCACGCTAGACCTTTCCTTTCAAAGTTATAAAAATGTAACGCTCAGCGTCCTCCGTTTCGGGCGCCCCTCCCGAAGACCTCAGATGGCGGCCTCGCCGACGACTCGAGGGGGGAGGGGGGATCCCCTCCCTATGGTCGCAACCATTAACGACGTACTCTACTACCTACTAGACGTAAGGGAGTTGTATAGTTATAACTAACTATAGTATAGTAGGTAGTAAGTAGTATAGTAATAAGAGAGGGGGGAGGGGGGGTCTAGATTACTTTCGCCGTTCTCAGATAAAATATATATTGAGCCTCTTTTCTTTGAACAGAGCGATTAAGCACGATCATTGACGAAATGTGCCCGAGGAATATGACGGCGTCATAAAGGCTGGGGAGGGCCCTAGGCGCCGAGGGCCGCGCGGGCCCTAGCCTCAGCCTCGTCCAAGACCCTCAGCAGCTTGGGCGCCAGCTCGTCTGGGACGGCCCCCTCCCTCAGGAACGCGTCCCTGACCTCGAACCACAGCTCGTGGACGTCGCGCCTCCTGTAGGTCTCAGTCCAGACCAGCCGCCGGCGGGGGTACCAGCGCGAGAACAGCTTCGCGACGACCGCGCCGCCGACCAGCTCGAGAACCAGCTCCAGCTCCCCGACCCTCCACATCCCCAGCCCCCTCTTCGCCCTAGCCCCGCGCCCCCCTTTGCCGCGCCCTTTGAAGCTCATTGCTCAGCCACCGAACACCCTCTCGACGAGCTCCCTCCCCCTCTCCGTCAGCTTTAGGCAGACCCTCCCGTCCCTGACCTCGGCGGTCAGGTAGCCGGCCCAGAGCGCGTACTCGATGTGCGCCCTGACGGCCCTCTGCCCTATCGGCGCGCCCCGCTTGGCCCTAGCCTCCTCGAGCAGCCTGCCGGCCGCCCGCAGGGGCAGGGGCTCCATCTCGCCGACCAGCTTGAGCGTCAAGGCTAGGGAGAGCGTGGCCCTCGCGCTCTTCGGCTTCCACCAGGGCCCCTTCCCGCCGGCGCCCATCTCGCCCACGGGGGCGGCATAGCCTAGGGCGCATAAAAGCATATCGGTTGCCGGCAGACCGGCGCGCTGGAAGGGCGCAACAGAAAAGCTTTTTTACCTCTGTTGCAAGGCTTGCAACCGGTGGGAGGGATGGCGGGGATCGTGGTGCCGGCCCAGCTCGGCGAGGTCTGCGCCTACGTCCCGAGGAGGCTGGTGCTCGACGTGGCGGCTGCGGTGGAGAAGGGCAAGCTCCGGAGCAGCGACCCAGACGTCATCTCCCTCCTGCCCCGCCTCCTCGGCGCCTGCCCGCTCTGGCGGAAGCCGGTCTACTACTCTCTGCCGAGCGAGGCTAGGGAGGTGTCCCTCTGCCTCATTCTCGCCCTCTTCCTCTCCGACCAGCGCGGCACGGCGGCCAGCTTCCTGCCGCACCGCTGGGGCACCCGCTACTTCGACTTCCGGTCGACGAGGGACACGCAGGTGATGGTCGACGACGTACTCGCTCTGTTCGGCAAGATCGGGGAGTTCGGGGTCAACGGCCGGAGGTGGAGGTGCGCGGGCGTCGGGAAGAACGGCACCAAGAACGCCGTGGTGGTGAGCTTCGCCCGCGCCCTAGAGTGAAAAACAAAGAAAAAATATTTTTTATTTCTTCCTAGCTTTTGCCCACAGGGCGGGGAGCGCCAGCGCCACGAGCGCCAGCGCGGCGAGCAGAGCCGCCGCCTCCGCCCTGCATCTCGCGAGCTCCGCCCCCAGCGCGTCGTAGGCGCTTTTGAGTCCCTCGTACCTCGCGAGCAGCTCGGTGTAGCTGGAGTTGAGCTCCTTGGCCGTCGCCTCCCACCAGGCGCGCTCGCCCGCGAGCTTCGCCAGCTTCACCGCGCACTCCTGCCTCTGGTTCGCGCACTCCTGGTAGTGCTCGTACCAGTACCGCTCCTCCCTCTTGCACCTCTCGTACTGCTCCTTCACGTACGAGAACTGCGACAGAGGTATCGGCGAGACCACGGTCACGGGCGCCGAAACGGCGACGTAGTGGTTCTGCTTGCGCGAGTCCACGTAGTCTATCGCTAGGCGCACCCTCACGAGCCCAGCCGACGCGCTGGTGTTGCCGACGAAGCACTTCCTGAACTTGGAGTCGAGGACGGTGCGGTAAAGTAGGGTTTCATCGATGACGCTGGGGTATATCCCGTAGATGCTGACCTCGGCCCTCACGACGTACACCCTGTGGAAGGGCTGCAGGTTGACGCATACTTGGATCGTCTCGCCCGTCTTAGCCTCGCGGGGCGCGTCGACGCTGATGTCCCAGAAGTCGGTCGCGCTCATCATCAGGGGCTGGGCGGTCGCCGCCGCGGCTGCGATCGCCGCGATCAGCGCTGGGGCTAGGGCTAGGAGCCTGCTAGTCGCCACCGCCGCCCACCCCGTACAGCTTGAGCAGCTCGAGGGCCCTCTCGGCGACGCCCCTGACCTCCTCCAGCGCCTTGACCAGCTTCTCCTTCACCTCCTCCGGCGTGGAGCCCGAGAGCGCGAAGATGCACCGGTCGCCCTCGCTGACCCTCAGCTCGTACCCCCTATAGTCGAGCTCGCCGAGCGCGGAGTACCTGTCGCCGGAGACCTTCACGTGGACGCTCACGCTCACCCTTTTTCCCATTCTCCCGCCACCCTGCTTTCCTAGCCGAAATATAAAAACATTTCGCTCATCCCGAAGGGTTATCGTAGTTCTTTCTT
Organism: Thermofilales archaeon; assembly: GCA_028275925.1. Lineage (GTDB taxonomy): Archaea > Thermoproteota > Thermoprotei > Thermofilales > Thermofilaceae > JANXEW01. The sequence goes on from JAPWTS010000004.1 coordinate 52,795, forward strand.
TGAACCGCCCGGTTCGAACCTGCTAACGCGCAGGATTTAATTATAAGGGCTTGTCGGGGTGAGCCCAAGGGGGGGTTAAACCAGTCCTCGGTTAGCGCTCTTTA